>JAHVKF010000003.1:338409-676818 GCA_019800895.1 Halomonas denitrificans
ACCATCGCCTGCGTTTCACCGCGGGTGAAGATGGCCGAGCCGTGGGTGCGGGGCAGGGCGCCGACCTGCACGTCGATCGGACGGACCGTGGTCAGGTCGCGGCCGTCGATACGCGGCTTGCCTTCGATGATCTGGCCGCGCACGAATTCCTTTTCCATGGCATGGAAGGCGTCCTTCACGTCGCCTTCGGTCCAGACGGTTTCCTCGCCTTCCGGGCACAGCGCATCGACGACCTTCTTCTTCACTTCGCCGATGGCTTCGTGGCGCTGGGTCTTGTCCGTGTGCTGGTAGGCGGATTCGAGCCCGCTCATGCCGAGCTCGCGGACCTTCTCGGCCAGGCCTTCCGGCTTGGCCGGCGCCTGCCAGTCCCATTTCGGCTTGCCGGCTTCGGCGACCAGTTCGTTGATCGCCTTGATCGCGGTCTGCATCTGGTCGTGGCCGAAGGTCACGGCGCCGAGCATCTCGTCTTCACTCATCAGGTCGGCTTCCGACTCGACCATCAGCACGGCCTTGTCGGTTCCCGCGACCACCAGGTCGAGGCGCGAGTTCTCGAGCTGCGAAGCGCTCGGGTTGAGCACGTAGTCGCCGTCGACGAAGCCGACGCGGGCCGCACCGATCGGACCCTGGAACGGGGCGCCGGAGATGGCCAGGGCGGCCGAGGCGCCGATCAGGGCCGGGATGTCGCCATCGACTTCCGGATTCAGCGACATGACCGTCGCGATGACCTGCACCTCGTTCAGGAAACCCTTCGGAAACAGCGGGCGGAGCGGACGGTCGATCAGACGCGACGTCAGCGTTTCCTTCTCCGTCGGTCGACCTTCACGCTTGAAGAAGCCGCCGGGAATCTTTCCCGCCGCGTAGAACTTCTCCTGGTAGTTGACCGTCAGCGGAAAGAAGGACTGACCGGGCTTGGCTTCGGGGCGGGCGACCGCGGTGACGAGGACGACGGTGCCGCCCATCGAAACGAGTACGGCGCCGGTCGCCTGGCGGGCGAGGTGGCCGGTTTCCAGGGTGACGGTGTGCTCACCGTACTGGAACGATTTGGTGACTTTGTTGAACACTGCGAATACTCCAGGGACGTAAGTAGGGTCGATCGTTGGAAAAGCGGTGGACGGAGCGCGTGCGCCGATTCCGGATACGACGAAGCATCGGCTGTTGAATGAACAACAACCGATGCCGTCGAATCACATGAGCCGGGAAGCGCGCTTAACGGCGGAGGCCGAGGCGCTGGACGATGTCGCGGTAGCGCTGGACGTCCTTGTTGCGGACGTAGTCGAGCAGCGAGCGACGCTGGTTGACCAGCTTGATCAGTCCGCGCCGCGAGTGGTGATCACCCTTGTGGTCCTGGAAGTGGCCCGTGAGGTGCTTGATGCGTGCGGTCAGCAACGCGATCTGCACTTCCGGGGAACCGGTATCGCCGCTCGAGAGCTGGTATTCCGAAACGATCTGCTGTTTCTGTTCTGCGCTCAAAGACATTTCGTCTGAAACTCCACGTGTGTACTTCGGTCCGGATCGTTCCGGGCCGGATGGTTTCGAGTGGCGACCGGGCTTTTCCAGAAAACCCCCTCCGAACCCGGGGTTCGGCGGTCGGCGTCGGGCCGACCGGACAGGCGGGCTTTGTGCAAAAGCCACGATCACCACGAATCAAGCACGCCATTATACGTGCTGTTTCGTGTCCGGGGCAAGAGGTTCGGCGACGATCCGCGACCGGTCGGTCCGCTCAGCGAGTGAGGCGCTGGCGGGCGCGGGCGAACAGGGATCCGTCGGGGAATCGGCCGTCGATGCGCTTGCCCGGATGCTGGCCGGCCAGCAGCTCGATCGCCTGGGCCACGCTGCCGACGGCGAAGACCTGGAACAGATCGTTACCGGAGGCCTGCACGATGCGCGGGCCCAGCATCAGTTCGTCGCGCTGCACCGCCGGAATCGCCACGCCGGCCCCGGATGGACCGGTGCCGCCGCCCGATCGACGGCCGCTGCGGTAGCAGCTCTCGAACAGCGACTCGATCCGCTCGTTCAGCTCGGTCACGGGCAGCACCCGGCCGGTCAGGTCGATGTCGCCGATCAGCGCGATGTCCTGGCGAAGCGGCGTGCGCGTGACCTGGCTGAGCAGGGCGACCAGCGCCGCCAGGGAAAACGTCTCGCCCGGCGCATCGGTGACCACCGAGCCGTCGGCCGCGATCAGCTCCAGCGCCGCATGCAGGCCGGGCTCGTTGTCGAGGCCCAGGAGGGAGCCGAGCAGGATTTCGAGCTGGTCCTCGGTGCCCGCGCGGTCCTGCAACCCGACCGGGACGCGGATCGACGCATGGCGGGCCGGCAGGCTCGCGCACTGGAGCCGGAGCACGCGCGCGGCGCCGCGTGTTCCGTCGTCGCGGCGGGCCAGCAGGTGGACCTGGCCGGGCATCGAGCGGGCGCCGGGGAACGCCGCGCTGCCCTGGGCTTCGTCGCCCTGCAGGCGCAGCAGGGGCACGGTGGCCTGTTCGATCGCGAACTCGACGTGGGCAGCCTCGACCTTCGAATCGCCGGCCTGGCGGGCCAGCCTGGCCGCGGCGCGGGCCCGGGCGAGCAGCCGGTCCAGGGAGGTCGACAATCCGCCGCGGCCGTCCAGCCGGGCGGCTTCTTCGACCAGGCGGGCCCGCGCACCGGCGTCGAAGGGCGGCAACTCCAGGCGCTCGCACTCGTTGACGAGCAGTGCGGACAGGGCGCGGACGTTGTGCTCGTCGCGCGAGACCCGGTCGGGCAGGTCGATGACCTGGTCCAGGCTGCGGGCGAGTTCGCCGTGCTCGCGGTTGAGCTGGCGCCAGGCGTCGAAAGAGCCGATCAGGACCAGCTGCAGCGAGACCGGCACCGCATCGGGTTTCAGCGAGGCTCCGGGTGCACGGCGGTCGATCGATTCGATCGACAGTTCACCGGTGGTCAGCGTCCGCTGCAGCCGGTTCAGGCATTCCGGGTGCTCGAGCAGGGCGTCGGCATCGACGATCAACAGTCCGCCGTTGGCCTGCAGCAGGCTTCCGGCGCGCAGGCCCTGGAACGAGACGGCATCGGCCCGGCCGGCGTGCCAGACGGTGTCGATCGAACCGAACAGGTTGCGCGCGCTCGGGTGTTTCTCGATCACGACCGGGGCCGTGCCGTCGGGGTCGACGGCGATCAGCAGATTGGCGCCGTAGCGGCCTTCCAGGTCCAGGTCCGCCGCCCGGCCACCGCCGACGCCGTGTTCGAGCACGTCCTCGAGGATCGCCTCGAGATGGCGGGCGACCTCGGGGTGGCCGATCTGGTCGTCGACGCTGCGCATCAGGCCGGCCAGCAGGCGGCGCGCTTCGCTCTGCACCAGGCGGTTGGCCAGGTCCTGGCTGCGACGCCAGATCTCGTTCACCCGGGTCGTCAGGCGGGCCAGTTCGTCCTGCTCGTCCCGGATGATCTCGCGGATCTTGCGGTATTCCTCGCGGTCGACCTGGCCCTTGGAGACCAGGTTGGCCAGGTCGTCCTGGGAAATCACCCGGCCCGTCTGCTTGACGTGGACGGACAGGCGCACCAGGCGGCCGACCTCCTCGCGCACCAGGACCAGCCCGTCCGGGCGGAGCCGCTCGTCCATCGGGTCGGTGATCTTGCGCATCTCGGCGTCGGCACGATCGTGCAGGGCCTGCAGCCGGTTGCGGATCGGCCGGGCCTCGAGCGCGGGGTCCAGCTGGTCCCGGATGAAGCGGATGACCGATCGCAGTTCGGCACGGACCTTGCGGCCCATGCCGGCCGGCAGGCGGAGCAGGCGGGGCTGGTGCGGGTGGTCGAAGTTGTACACGAACACCAGGTCGTTGCCGGCCGCCGGCGGGGGCGTCCGGTTCGCCAGGGCGCGTTCCACCAACCGGCGTCGCCCGGTGCCCGGGCGGCCGCGCAGGAACAGGTGGGGTTGGTCGCCGTCGTTGCCGCGCAGCGCGTTGCCGAGCGACTCGATCGCGTCTTCGCTGCCGAGCGTGGCGACGGGCGCTTCGCCAGCGGGCGCATCGAGCAGGTCGGGACGGACGTTCCAGCGAAGCTGGTTGGCCGAGAGTCTGGTGATTGCCATGGCCCCCCGGCTCCTGTTCGTTGTCTGGCCGCCATTCTAGCGGCGAACCGGGACGATGCCCAGCCGCAGGGAGATTCGCGGTCGCGGGCTCAGCCGTCGAGGCGCGCCCGGGCCAGCCGTTCCGTGTAGCTGGTCCAGGCCTCGGCCACGGTACAGGGGTTCTCGAGCATCGGCAGATGGCCGGTGTCGGGCAGCAGCAGCGTCTCGGCCGACGGCATCCGTTCGGCGATGGCCGCGGCGCCGGCCGGATTCAGGACCTGATCGGAGCGACCCCAGACGACCAGCGCGGGCACCTGCAGGCCGTCGACGATGCGCTCGAGGGGTTCGGAGTCGAAGCGGATGGCGTCGAACGCGCGCTGGTGGTCGACGGCTCGACCGGCCGCCCGCGAGGCCAGGAAACGGGCCAGCGGCCCTGGAATCCAGGGCGGGTGCACGAAGCAGTAGTCGATCAGGCGATGAAAATCCGCCAGGTGGCGGATGATCAGCGGATTGTGCCGTTCCTCGGAGATTTCCTGGAACAACGGTGAATGCGGTACACCCTCCACGCCGCCGGGCGCCAGTAGCCACAGCGCGCGAACGCGGTCGGGCACGCGCCGGGCCACCTCGGCCGCGATGTACCCGCCCATCGAGCTTCCACCCAGGTAGCAGCGCTGGATGTCCGCGGCATCCATCCACTCGATGACCCGGTCGGCCTGGGCGCTGATCCGGTAGTCGAGCGCGCCGTCGACACGGGTATCTCCGAACCCGGGGAGGTCGGGCGCGAGCACGCGGAAGTGACGGGACAGGTAGCGGGCGACCCGGGTGAAATGGTCGGCATCGGCATTGAACCCATGGAGGAGTACCAGCGGTTCGCCGTGCCCGCCCTCCAGCGCGTGCCAGTCGATCGCTCCGGTCCGCAGGCGGCTCGACTTCAGGCGCCCGTGCCGCCTGTCAAGGGCACGGAAGATCCGCGCGACCGGTGACGGCCACACCCGCCACAGAACAAGGGCGAGCAGCAGCGCGAGTCCCAGCGTCAGCAACGGCGTCATCGGTCCCCGGTGATAGAATGCCGACGTCTAGTTTAGTGGGATTCGCAGCCCCGGGGTGGGCCTCCGGCGGCCAGCCTCGAGGACCGGCAATCCGGGGTGCCCGACCGGAACCGACGCCGGGTCTCCGTTCCCGCTGAGCGCATCCTGCACGGATCGCCGGTCGTCCGACCGTCGTGCTCCGACGACTCGAAGCCAACCGCCCCGGGACGGGGCTCGACATTCCGCGGCGGCATGAACGATTCCACCAACGACCAATTCGAACGTGACGGATACCGGGTGGTCCCGGGCCTCTGCCCCGCCGGCCGCGTGGCCGCGATGCGCCATGCCGCGGAGCGCGCGCTGTCGAGGCGCGCATCGCCGTTCGAGCTCGAGCGCGAGGTCGGATATCCCGGCGCGCCTTCGGCTCACGCGCCCGGAAGCGAGACGATCCGTCGCCTGCTCGACGCGCTGGCCCTCGACCCGGTGTTCTCCGACTGGGCCTGCGCCCCGGACCTGGTGGCGTACGTCAAGGCCTTCCTGGGGGCCCCGTCGGTTCGCGTGGTGCGCGCCCACCACAACTGCGTGATGACGAAGCTGCCCGAGTTTTCCAGCGCCACCGGGTGGCACCAGGACCTGCGCTACTGGTCCTACCGGCGTCCGGATCTTGTCAATGCCTGGACCGCGCTCGGCCACGAAGCCCGGGGCAACGGCGGAATGCGCGTGATTCCCGGCTCGCACCGGGCGAAGTTCGGCAGTGACAGTTTCGATGCCCAACGCTTCTTCCGCGAAGATGCACCGGCCAACCGTTCCTGGTTGGAGCGCGCGGTGCAGGTCGACCTGGCGCCCGGCGACGTTCTGTTCTTCCACGCCGGTCTGCTTCACGCCGCCGGCCGCAACCTGACCGATCGTCGCAAGCTTTCCGTGGTGTTTTCCTACCGACCGGCCGACAATCTGCCGATCCCCGGAAGCCGGTCGGCCTCGCGGCCCGACCTCGACCCCGACGCCGCCGTCACCGGGCCGTCCGGATGCGACTGATCGCTTTCCTCACGCTGGCGATGATGACGATCGTCGCCAGCGCCAACGTGCTGGTCCAGTACCCGGTCAACGACTGGCTGACCTGGGGAGCCCTGACCTACCCGATCAGCTACTTCGTGACCGATCTCGCCAACCGTCTGCGTGGCCCGCTCGCGGCCCGCCGGGTCGTGTGGGCGGGCTTCGCCCTGGCCGTCGTGCTCTCGGCCTGGCTGGCGAGCCCGCGGATCGCGCTGGCGTCGGGTGCGGCGTTCCTGGCGTCGCAGATGCTGGACGTGTCGGTCTTCGATCGCCTGCGTGGCCGCGCCTGGTGGCAGCCGCCGCTGTTTTCGTCGGTGGTCGGCTCGGCGCTGGACACGGCGCTGTTCTTCGCGCTGGCGTTCGCCGGCACGTCGATGCCCTGGGTGACGCTGGCGATCGGCGACTACGGGGTCAAGGTGGCGATCGCGCTGGTCATGCTGGCGCCTTGGTGGTGGGTGGCCGTGCGAACGCGGCGCCTTCCGCCGCCTCGATCGGGCGATTCCGATGGGTGAGTTCTTCTCGGTCGCCTGTGCCGCGGTCTGGGCCATGGCGGTGGTGCTGTTCCGACGGTCGGGCGAGACGCTGCCGGCCTTCGAACTGAACCTGTTCAAGAACCTGCTCGGCGTGGCCCTGCTGATTCCCACCGTGTTGCTGACGGAGGGTCTCACGCTGCCGACCTATTCGGCCGCGGAGTGGGGCCTGGTCGCGGTCTCGGGCGTGATCGGCATCGCGATCGCCGATACCTGGTACCTGCGCGCCCTGAACCTGATGGGGGCGGCACGGACCGGCGTCACGGCCAGCTTGTACAGCCCCTTCGTCATTCTTCTTTCCATCCTGTTTCTCGGCGAAACGCTGGCGCCGTGGCAGATGGCCGGCTTCGTCCTGGTCCTGGCCGGCATCCTGCTGGTGACGTGGCGGACGAACCGGATGGACGTCTCGTTGCGGGCGCTCCGGCTGGGCGTTGCGTTCGGGGCCGGTTCGGTCCTGCTGATGGCCACCGGCGTGGTGATGGTCAAACCGGTGCTCGAGGGCGACGACTTCTTCTGGACCGTGCTGCTGCGCCTCGCCGCCGGCACCGTCGCCATGCTGGCGCTGGTGGCCGCGACCGGTTCCGCGGGGCGGGTCATGGCCCGCTACCGCGAACCGCAGCCGTGGCGGACCATTGTCGTGGCCTCGTTCCTCGGCACCTACCTGTCGATGATCCTGTGGCTGGCCGGCTACCGGCTGACCGACGCCTCGGTCGCCTCGGTACTCAACGAGACCGCGGCGGCCTTCATCGTCCTGTTCTCGTGGTGGGTGCTGAAGGAAGAACTGAGCCCGCGCAGGATCTTCGGCGTGCTCCTGACCTTTGCCGGCGTCAGCGTGATCGTTTCGCTCTGACCGCTGCGCCGTTCGCGTCCGCCTGGCGCCGGTTGCGATACCAGCGCACGCCGCCGATCGGTGCGCGGCAGAGCAGTTCGTAGGCGATCACCGCGACGACGATCCCGATGCCGGTCCAGGTCAGCGAGGCGGGATCGAGCGGGATGGCCGGGACGAAGTCGCCGGCAGCTCGTTCGGCAATCGACCACTCGCCGCGGCGCAGCAGGGTCAGGGGTCGGAGCAGGGGCGGCGTGTCCCGGAGCTGGGCCTGCAGGGCGAGCAGCTGGTCGAGGCGCACCTGCAGTTCGGCGATCGCCGTGGCGCGGCCGTCGGGCGCAAGCCATGGCAGCAGTTCTCCCTGCCGGATCTTCTCGATCGTCCTCTGGGCCTCGTCGACGTGCCCCCCGAGCCGCTGCAGGTAGGCCTGGGTGAAGGCTGGCGCCTGGGAAAATCCCAGCCCGCCGGCACCGCCGAACGCGGCGCTGCCGAGGTGGTCCATCCGTCGCCCGACCCAGCCCATGGTCAAGCGCGTTCCGCGCGGCCGTCGGTTTCGGCCGGCGTCGCGGTGCGATCGTTGCCCGGATCGCCATTCGGCTCGGTGAGCACCGCTGCGCGATCACTGCCCGTATCGTCACTCGGCTCGGTCGGCATCGCTGCGCGATCGCTGCCCGTATCGTCACTCGGCTCGGTCAGCATCGCTGCGCGATCGCTGCCCGTATCGTCACTCGGCTCGGTCAGCATCGCTGCGCGATCGCTGCCCGGCACGGGATCCACTCCGCCGGCGCAGAACGGCTGGCAGCGCAGGATGCGCTTGAAGCCCATCCAGCTCCCGCGCCCGGCGCCGTAGAGTTCGATCGCTTCCTCCGTGTAGCGCGAGCAGCTCGGCGTGAACCGGCACTGCTGGCCGATCACCGGCGAAAGCGTCCGGCGGTAGAGGTGGATCAGTGCGATCAGGAGCCTTTGCATCCGTACTTGTGTCCGTGCCCGTAACGAGGTATATAATCGCCGGTTTGTCAACGCGCTGGCTGAACCATCGGGAATAATCCATGTCGACCGAGCGAGTGAAACTGCCGAAGAACTACCGGCCTTCCGAAAAGGAAGAATACATGAACGCCAAGCAGCTGGAATTCTTCCGCCAGAAGCTGCTGGACTGGCGCCAGGAACTGATCGACGAATCGCAGGAGACGATCAACAACCTCCGCGGCGAAGTGCGCGACGTCGGCGACGAGGCCGAGCGGGCCTCGCGCGAGACCGAGAACAGCCTCGAGCTCCGGACCCGCGATCGCTATCGCAAGCTCCTGGGCAAGATCGACCAGGCGCTGTCGAGGATCGACGACGGCAGCTACGGCTACTGCGAAGAGACCGGCGAGGAGATCGGCCTGGCCCGCCTCGAGGCACGCCCGATCGCCACCCTGTGTCTCGATGCGCAGGAACGCTGGGAGCTGAAACAGAAGCAGATGCGCGACAGCCGCTGAACGCGGCACCACGCTCGTCGTTGCCGGTCGCGGCGGGGGTGGGTCTACGGTATGATGAGACCGTTTTTCCGATCTCCAACCCTATGGGAGTGATCAACGCTATGAAACGTCTGGCATTGGCAATCTGCGGAGCGCTGGCGGCGAACGCTGCGGTCGCGCAGGACGAACTCTTCGACGATCGTTGGTACGTCACCGGTATCGGCGGCGCCGCGCTGGTCGACGAGGACCGGTTGGCTGACGACGACTGGCCGTACTACGGCGTGTCGATCGGCAAGTTCTTCTCGCCCAATTTCAGCCTCGAGTTGCAGATCGACGCCTACGAATCCGAGTTCGAGGGCAACGCTCTGACGGTGCCGGCCGGCGCCGACTCGAGCTTCGAGAACGTGGGCTACGGGCTGTTCGGCCGCTACCACTGGGGCCAGTACTCGAACTGGCGCCCGTTCGTGCTGGCCGGCGTCGGTCTGCAGGAACACGACAATTTCCTCGACGACGGGCGTGATGCGTTCGCGTCGGTCGGCCTGGGCGCGACCGCCCAGTTCGGCGACCACTGGAGCCTGCGTACGCAGTTCGAGGCGCGCTACGACAACGATCGGGCGACCTTCGACAACGACAACGGTTTCCTCGACGGCATCTTTTCGCTGGGCCTGAGCTACAAGTTCGGCGAGCCGCCGCGTCCGCCGGCACCGGAACCGGAGCCCGAGCCGTACGTCGCACCGGAACCGGCTCCCGCGCCGGCGCCTGCTCCCGCACCGGCGCCCGAACCCGAGGTCATTCTGGAGCTGGACTCCACCGTGACCTTCGAGTTCGATTCGTCCGTGTTGCTGCCGGCCGCGGAGCGTGAGCTCGACGGTGTGGTCGGCACCCTGAGCGATGCCGACACGATCGTTTCGATCGAGATCGCCGGCCATACGGACAGCATCGGTACCGATGAGTACAACCAGGGACTGTCCGAGCGGCGCGCCCAGTCGGTCGCCGACTACCTGGTTTCCCGGGGCGTGCCCCGCGACCGGATGGATGTGGTCGGCTACGGCGAATCGCGGCCGAAGGTGCCGAACACCTCGCCGGAGAATCGCCGCATGAACCGCCGCGTCGTGATTTCGGTGGTTGCGCGCGACTGATCGCGACGTTCGCAGGATCGACGTTGCGCGGCCGCCGGGCAAGGTCAGAAGGGGCCCGCCATGCGCGGGCCCTTTTCGTTTTCGGGCCGTCCGATCGGCCCGGTGGCAGGCAGCGAACGGATTCCCGGATGGGGGAGGGCGCCTGTGCCGATTCAGCCCAGGTCGTGGATCAGCTGGACCGTCGCGTCGCGGATTCGATCGATCCGCTCGAGCAGGTCATCGGTCGCTTGCTGGCGGGTTTCACGATCCTGGGCGTGCAGCCGGCCGGCTGCCGATTGCCAGGACTCGAACAGCTGCCGGCCGCGGTCGGGCAAAGGTTCGGGTAGCACCGTCGACAGATCACGGATCATCATCACCTTGCCCCAGCCCATGATCCAGGTTGCCGGGTCGGGTACAGCAGTCGTGGAGGGGTCCTCGACCCGGCCAACGAAGAAGCTCCGAGTCAGCACGGCTTCGCGGAGTTCGCCGACTTCGACCAGGATCCGGAAGGCCGCTTCCCGATGATTCCGCTGGACTTCGGACGTCTCCCCGCGCCAGGCCGCATAGCCCAACGAGGTAATCGCGAGGACCAGGCTGATCAATGCGACGGTGTTGCGGCGCAGCGACGCACGGACCGATCGGGTCTCGCCGAACGAGTCCCTGGCGCCGCGCGTCCAACGTGGACCGCGTCGACTCACGCAGCACCCAGCGCGCTGCGAGCGTGCCCCTTGATCGCGGCAAGCATGCTGGCCAGGCCGTTGGCCCGGGTCTGCGACAGGTGCTGGCTCAATCCGATCGCGTCGACGAACTCGGGCTCCGTATCGACGATCTCGCGCGCGCTGCGGCCGGAATAGACCCGGAGCACGAGATGGATCAGGCCGGAGACGATCGCCGCGTCGCTGTTGGCGCGGAAGAGCATTCGATCGGCATCGCCGTCGACGATCAACCACACCTGCGATTGACAGCCGTCGAGCAGGGCGTCGTCGCGCATTTCTTCCGGCGCCAGCGGCTCGAGCTTCCGGCCCAGGTCGATGATGTACTGGTAGCGGTCCAGCCAGTCATCGAACAGCTCGAACTCTTCGATGATCTCGCGTTGCTCGTCCATCGCCGAGTTCACGGGCCGCCCCCGGCCCGGACCTGCCAGCGGGTGCCGTCGGGACCGTCCTCGAGTTCGATGCCTCGCGCGTCCAGTTCGTCGCGGATCCGGTCGGCGGTGGCGAAGTCGCGGGCCTTGCGGGCGGCATTGCGCTCGGCGACCAGTCGCTCGACCTCCTCGCTATCGACGTCGGTGACCGCTTCGGTCCGGGCCGCGTGCCAGCCTTCGGGGTCCTGCAGCAGGCCCAGGACCGCGCCGGAGGCCGCGAGGGCCGCCGCCTTTCGAGCGCGCTCGGCGCCCTCGGCCTGCGCGGTCTCTCGCGACAGTCGGTTCAGTTCGGCCAGCGCGGCCGGCGTGTTGAGATCGTCGTCGAGCGCCTCGAGCACGGCCGGGTCGGGGTCGGCCGCCTCGCCGGGCGCATCGCTTTCCGACAGCGTCCGGTAGAGTCGATCGAGCGTGGTCACGGCCTGGACCAGGGCCGATTCCGACCAGTCCAGGGGCTGCCGGTAGTGGGCCGAGAGGAGCAGGTAGCGCATCGCTTCGCCGGGCCAGTCCTCGAGCAGGTCGTGGACGATCTGGGTATTGCCGAGGCTCTTGGACATCTTGCGCTTCTCGACGGTCACGAAGCCGTTGTGCAGCCAGAAGCGAGCGAACGCGTCGCGACCGTGGCAGCAACGGCTCTGGGCGACCTCGTTTTCATGGTGCGGGAACACCAGGTCCTGGCCGCCGGCATGGATGTCGATGACCTCGCCCAGGTGCGCAGCGCTCATCGCCGAGCACTCGATGTGCCAGCCCGGTCGACCCCGCCCCCAGGGGCTGTCCCAACCGGGCTGGGTGGAATCGGAGGGTTTCCACAGCACGAAATCGCCGGGGTTCTTCTTGTACGGCGCGACCTCGACGCGTGCCCCGGCAACCATCTCCCGGCGGTCCCGGCGCGACAGGGCGCCGTAGTCGTCGAAGGTGGTCACGTCGAACAGGACATGGCCTTCGGCGGCGTAGGCGTGGCCGCGCTCGATCAGCGTCTCGATCATCTCGATGATTTCGGCCATGTGGTCGGTCGCGCGCGGCTCGACGGTAGGCGTCCCGACGCCCAGGGCGGCCATGTCGGCGTGGTAGGCGTCGGTGAACCGCCGGGTGATCGTGCCGATTTCGATGCCCTGTTCGTGGGCGGCGGCGTTGATCTTGTCGTCGACGTCGGTGATGTTGCGCGCGTAGATCACGTTCGAATACCGTCGCTGGAGGAGACGGTAGAGCAGGTCGAAGATCACCGCCGGCCGTGCGTTGCCGATGTGCGCGTAGTTGTACACGGTCGGGCCGCAGGCATACATCGTCACCCGCTCGGGGTCCTGCGGAACGAACGCTTCCTTGCGCCGGGTCAGGGTGTTGTACAGGGTCAGCGGCATGCGGTATCCATGGTCGTCGCGTGGGTTTCGAGCGTGCCGATCGAGCCTGCGCACTGGTTCTTCCAGCGCCGGGCGAACGGACCGTCGTTCGATCGTTCGACCCGTCGCCCGGCCGCCCGTTCGACGCTCCTCGAACCGTCGTCGTGCGCACGCTGGAACGGTACGCGGGCTTGTTACACTGCCCGGCTTCAGTCTAACCAATCCGGTCCAACGCCATGTCTTCCCGCTCCGATTTCCTGCCCCCGGTCCGGCACTACGCCGCCCACGTCGAAACGCTGACCCGCAACACCGTCGAACGCCTGGCCCAGGCCGGCTACGACCGCCTGCTGATCCACAGCGGCCGGTCGCACGCACGCTTCCAGGACGACTACCACGCGCCGTTCCGGGCCCACGGCCATTTCGTCCACTGGCTGCCTCTGCCGAGCCATGCCGATTGCCTGCTCGAAGTCCGGCCCGGTCGCAAGCCGACGCTCTGGCTGAACGAGCCGGACGACTTCTGGCACGCCGCAGCGACGCCGCCGGAGGACTGGTGGGCGGACGCCTACGCGATCGAGACCGTTCGCTCGGCCGATGACTGGGCCCACGTGCTCGACGGCGACCGTGCCACGGCCCTGATCGCCGACCCGGTCGATTTCCCGGACCTCGGTGCGCGGGCCGACCTGAATCCGGCGGACCTGCTGTGGCGCCTCGACGAGGACCGCACGGTCAAGTCCGACTGGCAGCTCGATTGCCTGCGCGGGGCCAGCCGACGCGCAGTGGCCGGGC
Source organism: Halomonas denitrificans (assembly GCA_019800895.1). Classification (NCBI taxonomy): domain Bacteria; kingdom Pseudomonadati; phylum Pseudomonadota; class Gammaproteobacteria; order Oceanospirillales; family Halomonadaceae; genus Halomonas; species Halomonas denitrificans. The sequence continues at coordinate 351,722 of JAHVKF010000003.1, forward strand.
ACCTCGCCGCCGGCGAGGCCTTCGACGGCGGCGGCTCCGAGCTGGAGATCCACCTGGCCTACCTGCAGGCCGCGGCCCATGACCCCAACGATCTCCCCTACAACAGCATCGTGGCGCTGAACGAGCACGCGGCCGTGCTGCATTACCAGCTACGGGATGCGGTGGCGCCGGAGACGCACCGGACCTTCCTGATCGATGCCGGTGCGGAGTGCCACGGCCTGGCCGCCGACATCACGCGGACCCGTGTGCGGTCCCGGGAAGGCCTGTTCGCCGATCTGCTCGACGCCATGGAATCGCTGCAGCTGCAGTTGGTCGAGCGCATGCAGCCGGGCATGGACTACGTGGCGATGCACCAGGAGGCACACCGCGGCGTGGCGCGCATCCTTCACGATGCCGGCCTGGTGAAGATGCCCGTCGATGCGATGATCGAGGACCGCATCACCAGCCGCTTCTATCCGCACGGCCTGGGCCACCACCTCGGTGTCCAGGTGCACGACGTCGGCGGCCGGGTCGCGCCGGACGGGTCGCCCCTGCCTCCGCCGGACGCGCACCCGTTCCTCCGCCTGACCCGGACCCTGGAGGAAGGCAACGTGATCACCGTGGAACCGGGGCTGTACTTCATCCCGAGCCTGCTGCAGGACCTGCGCGAGGGCGGGTTCGCCGATCGCTTCGACTGGAAGGCGATCGACGCGCTGATTCCCTTCGGTGGAATCCGCATCGAGGACGATGTGGTCGTGCGGCGCGGTGGTGCGCCGGAGAACCTGACCCGTGACGCGTTCGCCGCAGCGGAGTAGGAGCGGCCGCCGGCACAGGAGGGTCCGGAAACGAAAAACGGCAGCGCGAAGGCTGCCGTCTTGCGGTGACTCGCGCCGGGAACGCGGGCCGTTCTGCATCGTGGTCGGGGTGACTGGATTCGAACCAGCGACTCCTGCCTCCCGAAGACAGTGCTCTACCAGGCTGAGCTACACCCCGAACGAAGCGCGACAGTATAAATGCACCGTTCGAGGCTGGCAACACCCCGGTGTCATTTTCTCCGCCTTCGCCGGCCCGAAGCCCGCATCGCCGCTGGATCGGGGGCTCCCACGGGCCGATTCGTAAATTTTCCGTGAATTCGGGTCGCGCTCCGGGCGCCCGTTCCGTTAAAATCCTGTAATCGCGGTGTCATCGACGGCCCGTACCTTGCACTGGTTCCGATCGGACGGTGCGTGCCGTGACCCGGGAGGCTCGTCGCTTTTGTTCGATCCGAGTTGCATTCGATTCAACGATTCACCATTTCTGGAGTTTGACTGCATGAAACCCACGAACCTTTCGATCAGCCTGCGCGCGCTGCTCGCCCTGGTCGTCGTGAGTGCCCTGGCCGCGTCCACGGCCCTTGCACAGACCACGTCGTCCAACCTCCGCGGCCAGGTCATCTCGGCCGACGGCGATGTCATCGACAGCGCCTCCGTCGAGATCATCCACGTGCCGTCGAGCACCGTGTCCCGGGCGCAGACCAACGAGACCGGCCAGTTCTTCCAGGGCGGTCTGCGTGTCGGCGGCCCGTACAACATCACGGTCACCGCGGACGGCTACCAGATCCAGCGCCTCGAGAACGTGTATCTCGATCCGGGCGCGCAGGATCCGTTCCGGTTCACCCTGGTCGAAGCGGCTGCCGATCTGGATACGGTGCAGGTCACCGGTGCAGTCATTTCCCGGGCCGCCGAGCTGAACAACGGCGTGGGCTCGACCTATTCGGCCGAAGACATCGCCAACCAGCCGGCGACGGACCGCGACGTGGTCCGCACGCTGCTGCGCGATCCGCTGGCCCAGTCCGACGGCGTCGGCAACCTGTCCGTCGGCGGCGTCAACCCGCGCTTCAACGCGTTTACCATCGACGGCGCGGCCCAGACCGACGACTTCGGCCTGAGCTCGGGCACCTACGCCACCGCGCGTTCGCCGATCAACCTCGATGCGGTCGAGTCGGCGACCCTGGTCGCGGCCGACTACTCGGTCACCGCCTCGGACTTCACCGGCGGCCTGATCGACGTGGTCACCAAGTCCGGCACCAACGAATGGGACGGCTCGATCTACTACGCCTACAACGACGACAGCTTCATCGGCAACGACCTCGACGGCGGCCAGACCTTCGATCCGGGCAACTTCGAAGAAGAGGAGTACGGTTTCACGCTCGGCGGGCCGATCCTCAAGGACCGGCTGTTCTTCTTCCTGTCCTACGACGAGTACGAGAACGCCGCGCCTGCCGATTTCCAGCAATTCGACGTCAACAACGAAATCGATCCGTCCTTCTACGCGGCCATCCGCGAGCTGACCCAGCAGGTCTACGGCTTCGATCCGGGCGGTCGTCCGCAGGTCGCCAACGTGCCGGAAACCTCCGAGCGTACCCTGGCCAAGCTCGACTGGAACATCAACTACGACCATCGCGCGTCGTTCACGTACCAGAAGACCGAAGAGAACGACACCTCGGTCGGCGCGGACGAGTTCACCGGTGCCTGGTATGACGTGCCGAACGAGATCGACGCCTACACGCTGCAGCTGTTCAGCGACTGGTCGTACAACTTCTCGACCAGCCTGCGCGTCAACTACGTGGAAAAGGTCCGCGGCCAGAACTGCCGCGTGGGCCGCGGCTTCGGTCAGATCACGCTGGACGACTGGAACGCGGACGCCGTCGCCGGCAGCCCTCTGGAAGGTCTCCTCGGTGACGACGAAGTCAGCTTCACGCTGGGCTGCGATCGCTTCCGCCACGCCAACGCCTTCGACGACGAGCGTCTCGACATCCTGCTGTCCGGTGAGTACTTCGCCGGCGACCACGTCGTGACCTTCGGCGCGGAGTACGAGCAGTACGAATTGTTCAACCTCTTCGTGCCGCGTTCGAACGGTGAATTCACCTTCAACGACTACGACGAGTTCGTCAACCGGACGCCGGGTCGGGTCCGCTACGAGAACGTGACCAGCAACAATGCCCAGGACGGCGCCGCTGCCTGGGGCTACGACCAGATCGCGTTCTTCGTCCAGGATCGCTGGGCCATCACCCCGGACTTCGAGCTGAGCGCCGGCGTGCGCTACGAGCGCTTCCTGCAGGACGACAAGCCGGCCTTCAGCGGTGCGATCAACAGCCTTTACGGCGTCAACACGTCGAACAACCTCGACGGCAACGCCCTGTGGCTGCCCCGCGTCGGCTTCCTGTGGACCCCGGCGGCGCGCACCACCGTGTCCGGTGGCTTCGGCCTGTTCTCCGGCGGCAACCCGGAAGTCTGGGTGTCGAACGCGTTCCAGAGCGCGACCTTCTTCGCCCAGACCTTCGATGCGATGAATGTCGATATCCGCAACGTGCCGCAGGAACTGCAGGACGCGGTGGCGCAGGGTGTCGCGGTGCCGATCGACTACATCGCCGAGGACTTCGACACGCCGTCGGACTGGAAGGCCTCGCTGCGCTTCGAGCAGGGCTTCGACCTGAACAACGTGTTCGGCATGAACCTGGGTGACAACTACCGCTTCACCGCCCAGTACCTCTACACCAAGGTCCGCGACGGCTTCGTCTGGCGCAACCTGGCCCAGACCGCCAACCCGGACGCACTGCCCACTGGCGTCGCTCCGGACGGCCGCGTCATCTACGCCGACCTCGACGACCTGGGCATCAACAACCTGACCCAGCTGGGCAACGCCGACGGCTCCGAGAGCAGCGTGTTCACGGTCGGCCTGTCGAAGGCCTTCGATTCCGGCTTCAACTTCGATATCAGCTACGCGTACACCGATTCCGAAGTGATCTCGGAAGGCACCTCGTCGCGCGGTATCTCGAACTGGCGCGGCCAGTACACGCTGGACCAGAACAACCCGGCGCCGCGCACCTCGCCGTTCCAGATCGAGGATTCGTTCAAGTTCAACTTCGGCTACCAGAACGAGTTCTTCGGCGACCTGCTGACCCGCGTCGACGTATTCGGCCGCGTGTTCAAGGGCGACGTGTTCGGCGCCACCTTCGACGTCGGTCGTGACAACGCGCTGTTCGGCCGTGCCGGCCAGGGCGAGAGCCCGTTCGACAACCGTCCGCTGTACATTCCGACCCCGGGCAACGACCCGCTGGTCGTCTACGGTTCGGACTTCGACGTCGCCGGCTTCTTCAACTACGTCGAAGAGAACAACATCCCGGTCGGCGGCATTCTCGAGCCGTACTCGCTGGTGTCCGATGACTGGAACAACATCTGGGACCTGCGCTTCCAGCAGGAACTGCCGGGCATCCCGGGCATCGGCAAGTTCGTCGGCGACAACCGGTTCAAGCTGATTCTCGATGTCGAGAACTTCCTGAACCTGATCAACGACGACTGGGGTCGCTTCACGAACGGTCCGAGCTTCGGCCAGGCCAACATCGTGCGCGCCGACCTCGTGTCCGCAGCCGACGTGGCGGCCAACGGCGTCGATGGGGCAACGGCCCTGACCGGCGACGCGCCGCGTACGACCTGCCTCCAGGCCACCGACTGCCTGTACCGGTTCACCGATTTCGACGACGACCCGACGGTGTTCACCAGCCGTCCGCAGTCGGTCTACGAAATCCGCCTGACCCTGCGCTACGACTTCTGATCGTGGCGTGACCTCAAGTCCCGGCCCCCGGCCGGTGCTTGAAGCAGCACCCGAGCCCGCCGAGCGATCGGCGGGCTCTTTTTTTTTTGGAAAGGAAAGTGATTTACCGCAGATGAACGCGGATGAAGAGGCGGAGACCGAGTCCTCTTCGATCTCGGCGCCGGACCGTCGGCGAGAACGGGGGGTGTCTGCTCGAGAACAGGAACGACAGCCCCGAGTCAGTAAAGCGATGCGCACGCGTTGCCGGCCTGTGTGCGCAAGAAAACCGATCGCGTAGCCGGCAACCGGTGCCATGGGGCAGGGTGGAAACCGCAGCGCCGGATCGTTTCATTGCCACCCCGGATGACTCCCTGCGTCACGAATTCTTCCGCGTTCATCCGCGTTCATCCGCGTTCATCTGCGGTCAGTGCTCTTGAACGTTGGCCAGCGAGCTCCGGGCTTTCCTTTCTGCGCCGGATGCGTACACTGTTCGGCCCGCTCGATTCGGCCCGATCCGACCGCGCGGGATCGAATCGGAGCAAAGGACGAGAAATGAGCCAGAACGAACATTCGCCGCGCAACGGATGCGCGCAGCAGAAGCACACCACGCACGTGTATCCGGCCGGCACGCTGAACATCCTGTCGCGCGAGGAAGTCTCGCGCCTGTCCGACGCGACCCAGGAAGTCGGCGACATGCTGCGCCGCTGTGCGCTGGCCGTGCTCAACAGCGGCAACCCCGGCGACGACGCCGAGGAGATGCTGTCGCGCTATGCGGATTTCGCGATCCGCGTCGAACAGGTCAATCGGGGCATCCGGCTGGACCTGGACAACGCGCCCGGTTGTTCCTTCGTCGACGGTGAGATGATTCGCGGCATCCGCGAACTCCTCTCGGCAGTCGTTCGCGACATCGTCTACTTCCACACCGAGATCCGGCCCAATCCCTACTTCGACCAGGCGTCGTCGGAGGGCATCACCAACACCGTGTTCGAGATCGCGCGCAACGCGCACCTGCTCGACACGGGCGTGGACCCGAACCTGGTGGTCTGCTGGGGCGGCCACTCGATCCCGGACTTCGAATACGACTACACCAAGGAAGTCGGCTACCAGATGGGCCTGCGCGGCATCGACATCTGTACCGGCTGCGGCCCCGGCGCGATGAAGGGGCCGATGAAAGGCGCGACGATCGGGCACGCCAAGCAGCGCACCCTCCCGGGGCGCTATGTCGGCATCACCGAGCCGGGCATCATCGCTGCAGAATCGCCGAACCCGATCGTCAACGAACTGGTGATCCTGCCGGACATCGAAAAGCGCCTTGAAGCCTTCGTGCGGCTTGGTCATGGCGTGGTCGTGTTCCCGGGCGGCGTCGGTACGGCCGAAGAAATCCTGTTCCTGCTCGGCGTGTTGCTGAACCCGGCCAACGACGGCCAGCCGTTCCCGCTGGTCTTCACGGGGCCGGCCGAGTCGGCCGACTACTTCGAGGAAATCGATGCCTTCGTCGGGTTGACTCTCGGCGACCAGGCGCGGGAACGCTACCGCATCATCATCGACGATCCGGAAGCGGTCGCCCAGGAGATGCGGCAGGGACTGCAAGCGGTGCGCGCCTACCGGGTCGAGACTCAGGATGCGTTCTACTACAACTGGCTGCTGCACATCGACGACGAATTCCAGCGCCCCTTCGATCCGACCCACGAAGCGATGGCGAACCTGCCGGTATCGCGGGACCTGCCTCGCCACGAACTGGCCGCCAACCTGCGGCGGGTGTTCTCGGGGATCGTCTCGGGCAACGTGAAGGCCGACGGAATCCGTCGCATCCGCGAACATGGAAAGTTCGAGATTCGCGGCGAGCGGGAGATCATGGACGCGCTCGATCGCCTGCTGCAGCGCTTCGTGCGCCAGCACCGGATGAAACTTCCCGGCGAGACGGCGTACGAGCCCTGCTACCGCATCGTCAGCTGAGGCGAGCGCACGCGAGGAGGCACAGACGTCCTGCCGACCATAGTCTGTAGGAGTGAGCTTGCGAGCGAACGGGTACCAGCGTTCAGCTCTCGCCTGCAAGCACTGTCCTGCAGCCCGGATCGGAGCCGGGCTGGACCGGGGCTACTCTCCGCCGCCGTCCGCGTCGGCGCGATTTGCCTCGTCCAGCGCCTGCCGGAGCGTCGCGGCGCGGCGCTGTTCGCGAGCGCGCATCGCGCCGTCTTCGTTGACCAGTCCGTCGCGCATCAGGCGCCGGAAGTCGCTCAGCGGAATGCCGCGCGTCGGAAGCAGGGCCGTGCCTTCGACGCGCATGAACTGTGCCTCGGCGCGTGCGCGGCGCTGGTGCGCGAGCATGTCCGAGGCATCGATCCGCGAACGCGGCCCCTGGAAGCTCATCGGCCGGACCAGCGCCTGCAGCGCCTCGTCGCCCCGGCCGTTCTCGCCACCGAGCGCCGGCTGCGGCCAGCGGATCGCGTAGCCGTTGTCGGCACCCACCAGCACCTCGAAGGCGCAGCCTTCCGGGTGGCCGCGATAGCCGTCGTCCGGGTCCGTGACCAGGAACAGCAGGTAGCGCGGGTTCTCGGCACCGGACGCCGTTTCCGGGAAGTAGCACTCGACGTCCTTCAGCCCGGATTCCTTGACGATGAAGCGCTCGACGACGCGCGGTGCCTTATAGGACAGCAGCACGTCGAACCAGGCCCGGCCGTCGACCGGGAAGCCGCGGGCATACTCGTAATCGGTCCGATCGAGCTTGGCCAGCACCACCACGTCGGAGGTGGCGGCCCGGTCGGCCAGCCAGTGTTCGTCCTGTGCCGATGCATTGCCCAGCGAGAGCATCACAGCGGCGAGGAGCGCCGCGAACGGGATCTGCAAGGTTCGTTGAAATCTCATGTTCACTCGGACGATGGAGAGTCGTTGGAGTTCCGTCCGCTGCGTTCCGTCAGCGCTTCGCCGAGCCGCATGCGACGGCCCGGCCGGAGCGCGTCGGACCAGTCCGGCGCGTCGGGGCCGGTCAGCAGGACCACGGTCGAGCCCCAGTGGAAGCGCCCGAGTTCGTCGCCGGCCGCCAGCGCGACCGGGGCGTCGAAGTCGCGGCGCGAGACCCGGCGTCCGGGGCGGTGCGGCCCGCCTGCATCCCAGACCGTCTCGATACCCGCGACCAGCATCGCGGCGACCATGACCACGGCCATCGGCCCGAAGTCGGTGTCGAAGAGGGCGACCATGCGCTCGTTGCGGGCATAGAGGCGATCGATGCTGCGGCTGGTCGTGTCCGATACGCTGAACAGGCGGCCGGGAACGCGGATTTCGCTCTGCAGCCGTGCGCTGGCGGGCATGTGCACGCGATGGTAGTCGTAGGGGGCCAGGTAGATCGTCGCGAAGCGCCCGCCCGCGAAGGGGGTCGCCGCGTCTTTGTCGGTCAGCAGTTCCCGGACCGTGAAGATGCGGCCCTTGGCCTGCAGGATCCGTCCGTCGTCGATCCGCCCGCTCTGGCTCAGCGTGCCGTCGCAGGGGCTGACCAGGTCAGCGTCCGCGATCGGGCGAACGCCGGGCTTCAGCGCACGGGTAAAGAAGTCATCGAAGCTGCCGAACCCCTCGGCCGGCACCTCGGCTTCCTCCAGGTCGACGTCGAACACGCGCTGGAAGCCCGCCATCAGGGGCTTGCGCACCCAGCCGGCGCGGGACACGGAGATCCGATGGGCGAGTGCGGTCAGCGCGTGCTGGGGCAGCAGGTGCTGCAGCGCGACACCGGCCCGGCCGGCGGCAGATACGCGGTCAGCCACTCCGGCGAACCAGTTCGAACAGGTCGGCGATCATCGCTTCCGTGTCGATCGGCTGGGCGAACCGGCCGATCATCCGGCCCTCGCCATCGACGATGACGACCATGCCGGAGTGATCCACGCTGTAGAAGCCGGAGTCGTCCGGCGCCTGGCGGATGTACAGCGCGCCGAGTTGGCGGGTAACCGTGTCCAGCGCTTCGTCGTCGCCGGTCACAGCGCGGAAGTCCTCGTCGAACCATTCCACGTAGTCGCGCATGGTCTGGCCGCCGTCCCGCTCCGGGTCGACGGACACGAACACCACCTGCGGCAGTTTCTCCACGCGCATCAATTCGAGACGCTCGACGGCCGTTGCCAGCTGGCCCAGCGTATCGGGACACACATCGGGGCAGTTGGTGAAGCCGAAGAAGACCAGCGACAGCCTGCCCTGCAGGTCGGCTTCGGTGAACGGTCGGCCGTTGCCGTCCTGCAGTGCGAAGGGCTCGATCGGCCGCGCCTGCGGGTACAGCGACGCGGCGCGATACTCGGGCGCGGGCGAGAACATCGGGCGGGCCACGATCACGCCCGCCAGCACGGCGACGAGCGCGACCAGGACCGTCCACAGGACCCGTCCCGAGGCGCGCTCCGGAAGGGCAGGCCGAGCGGGCAGCGGGACGGGCTTCGCTGGGGTACGGGGCGTTGGTGATCGCATGGTTGAAGTATACCAATGCCGTATACTCGACCCATGTCGACGCGGTCCGATCAAGCCCCTCCGCCGACCCTCGGCGAGTGGGTCCGGAAGGCCGCCGAAGCCATGGATTCGGCCGGATTGTTCTTCGGTCACGGCACCGAGCGATCGATCGACGAGGCGTGCTGGATGGTCGCCCACCAACTGGATCTCTCGCCGGATTTCGACGAGGCGATGTTCGAGGTGCGCGTCGCCGACGAGGATCGCCGCGCACTGGAGACGCTGCTCGCGCGACGGATCGATACGCGCCGACCGCTCGCCTATCTGCTCGGCGAGGCCTGGTTCGCCGGCCTCCGATTTCACGTGACGCCCGAGACCCTGGTGCCACGTTCCCCGCTGGCCGAACTCATCGTCGAGGGCCTGCAGCCCTGGCTGGACCTCGAGCGTCCGCTGCGGGTGCTGGAGATCGGGACCGGTTCCGGTTGTATCGCGGGGGCACTGGCGTGGCACTGGCCGGCCCTGAGCGTCGACGCGAGCGATATCAGCGCCGGTGCGCTCGAGGTGGCGGCCGGCAATCTGCGCAGGCTCGGCGTCGGCGATCGGGTGAGGCTGTTCGAATCCGACGTCTACGACGCGCTCGGTGAGTCGCGCTACGACCTGATCATCAGCAATCCGCCGTACGTTCCCCAGGCATCGATGACCGATCTGCCGGAGGAGTACCGCCACGAGCCGGCACGTGCGCTGGTGGCCGGCCGCGATGGACTCGATATCGTGCGGCGGTTGATCGCCGGGGCCGGCGACCGTCTCGAGCCGGGCGGCCTGCTGCTGGTCGAGGTCGGCGAAGCGGCGCCGATGGCCGCGCAGCTGCTCGCCGATACCGATGCGATCTGGCTGGAGTTCCAGCACGGCGGGGAAGGAGTGTTCCTGCTCGATCGGGCCGCCGCGGTGGAACTCGCCGCCTCGGGCGGACTGGATCGGCCCGTGTCGATCGAAGTCGCGGACCGCGGAGTTTTGGAACGGAACCGGGAGAACGAGGCATGAGCTACAACCGATTCGGCCGCGTGCTGAGCATCACGACCTTCGGTGAGAGTCATGGGCCGGCGATCGGGTGCGTGATCGACGGCTTTCCGCCCGGCGTGGCGATTTCGGCCGAAGAGATCCGGGACGCCATGCTGCGCCGGGCGACCGGTCGCTCGCGGCACACCTCCCAACGGCGCGAGGCGGAGGACGTCCAGATCCTGTCCGGCACCTTCGAGGGGCGTACCACCGGGACGCCTATCGCCCTGGTCGTCTACAACACCGATGCCCGCAGCAAGGATTACGCCGACATCGCTGCCCAGTTCCGACCGGGCCATGCCGACTACACCTACCACCACAAGTACGGCGTGCGCGACTACCGCGGCGGTGGGCGATCCTCGGCGCGCGAGACCGCAATGCGGGTGGCCGCCGGAGCGCTGGCGGCAAAGTATCTCCATGACCGCTTCGGCATTCGCATCACCGGCTGGCTGGGCCAGCTCGGTGAGCAGGTCTGCGACGAGAACTTCGACGCCGAATCGATCGACGACAACCCGTTCTTCTGCCCCGACCCCCTGAAGGTACCGGCGCTCGAGGCCTACATGGACGCCCTGCGCAAGGAGGGCGATTCGGTTGGCGCACTGGTCCGCGCCCGGGCAGAGAACGTGCCGCCCGGATGGGGCGCACCGGTCTATGCCAAGCTCGACGGCGACCTGGCCGCGGCCATGATGAGTATCAATGCGGTCAAGGGCGTGGAGATCGGGGCGGGCTTCGGCTCGGTTGCGCAGAAGGGCACGGAGCATCGCGACGAGATCACGCCCGACGGGTTCCTGGGCAACCAGGCCGGTGGAGTCCTCGGCGGCATCTCGTCGGGCCAGCCGGTGACGGTAGCCGTTGCGTTCAAGCCCACGTCGAGCCTGCGGATTCCGGGGCGCACCGTCGACACCGAGGGGCGGCCGGTGGACATCGTGACCACCGGACGGCACGATCCCTGCGTCGGAATCCGGGCGGTGCCGATCGTCGAGGCCATGCTGGCACTGACTTTGATGGACCATTACCTGCTCCACCGTGCGCAGTGCGGCGACGTTCCGCCGCAGTCGCCGCGGGTGGAGTGAGCGCGCTCGCGATGCGCACGGAGGCAAGAATGACGGAACGGACCTACGACGTCGCCATCGTCGGCGCGACCGGCGCCGTCGGCGAGGTGCTGCTCGCCCTGCTCGCCGAGCGGGGGTTCCCGGTCGGCCGGGTGGTCGCGCTGGCCAGCGAGCGCTCGGCCGGAGACGAAGTGCAATTCGGAAAGAAGACACTTCGCGTGCAGTCGCTCGACCGCAACGACTTCGCCGGCATCGATTTCGCGTTCTTCTCGGCCGGGGGTGCGGTCTCCGAAGTCCATGCGCCGCGTGCGGCTGCGGCCGGCGCGGTGGTCATCGACAACACCTCGTTCTTCCGCATGCACGCCGACGTGCCCCTGGTCGTCCCGGAAGTCAATCCGGATCGGCTGGCACCGTTCGCCGACCCCGAACGTGCGGGCATCATCGCCAATCCCAACTGCTCGACGATCCAGATGGTTGTTGCCCTGGCACCGATCCATCGCGCCGCCGGCATCGAGCGGATCAACGTGGCGACCTACCAGGCAGTATCGGGAGCCGGCCGGCGGGCGATGGAAGAGCTGGGTCGACAGACGGCGGACAAGCTCAGTTTCCGCGAGCCGACGGTCGACGTGTTCACGGCGCCGATCGCGTTCAACGTGATTCCCCGGATCGACGTGTTCGACGCCGAAAGCAGCATGCCGGGATTCACCCGCGAGGAACGCAAGATGCACAACGAGACCCGCAAGATCCTCGACGACGATCGAATTGGCGTCAACGCGACCGCCGTGCGGGTGCCGGTCTTCTACGGTCACTCCGAGGCGGTGCACCTGGAGACGCGCCAGCCGATCGACCTGGAACGCGTCCGCGCGCTGCTGGCCGACGCGCCGGGCGTCGAGCTGCTGGCGTCCGATGCCGAACCGACGCCGCTGCAGCACGCCTCGGGCCGCGATGCGGTCGTCGTGGGCCGACTGCGTCGCGACCCGACCCACCCGCGTGGCATCGACCTGTGGATCACCGCCGACAACCTGCGCAAGGGCGCGGCGCTCAACGCGATCCAGATCGCGGAAACGATCCTCCGGCTCCAGCGCTGAAGCGCCGCTGTCCGGCCGTTCCGAAGGCCGGCGGTCGGCTGCGGCTTCGGGCTGTCTCGGGCCGAACCCCCTTGCTATACTCCGGCCATAATCATAAGCAGTGGCTCGGACAACGAGCACAGGGGAGTCGCTCATGCGCGGTACACGTATTTTCGCGATCCTGGCCGCCGTCGGCCTGGCGGCTCTGGCTGCCGATCCGGCCCGTGCACTGGGACTGGGTGAGGCACGGGTCGATTCCTACCTGAACCAGCCGCTGGACGTTCGAATCCGCCTTCTGGACGCGTCCGAAGCCGACCTCGACTCGCTGACCGTCGACACGGCGTCGGCCGAGGACTACCAGCGCCTGGGCCTGACCGCCAGCGCGCTGGCGCTCGGTCTCGAACTCGAGGTCGACCGAAGCCGCTCGCCGGCAGTGGTGCGGGTCCGATCGACGCGGCCCGTGTCCGACCCGATCGTCCAGATGCTGGTCGATGCTCGCTGGTCCAGCGGCCGCATGCTGCGCGAATACACCCTGTTTCTCGATCCGCCGGTGCTCGACATCGCGCCGCCGCCCAGCACCCGCTCCGAGCCGGCGCGTGCTGCCGAGCCCGCGTCCCGTCCTGCCGAGACCGCTACGCGGCCGTCGACGTCTTCGCGCCCTGCGCAATCGGATCGCCGGGCCGCCCAGGAAACCCCGCGCGCGGTTCGTTCCGGGGGCGGACAGCGGCTGGTCCGGAGCGGCGACACGTTGTGGTCGATCGCGCGAAGCAATCTTCCGGCCGACGACGTGACGATGAACCAGATGATGGTCGCGATCGTCGAGCTGAACCCGCAGGCGTTCCGCAACGGCAATATCCACCAGATGCTGCGCGGCAGCGAGCTCACGCTACCCACCGCCGACGAGGTCCGCCAGGTCGATGCCGCGTCCGCCCGGGCGACGGTGCAGACCCAGAACCGGATGTTCAATCAGCGGCTCGCCGGCGACGTGCCGGTGATTTCCGATGCTGCCCGCGGCGGTGATGCCGATCCGGATCGCTCCGAACCCGCGGCGCGGCCCGAACCGGAAGAGCCGCGCGATCCGCGTCCGGCCGCCACGACCCCCACCGCATCGCGCGAGCCCGAACCCGAGGGCCGCCTCGAGCTCGTTCCGGCCGGCGAGGATGCCTCCGGCACCGGCATGGAGGACGACGAGGCCGAAGTGGCGCAGCTGCGCGAGCAGCTGGCCCGGACCGAGGAGGAACTCTACGCCGCGCGCCTCGAGGCGGAAGACTTCCGCGCCCGCCTCGACGATCTCGAGACGCTGGTCGAGAACAACCCCGGCGGCGCCGGCATTTCCGATGCCGAACTGGCCGGCCTGGAGCAGACGCTGCGGGCCGCACGGCTGGCTGCGGAAGAGGACGCCGACCCGGCCATGCGCGCCGAGGTCACGGCCCAGCTCGACGACTACCTCGATCGCTTCGAAGCGGCCTCGATGGACGACGTCGATCCGGAGGCCGGTCCGTCCATCGATGACGGCGCCATCGACGACGCCGGAGACCTCGCCGCGGACGATTCGACCGCGGCTACGGGCGAATCCGAGGACCGACCCGGCGAACCTGCGGAAGAGACGCCATCCGAACCGGTGGTCACGCAGGTCGGCGGCAGCCGGGACGGAATCCTGTCCCGGCCCCTGTTCTGGCCGATCGCCGGCCTGGTCGCGCTGCTGATCGCGATCGGCGGATTCTGGGTCGCGCTGCAGCGGCGCCGGCGCGAAGCCGAAGACGCATCGGCCGTGGCCGGAGTCGTTCGCGGAACCGGCCCGGCGCGGGGCGCCGTCCCGCCGGCCGCCTCGGATCCGGTCGACCGCGCCCGTGCGGCGGTGGCGGAGCGTCCGGACGACCTGGCCGCGCATCTCGCGCTGCTGCAGGCCCTGGCCGGACGCGGCGAGAAGCAGGCCTTCGAGGACGCGCTGGAGCACATGTTCGAACACGTCGATTCCGGTGAAGAGCCGGCCTGGCGCGAGGCCGTCGAGCTGGCCGCCACCGTGTCGCCGGAGCATGTCCTCGTCAAGGGCAGTGCCGACTGGATGAGCGCATCGGTCGATTCGTCGGCCGAGCCGAAGAGCGAGATCGACGAAGAAAGCGAAGTCGGTGATCTGATGTCGAGGCTCGACGCCGAGCAGGACGAGGAGTCCGACGACAGCGAATGGCTGATCGACGAAGACGACGAAGCGGCCGAGACGGACGCAGGCCCGATGCTGCGGGATAGCGCCGACGAGGAGGACGAACCGCTGGTTCTCGGCGGCAAGGATCCGGACCACGATGATCTGGACAGCAAGGTCGAGCCCACGGGAGCCGACGAGCCGGCCATCGGCATGCTCGGCGACGCCAGCACGCCGGACGTGCCCGACGAGGAAGACGAAGCCGAGTGGCTCGACGACGACCTGGCCGGCGATGCCGAGCGCGACGACGCGACCCGCCGGATCGGCGACCAGACCGAGGCGGCCGGGGATGCCGGTGTTGCGGCGGACGACGACGCTTCGCTCGGCGACTGGACCAGCGAAGGCGAGGGCGGCGACGTGGCCGACGGTGGCGACGATTCGGCCGAAGCGGACGGCGACGACGACATCTTCGCGCCCAGCGACGACGACGTCGACGTCAAGCTCGACCTGGCACGCGCCTACCTGTCCTGGAACAGCACCGACTCGGCGAAGACGCTGCTCGAAGAAGTCGTCCGCGAGGGCAACCCCGAGCAGAAGGAACAGGCCCAGAAGCTGCTGGATGACCTCTGAGGAAACGACCGGAGGTCGCCATCGCATCGCGTTCGGGCTGGAGTACGACGGGAGCCGCTTCCGCGGCTTCCAGCGCCAGCAGCAGCGTCCGACGGTTCAGGAGGAGCTCGAGCGCGCCCTCGCGGCGGTCGCCGACCACCGCGTGACCGTGCACTGCGCCGGGCGCACCGATACGGGGGTCCACGCCGCCTGCCAGGTGATCCACATCGAGACCGCTTCGACCCGCAGCGAGCGGGCCTGGGTGCTGGGCGCGAATTCCAATCTTCCGGAGGCGGTGGCCGTGCGCTGGGCGCGCGTCGTCGACGACCGGTTCCACGCGCGATTCTCGGCGCGTGGCCGGCACTACCGCTATCGGATTCTCAATCGCTGGATCCGGCCCGGCCTGCATGCGGGGCGAGTGGCCTGGGAGCGGCGGGCCCTCGATGCGCAGCGTATGCACGAGGCCGCTCAGGTGTTGGTCGGCGAACACGATTTCTCGTCGTTCCGTGCCCTCGGCTGCCAGGCCCGGCACGCGGTGCGCGAACTGAAACGGATCGACGTCCGCCGCCGCGACGACGAGGTGGTTCTTGACGTGTCTGCCAACGCCTTCCTCTACCATATGGTCCGGAACATCGCGGGCACGTTGATCGCGGTCGGCTGCGGTGACCGTCCCGCGGACTGGGTCGGCGAGGTGCTCGCGTCCAGGGACCGCGCCCTGGCCGGCGTCACGGCGCCGGCCGAAGGGCTGTATTTCATGGGCGTCGACTACCCGGACCATCCGGAACTGCCGACCCGGGCCGACGCGCTGGACGCGTTCCCGCGGGGCCGTGACCTGAGCTGAACTCGAGCCGGCGTCGCCTCCGATCGCGCGTGGCCGCGTCGGACTCCCGGATTCACCTCAGGGCCTCACCGCCCGTCGATCACGAAAGGAGCATCATGCGAACGCGGGTAAAGATCTGCGGCATCACGCGACCGGACGATGGCCGCCAGGCGGCCGAGCTCGGCGCCGACGCCATCGGACTGGTCTTCGTGGAGCGCAGTCCGAGGCACGTCGAGGTCGAGGCGGCGCGGGCGATCTGCGAAGCGTTGCCGCCATTGACCGGTGCGGTCGGGCTGTTCATGAACGCGACGCCGGAGCAGGTGCGCGCGGTGCTCGATCGGGTGCCGCTGAACTGGCTGCAGTTCCACGGCGACGAAGACGCCGCCTACTGCCGTCAGTTCGGCCGGCCGTACATCAAGGCGCTGCCGATGAAATCGCCCGGGGCGGTCGATTACGATGCCTTTCCCGACGCCTCCGCGCTGCTGCTGGACGCCCATGCGGCCGGCGGCATGGGGGGCTCGGGGCAGCGCCTGGACTGGGCGGCCCTGACCCCGCCGAAGCGGCCCTGGATCCTGGCCGGCGGCCTGGGTCCGGACAACGTGGCCGAAGCGGTCGGCGCACTGCGGCCGCCGGCGGTCGATGTGTCGTCGGGGGTGGAATCCGCCCCCGGGATCAAGAGTGGTAATCTGATGGATCAATTCATGCGAGGTGCAAGGAATGGCTGAAGCGGCGCCCCTGTCCGCGGATCGAGCGCGGGCCGACGACACGGCGACCCGGGACCCGCTGCCGGATGCCCGTGGGCATTTCGGCGCGTACGGTGGACGGTTCGTATCCGAGACGCTGATGGCGGCGCTGGAAGAGCTCGAGGCCGCGTGGCGGCGCTACTCGGACGACCCGGAATTCCAGGCCGAGCTCGACGCCGACCTCGCCCACTTCGTCGGCCGCCCGTCGCCCCTGTACCTGTGCGAGCGCCTCACGGCCCACGCCGGTGGCGCGAAGATCGTGTTCAAGCGCGAAGACCTGAATCATACGGGCGCACACAAGATCAACTCGACGGTCGGCCAGGCCCTGCTGGCCCGTGCGATGGGCAAGAAGCGCGTCATCGCGGAGACCGGCGCCGGGCAGCACGGCGTGGCCTCGGCCACGGTCGCGGCGCGCATGGGCATGGAATGCGTGGTCTACATGGGCGCAGAGGACATCCGCCGCCAGGCGATCAACGTGTTCCGGATGAAGTTGCTCGGCGCGAAGGTCGTCGCGGTCGAATCCGGCGCTCGCACGCTCAAGGACGCGCTGAACGAGGCGATGCGCGACTGGGTGACCAACGTCGACGATACCTTCTACATTCTCGGCACCGTGGCCGGTCCGCACCCGTATCCGGCCCTGGTCCGCGACTTCAACGCGGTCGTCGGGCGCGAAGCCCGGCGCCAGTTCCAGGACGAGTACGGCGCGCTGCCCGATGCGCTCGTCGCCTGCGTCGGCGGTGGCTCCAACGCCATCGGCCTGTTCCACCCGTTCATCGACGACGAGCAGGTCGCGATGTACGGGGTCGAGGCCGCCGGCCGCGGCCTGTCGGGCCTGGATCATGCGGCCAGCCTGTGCGCCGGCAAGGTCGGCGTGCTGCACGGCAGCCGGACCTACCTCCTCGACGACGAGGCGGGCCAGATCCGGCATACGCATTCCGTGTCGGCCGGCCTGGACTACCCCGGCGTCGGGCCCGAGCATTCGTGGCTCAAGGACATCAAGCGGGCCGAGTACGTCGGGATTACCGACGAGGAAGCACTCAAGGCCTTCCACCTGTGCACCCGGAAAGAGGGCATCATGCCCGCGCTGGAAAGCGCGCATGCGGTCGCCTACGGCCTGAAGCTGGCGGCCACGATGTCGCCGGACCAGACCGTGCTGGTCAACATGTCCGGCCGCGGCGACAAGGACATCCATACCGTGGCGGACCTGGAGGGCATCGAGGTTTGAGCACCGTGACCAATCGAATCGATCGTCGCTTCGCCGAGCTGGCCGAGTCCGGCCGCGCCGGGCTGATCCCGTACGTGACCGCGGGCCATCCTTCGCCGGAGGCCACGGTCGATGTGATGCACCGGCTGGTCGAGGGCGGTGCCGACCTGCTCGAACTGGGGGTGCCGTTCTCCGACGTGATGGCCGACGGGCCGGTGATCCAGAATGCGTGCCAGCGCGCGCTGGAGGCCGGCATGACCCTGGACCGCGTGTTCGACATGGTTCGGTCGTTCCGCGCCGATGACGCCGAGACACCGGTGATCCTGATGGGGTACATGAACCCGATCGAGCGGCGCGGACTGGACGACTTCGTCGAGCAGGCCGCCGACGCAGGCGTCGACGGCCTGCTCATCGTCGACTGTCCCGCCGACGAGGCGGAGGACACGCGGGCGGCGCTCGAACAGCAGGGGATGCACCAGGTGTTCCTCGTCGCGCCGACGACCACGGAGTCCCGCCTGCAGCGGATGGCGCCGATGGCCGGCGGCTTCGTCTATTACGTTTCGCTGAAGGGCGTGACCGGATCGGCCGCGCTCGACGCGGACGCGCTGGCGCCCGCGATCGAGCGCCTGCGTGCGCACACGCCGGTTCCGGTGGCCGTCGGGTTCGGAATCTCGACCGCGGAGCAGGCGGCCGACGTGGCTCGCGTGGCCGATGCGGTGGTGATCGGCTCGGCCCTGGTCAAGGCGCTCGACGGCAGCGAGACGGTCGAGGATGCGGTTGCCGTGGCCGGGCGCTTCGTCGATTCCGTTCGCAGCGCCATGGATGCCGCCCGCGCGTCGGGCAACGACCGGGTGGCCGAGGCATGAGCTGGTTCCAGAAACTGATGCCGTCGCGGATCCGCACCGAAGGCGGAAAGTCGCGCAAGGTCCCCGACGGCCTGTGGACGAAGTGCAAGGCCTGCGAAGCGGTGCTGTACCGGCCGGAGCTGGAGCGGTCGCTGAACGTCTGCCCGAAGTGCGACCACCACATGACGTTGACCGGTCGGGCGCGGCTGGAAGCGTTCCTGGACGAGGACGGCAGGGTCGAGCTCGGCGGCAACCTGAAGCCGAAGGACCCGCTGAAGTTCCGCGATACCAAGCGTTATCGCGATCGCCTCGTCGCGGCCCAGAAGGCGACCGGCGAGAACGATGCGATGGTCGTGATGCGCGGCGCGCTGCTGGAGCTGCCGCTGACCGCCTGCGCCTTCGACTTCAAGTTCATGGGCGGTTCCATGGGCTCGGTGGTCGGCGAGAAGTTCATGGTCGGCGTCGATTCGGCGCTCGAGCACCGTCAGCCGCTGGTCTGCTTCGCGGCCTCCGGCGGCGCCCGGATGCAGGAGGGCCTGTTCTCGCTGATGCAGATGGCCAAGACGTCCGCTGGCCTGGCCCGGATGGCCGAGGCCGGCCTGCCGTTCATCTCGGTCCTGACCCACCCGACCACCGGGGGCGTGTCGGCCAGCCTCGGCATGCTCGGCGACCTCAACGTGGCCGAGCCGGGCGCGCTGATCGGCTTCGCGGGGCCTCGCGTGATCGAACAGACCGTACGTGAGCAGCTCCCGGAAGGCTTCCAGCGCTCCGAGTTCCTCCTCGAGAAGGGCGCGATCGATCTGATCGTCGATCGTCGCGAGATGCGCTCGCGGCTGCACCTGGTCCTCAGCCTTCTGATGGGTGGTCGGGGCGATGGCCGGGTACGGATCGGGGAGATCGAGGACACGCCCGACGACGCGTTCGATGGGCAGTCGCTGCAGTCCGAACCGGTCGGCGAGGGCGAAGCGCCCGGCGACCGCTCCGAGCAGCGCTCGCGGTCTCGCGCCGACGACGCCCCGACCGACGTCAACGACTGACCTGCACCCCGATGAAGTCCCGTGACCCCGGCGCCCGCTGACCCGACGTCGGCGGCTGGGTCGGCTGGCGCATCTCCAGCCGGCGCTCTGGCCGAACGCCTGGCCGAACTGGAATCCCGAACGCCGGAGGGCCGGATCGACCTCGGCCTGGAGCGCGTTCGTGCGGTGTTCGACGAACTCGCCCCGGACCTTGCCGGACGCCGCATCGTCAGCGTTGCCGGTACCAACGGCAAGGGTTCGACGGTCGCGTTCATCGAGTCGGGCCTGCGCGCAGCGGGCCGATCCACCCTGGCCTATACCTCGCCCCACGTCGTCGATTTCCGCGAGCGATTCCGCCTCGACGGTGCGCCGGCCCCGGCCGAGGACCTGGTGGCCGCGCTCGACAGGGTCGAACGTGCCCGCGGCCGCATCCCGCTGACCTACTTCGAGCAGATCACCCTGGCCGGCTTCGTGCTGGCCGAGCGGGCCGACGTCGACACGCTGATCCTCGAGGTGGGGCTGGGCGGGCGGCTCGATGCGGTCAACGTGGTCGACGCCGACGTGGCCGTCATCACGTCGATCGGCCTCGATCACAAGGAGTGGCTCGGGTCGACCCGTGCCGCGATCGGGCGCGAGAAGGCCGGGATCGCCCGCTGCGGGCGCCCGGTGGTCGTGGCCGAGCCGCGTCCGCCGGCCGGACTGCTCGACGGGCTCGAGGCCCTCGGCGCCGAGGTCGTTGCCTGGGGATCCGGCGTGGCGGCGCGGTGGTCGCGCGGTCGCCTGTCGGTCCGCGTCGGGCCGCCGGAGCGCGCAACGCTCCGGATCGCCGGCCTGACCCCGGGAATCTCCGGCCACCACCAGCGGACCAATGCCGCCGCGGCCGTGGTCGTGCTCGATCGGCTCGGCCTCGGCGAGAAGGCGATCCGCGACGGACTGGCCTCGGCCCGCGCCCGCGGCCGCTTCGAGCGGATCGCCGACGACCCGCCGACCTTCGTCGACGTCGCGCACAATCCGCAGGCCGCGCGCGCACTGCGTGACCTGCTGGACGCGCGGCCCGGGCGCAAGCGCGCGGTGTTCGCGGCGTTGGCCGACAAGGATGTGGCCGGAATCGCGCGCGCGATCGCTCCGGCCATTCACCGTTGGTACCTGGCCGAGTTGGAGGGTCCGCGCGCGCTTCCGATCGCCAGCCTGGCGTCGCGGATCCGCCGCGGCGGTGTGTCCGGGTCGCGGGACGCGGTAGAATCGTCGCCGAAATCGGTCGCGGAGGCGCTCCGTCAAGCCCGCGCCGACTGTCGCGGTACCGACGAGGTCATCGTGTTCGGTTCGTTCCTGACCGCCTCCGCCGCCGTCCGTTGTTGCGATTCGTAATGGATTCCGCCCGCCTATGGACAACGTCCTCAAACGCCGCCTGATCGGAGCGTCCATCCTGATCGCGCTGGCCGTGATCTTCCTGCCCATGTTGCTGGTCGGGCCCGAGCCGGAGCTGGACGACCGCCGGCTGAGCGAGCCGTTGCCGGAGATGCCGGCCGGCGATCGCGAGGTGCGCCGGATTCCCCTCGATCCCGATCTCGCGCGCGTTCCCCCGTCGCGGGTCGACGAGACGGCGGCCGGCGTCGACGGACGTGGATCGGCCCCGGCGGGCGAGTCCGCGATCACACCGGCCGATCCGCGCGCTTCCATGGATTCGCCGTCACGACAGGCGCCGCCCGACGAGATCGTGTTGAACCCGTCCGGGGGTGATCGGTCGTCCGATGCCGCACGACCCGCCGACGCGGAGCCGCCGGTGCCCGATCCCGCCGAGGGTGGTCTCGTCGATGTAGAGCGATCGGACGTCGGGGCTCCGGGCGCCGAGGGCGCAGCGGCGGCGGACGAGGCGGCCGGTGATTCCGGGCAGGCGGCGGTCGCGCCGTCCGGTCCCGGTTCGACCGAACGTCGTCCGGTCGTCGAAGCGGCGCCCTCTGCCGGTGACGGCAACTGGGTCGTCCAGGTCGCGAGCTTCGGTTCACAGGATTCGTCGCAGGCCACCCGCGAGCGCCTCGAGGCGCTGGGCCACCCCGTGATCACCGACGAAGTCGTGCGCGGCGACACCATGCTGTATCGCCTGCGCACCGGGCCCTATGCCGACCGGGCTCGGGCCGAAACCGCGCGCGGCCAGATCGCCGCCACCGTTGCCGGAGTCGAACCGATCGTGCGCGAGGTCTCGGACGCGGAACTGCAGGCCACGCCCGGCTTCGCCGTCCAGGTCGGCTCCTTCGCCAGCGAGGAGAATGCCGAGCGCGAGACGGCGCGACTGCGCAATCTCGGCTTCGATGCGTTCCGCCAGAGCGAAGATGCGTCGGGTCGGGCGATCTGGAAAGTGCTCGTCGGCACGGTCGAAGACCGCTCCGAGGCCGAAACACTGCGCGGGCGGCTGGTCGACGAGGCGGGCGTGGAAGGCCTGATCGTCAGTCACCCGTGAATGGCCCCCTGCGGAGCCGGCGGGAATGAACGGGGCGGACATCGCGATCCTGGCGGTGCTCGCGCTCTCGGTGCTGGTCAGCCTGTTTCGGGGCTTCATCAAGGAAGTGTTCTCGATCCTGGTCTGGGTCGCCGCGGCGTTCGCCGCATTCCAGGCCGCGCCGCTGCTGGCCGAGGCGCTGGAGCCGCACGTGGCGCTGCCGTCGGCGCGCACGCTGATCGCCTTCGTCGCGGTGTTCGTGCTGGTCCTGGTGGTCGGCGGGCTGATCAGCTACCTGGTCGGCAAGGTGGTCGAGAAGACCGGACTGTCGGCGACCGATCGCCTGTTCGGTGGACTGTTCGGCCTGGCGCGCGGCGTCGTGATCGTGCTGATCGCGGTCATGCTGGCGCGGATCACGCCGTTTCCCTACGACCCGTGGTGGCAGGAATCGCGCCTGATTCCACGGTTCGAGACCATGGCCGCGTGGGCGGCCGGATTTCTTCCCGAGTCGGTGCAGGAGCTGCTCGACTCGGGCCAACAGCAGATGCAGTCCCCGCGGGAAACCGAAGCGGTGGATGTCGATTCAAGAGCGGAGCCGATCTGAATGTGTGGAGTCGTTGGAATCTTCGGCCGGAGTCCGGTCGCCGCGCGCATCTACGACGCGCTGACCATCCTGCAGCACCGCGGCCAGGACGCCGCCGGCATGACCACCCTCGATGGGCGTCGGATGCGTTCCGCGCGCGGGATCGGCCTGGTCCGGGACGTCTTCGATGCGAAGCTGATGGATGGCCTGACCGGCGACGTCGGCATCGGCCACGTCCGCTATCCGACTGCCGGCCTGGACCGTCCCGACGAGGCCCAGCCGATGTACGTCAACGCACCCTGGGGGATCGCCCTGGGTCATAACGGCAACCTGGTCAACGACGAATCGCTGTCCGAAGACCTGTTCAACCAGGACCGTAGGCACGTCAACACCGAGTCGGACTCGGAAGTGCTGCTGAACATCCTGGCCCACGAACTCAGCGTCCGGGCCGACCAGGGCATCCGGCCGCAGACGGTGTTCAGCGCGGTCGACGGCGTGCACCGGCGCTGCAAGGGGGCCTACGCCGCCGTCGCCCTGATCGCCGGGGTCGGCCTGCTGGGCTTCCGCGATCCGCACGGCATCCGGCCGGCGGTGCTCGGCAAGCGCGAAGCCGAGCACGGCGACGAATACATCATCGCGTCCGAGTCGGTCGTGCTCGACATCCTCGGGTTCGATTTCGTCGGCGATCTCGCGCCGGGCGAATCGGCGCTGATCACGATGGACGGCGAGCTGCACCGTCACCAGAGCGACCAGGCGCAGGCGCATACGCCGTGCATCTTCGAATACGTGTATTTCGCCCGCCCCGACTCGATGATCGACGACCTTTCCGTCTACAAGACCCGACTCCGGCAGGGCGAGAAGCTGGCCGAGAAGATTCTCAGGGAGTGGCCCGATCACGACATCGACGCGGTGATTCCGATTCCCGACACCAGCCGTACGGCCTGCCTGCCGATGGCCCAGATGCTCGACGTGAAGTACCGCGAGGGCCTGATCAAGAACCGCTACATCGGCCGGACCTTCATCATGCCCGGCCAGGCCGAGCGCGCGCAGTCGGTCCGGCGAAAGCTCAATGCGATCGAGCTGGAATTCCGCAACAAGAACGTCCTCCTGGTCGACGATTCGATCGTTCGCGGCACCACGTCGCGGCAGATCATCCAGATGGCGCGCGATGCCGGCGCCAACAAGGTCTACATGGCCAGCGCCTCGCCGCCGGTCCGCCATCCCAACGTCTACGGCATCGATATGCCGGCGGCCAGCGAACTGGTTGCCGGCGGCCGCAGCGAAGAGGAGGTGCGCGAGTACATCGGCGCCGACCGACTGATCTATCAGGACCTGGCCGATCTCGAGGCCGCCGTGCGCGGCAAGAACAGGAAGCTCGACGGCTTCGACTCCTCCTGCTTCAACGGCCGGTACGTGACCGGCCTGGCTGACGGCTACCTCGAGGCCCTCGAGCGCAAGCGCAGCGACGCGGTGAAGGAGCAGCGTCGGACGTCCGGATGAACTCCCTCCCGTTCTGGTTCGGTGCGGTGTTCGTGCTGGTCGGCACGATGGCGCTGATCCGGGCGGTCCGCAATCTCGGCCTGGCTGAGCGGAGTCGCACCTGGCCGACCGTGCCCGGCCGGATCGAATCGGTTCGACTCTGGGGCGGCCGCAGGATCGACGGCGAGATGCGCGAGGTCGAGCACCTGGCCGTGGACTTCCGCTATTCGTTCCGCGGCAGGACCCATCGCGGAACGGCGCCCGCCCTGTATACGGTGGTCTACCCCAGGACCGTCGAATGGGCCCGGCGCTTCGAAGCAGGAGCGGGCGTCGACGTCCACGTCGACCCGGACCGCCCCGATCGCGCCGTGCTGGTTCCCGGCCCCCATCCCGAGAAGCCCTACAGCGACGTGGTCCTCGCCGCATCGGGGCTCATGCTCGGCCTGGCCCTGGTGGCTTCGGCGTGGGTGGGGCTGCTGACGTGACCGGGAAGCAGAGCGTGCGTCGCGAGGATCGCTTCGGCCCCGTGCGTGACCTGGGTCTCCGGTCGGGTGCCCGGCCCCTTCCGGCGATTTTTCGCTGGATTGACTCGGACCTGGGACAGGCATAGGATGTGAAGTCCGTCAGGCTTTGGAGTCTGTCCGGTGAAACACATCACAACCATTGTCCTCGCGCTTCTTCTCGCCGGGATTTCGCCCATCTCGAATGCCCAGATCGAGGGACTGGTGGGCACCGAGTTCACCTATCAGGGACAGTTGTCCGAAGCCGGTTCGCCGGCGGACGGCCTGTTCGATTTCGAATTTCTGCTGTTCGATTCGTCGGGCGGTGCATTCCAGCTGGCACCGCCGGCGTTACTCGATGACGTCGCGGTGTCGGAAGGGATCTTCACCGTGCAGCTGGACTTCGGGCCGGTCTTCGAAGCCGCCGACGAGGCGTGGATCGAGGTGCGAGTGCGCGAGGGAGCGAGCGGTGGGACCTACACGCCGCTGCTTCCTCGTCAGCCGGTCCACGCGACGCCCTATGCTCAGACGGCGACCAGCGTCCTGCCGAACTCGATCGGCACCGTGGAAATCGACCCCGACCAGGTGCAGCGTCGCGTCACCGGAACCTGTGGTCCCCTGTCCTTCGCGACGGCGGTTGCCGCCGATGGCAGCGTGACGTGCGGCTCCAGCCTCGATGCCGGCTTCTGGCAGAGCGGGGTCGGGAACGCCATTCACTATTCCTCCGGTGCGGTCGGTATCAACTCGGCCGATCCGGAATTCGATCTCCACGTGGATGGCGAATTGTTCGTCAACTCCGGTGCCGGCCGACTGAATATCGGTCTACCGAACAACGGCAATCAGTGGCGTTTCTCCACGCAGGGGTCGGGCGGGAACCTGCAACTTCAGTCCAAGCCGGCAGGGAGCTTCACCTACACACGACGGATGTACCTGAATGGCTCCAGCGGAAACGTCGCGATCGGCAACAATTCGTCGCCGGACGAGGAGCTGGTGGTGGGCAGCAATCTCGGCAGCGGTTGGGCAGTGCCGGCGATCACCGTCGGAGGGGCCACCGGCGGAGCCATCCAGGCGGGAAATACTTCCTACAAGGTTTCCTTGGAAAACTCATCGTCGATCGGCCGCGCGCGGATGATCGTCACCTCGCCGACCGGTTTCGGTCGCGGCGAGATCGAGATGCGCACCAACGGATTGACGGTCGGAGAGAACGCGGGCGGTCCCGGTTCGTACATGCTCAAGGTGGCGCACGGCAGCTTCGGCATGAATCTGGAACGCGCCGGCACGAGCAACGACTGGGAGCTCCTGACGTCCAGTGCCGCGGCCAGCAATCTGAATCTCTACGCCAACGGCGCGTTTCGCGGTAGCTTCAGCGGCACCGATGGAACCTGGAATCCGTCGTCCGACCGACAATTCAAGGCCGACATCGAGCCCCTTGAATCGGTGCTGGCGAACGTGATGCGCCTGGCGCCGTCGAGCTATCGCATGCTCGGCAATGGCGGCCAGGACCGGTCGATCGGTTTCATTGCCCAGGACGTCCAGCCCCTGTTCCCCGATCTCGTCCATTCGGTCGACGACGGGCGGACGCGCGCGTTGACGCTGAACTACGGCGGCTTTGCAGTGCTGGCAATCCGGGCCATCCAGGAGCAGCAGGCAATGATCCGTGCTCTGGAACGTTCCGTCGAAGAGCTCGAGACCCGGATCGCCGCCATGGAGCGCGGAACTTCGCGCTGAAGACTCATGATTCGACTGCCTTTCCGGCTTTTCCAGTCTCGGTCCCTCCCGATCGGGATCGCAGTGGTGCTGCTCGCGTTCGCCGCAACCGGTTCGGGCCTGGTCGGCGCCCGGTCCGGTGGTCCGCCGGCCTTCGGCCTCGAACGCCACACGATCGATGGCGGTGGAGGCGCGTCGGCGGGCGGGGGCTACTTCCTGATCGCGACGATCGGTCAACACGACGCTGCTCCCACGCCTTCGATCGGAGGTCCCTATAGTCTGAGCGGCGGATTCTGGGCATCGGGTTCGACGAGCCACCTGTTCGCGGACGGTTTCGAGGGCTGATCGAAGGTTCGGATTCTGCTCCGCAGCGTCGAAGGTGGACGGTCTGCAGCAGAGACCTGCGTGGCCCTGTCCATAGCGTGCCGGCCGACATGCTGCAGATGCTCGTAGAATGCAGCCATGCGAGCGCGGCCCTACGTCCTGGAAGACCACGTCAGCGCGTCCCTACCTTCGTCCCGGCGCGGCGAATGAAATCGACGACGCTCTCGATGCTGGATTGGCGGGCGTTGCTTGGTCATCTGGTCCGCTGGCTCAGCAACCTCCGCCGTGCCGGCAACGCGCGCAAGCAGGAGTCGAAACGCGCGCTGGAGGACGTCGTGAGAACCGTCCGGCGGACGCAGGTGGTCCTGCGGGCGATCGACGGCGGTCGGGCCGCGCCGGCCGACGAAGCCGATCTCGCCGAGCGGTGGACCGAGCTCGGCTTCCGGCTGGAATCCCTGGGGCTTGGCAAACTGGCCAAGCGCTGCGAGATCCGTGGCCGACACGGCGCCGACCCGGAGGCCCTCGATGCGGAGTTCATCGCGCGCGCCGATATCCAGCTCGACCGGATCGAGAAGCTGGCCCGATTGACGCTGCGTGAACTCGATTCGAAGTAGCGTCTTCCTGTTCGAAAACGGAGGTCCCGGAATGACCGGAGCGCGCGTACTTCAGATTCTCGGCCTGATCCTGCTGCTGCTCGGCGGGGCGGCGATCGCCCTGCAGCTCGGCGGCGGCGGGTCCCCCGTTGCCTGGCTCGGCGCCATCGGACCGATCGTCATGGGCATCGCGCTGCTGATCATCGCCCGTGGCCTGGAGCGGGAATCCTGATGGCGCCGGCCGCCGCGGATCACCCTGCGTTCATGGCCCCGCACCGACAATCCTGCGCATGAGCGACCTTGCCATCGTCTGGTTTCGCCGTGACTTCCGCCTTGCCGACAACCCGGCCCTGGACCACGCGCGCAATCACCATGACCGGGTGCTGGCCGTCTACATCCACGATCCGGACGCCATGGGCGACTGGGCGCCGGGTGCGGCAAGCCGCTGGTGGCTCCATCATGCCCTCGAGGACCTCGCGGACCGCCTCGCCGATCGCGGTGGCTCCCTGGTGTTGCGTGCCGGCCCGGCCGGGGATCAGCTGCAGCAGCTGGTCGAGGAGACCGGAGCCGCGGCCGTGTACTGGAACCGCCTCTACGAGCCGGCGATCGTCGAGCGCGACAAGCGGATCAAGGCCTCGCTGAAGGGCGCGGGCGTCGAGGTCGAGAGCTTCCGGGCCGCGATGCTGTTCGAGCCCTGGGAGCTCCTGCACGGCGACGACGAGTACTACAAGGTCTTCACCCCGTACTGGAAGCGCATGCAGTCCGACTGGCGCGCCGTTTCGAGCCGGCCGGAGCCCATGGACCTCGACGGGCCGTCGAAGCGGCCGGCCTCCGAGGACCTGGCGTCGCTGGATCTCCTGCCCGACGTCGATTGGGCGGACGGCATCCGCGATCGCTGGGAGGTCGGTGAACTGGCCGGGCGCCGCCGCCTGAAGCACTTCGTCGAGGACGACGTCGAGCGCTACGCCGCCGATCGGGATCGTCCGGATCTCCGCGGCACCTCGTCGCTGTCGCCCTACCTGCACTTCGGGCACATCTCGCCGGTCCAGGTGGTCGAGGCGCTGGAACCCTCGGGGGAGCTCCCCGGCGGCAAGGGCCCCTTGACGTTCGTCAGCGAGCTTGCATGGCGCGAGTTCTCGACCCTGCTGCTGTTCCACGAACCGCAGATCACCGACGAACCGCTGAAGGACAAGTTCGCCGATTTTCCCTGGCGAAGCAGGTCGGACTATGCCGACGATCTCGAGGCCTGGAAGCGCGGCCGCACGGGTGTGCCGATCGTCGATGCGGGCATGCGCGAGCTGTGGCACGAGGGCTGGATGCACAACCGCGTGCGGATGATCGTCGCCTCCTACCTGACCAAGAACCTGCTGATCCCGTGGCAGGAGGGCGCGAAGTGGTTCTGGGACACGCTGGTCGATGCGGATCTCGGCAACAATACGCAGGGCTGGCAGTGGACCGCCGGCTGCGGCGCCGACGCGGCCCCGTTCTTCCGCGTGTTCAACCCCGAACTGCAGGCCGAGAAGTACGATCCCGACGCGGCCTACATCCATCGCTGGTGCCCCGAGCTCGAAGGACTGGACATCAAGGCTTTGAAGAAGCTCGACGACGACGAGCGCGAGGAGCGCGGCTACCCGCCGATGCAGGTCGACCTGAAGGGCAGCCGGGAGCGCGCTCTGGAGGCCTACCAGGACATCAAGGGCTGACCTGCTGCCACGCCTCGATGCAGTCCTGCGTGGCGGGCGGACGAAGCGTTATCCTGCGCTCGTTTCCGGACGGATTCCCCGATGAGCGACTGCTGCGACGTTTCCTCGATCGAGCGCCTGCGCGAACGGCAGCGGTCGACACTGCTTGTCGTGCTGCTCATCAACGCGGTGATGTTCGTGGTCATCGTGGCTGCGGCGCTGATCGCCGATTCCAGCGCGCTGCTGGCCGACAGCCTGGACAATTTCGGCGACGCCGTGACCTACGCGCTGAGCCTGGCGGCGGTTGCCGGCAGCCTTCGCGCCAAGGCCCGGGTCGCCCTGTTCAAGGGCGCGCTGATCCTGGCCGCCGCGCTGGGCGTGCTCGGACAGGTCGTCTATCGGCTCTGGGTGCCGTCCGTACCGGTGTTCGAGCTGATGGGCGCGTTCAGCCTGGTGGCACTGGTGGCCAACGCGGTGTGCCTGACGCTGCTGTGGCGGCATCGCGACGAGGACATCAACATGAGCTCGGTCTGGGAGTGTTCCCGCAACGACATCGCCGGCAACGTCGCGGTATTTGCCGCCGCCGGCGGCGTCTGGTGGTTCGAGGCCGGCTGGCCCGACCTGGTCGTGGCGCTCGCGCTCGCCCTGCTGTTGCTTCGTTCGGGAAGCGGCATCCTTCGCTCGGCGCGGCGCGAGCTGGCATCGTCGCCCGCATCGAACTGAAGATCGCTTCGGGCCGCAGGGTCCGCTTCGGTCAGGCCTTACGCGGGTCGAAGTGCTTGTGATAGCACCAGTGCCAGGGTTCCCAGTCGATGTTGTGCCGGTTGTTGTTCGGGAACGACTCGTGGAAGCCGTACATGCCGGCGCGCGCCTTCAGCCACTCGTAGGCCCGCGACATCGAGAACTCCGCGGTCAAGGGCGCGACGCCCGGCGCGGTCAGGTCGAGGGCACGACCGCTGTGATGCTCGCTGTAGCCGGGGGCGGCGCTCGTTCGCAGGACCTTGCCGATGGCCATGCCGCCGTTGAGCTTCTTGCGGAGCAGGCCCGCCTGGTAGCCGATGGTCCGGAAGCCGGAGACCGGCTGCAGGTCGATGTTGCTGCGTTGCGCGTCGGTCTTCATCGCCTTCCACGCTTCGGCGGCCGCCTTGTCGAGCTTGATCTCGCGATCGAAGATGTCGGTGCCGATCGACACGCACTCGGCGTTCTCCGGGGTCAGCCGCAAGCGATAGCGCACGCCGTAGTTCGACGGGATGCCCAGCTCGCGGTGCAGCTCGGCCACTTCCTTTTCCCACGGTTCCGCGTCGTCGATCAAGCGCTTGGCGAGGGTGACCGGTTCTCCATCGCCGGGCGTTTCGGCGACCTCGTAACCCATTCGCTCCATGAAGGACCAGGCCTGCGGCTTGACCGTGCAGAACAGGCGACCGATGCCGAAGGTCCGCGCGTGGCGCTCGACCGTGGTGACCAACCGGCGCGTGGCCTCGGCTCTGGCCGCGTCGGGATCGAGGTACATGGCCATCAGGCGCGCGCGATCGAGATCCAGCGCCGCCATTCCGACCAGCTGTCGATTCTCGATCGCGAGCATCAGCGCTTCGTCCGGAAGCAGCCGGTGGAGTTGTTTTTCGATGTTGTCGCGCTGGGTCGCGGACTGGGACTTCATCAGGTCCGGAAGTCGGTTCCGGATCAGGCCGGCCAGGCGGTCCAGCTCGGCACGGCGGGCAGGTCGAATTCGCAGGTTGGATGTCATCGACGGGCCTTCGGGGAGTCTCTTGGGGTGATTGGTATGATTCGTTGCGGAGCCCCCTTGCGAACTGCATCCGAACTCTTGAAAACGATCGTAGTATCGCTGATTTTCCTGCCGATTGCAGCCGTGGTGCTGCTGGTGCCGCTGGTTCGCCTGGCGGCTCCCGTGTGGCCCGTGGCGGTCGAGGAAAGGCTCGATCCGGTCGGCCGCCCCGAGCTGGCGTTCGCCGGCCCCGATGAGGACGATCCCACGGTCCGGTCGCGACCGTTGAGCGCGGCGGTGCTGGATCGCGGCCGGAATCCGCCGGTGCTGGGCTACGTGGTCGCTGTTCGCGAACCCGACGGCGTCACACGCGAGCCTCCGGCGTCGGCCCTGTGGTGGCCCGGCGTGGAACGTCCGGGGTGCGACCTCGGGCTCTCGGTCGAACGTGTCCTCACCTGGCGGCCGTGCAGCGAGTTCCTGCGCGTCCATCATCCCAATCGCATGACCACGATCAGCCGCTTGAGCGTCGCGCTGGACCGGCTGCTGGTCTCCCGGGACGCCGCCGTCGAGGGCCCGGATGACGTCGCGCCCGCGGGGGCCGGGGGCGATCGCGGCGGTGCGGACAGGAACCAGGACGATCGTCACGAGACCGACACACCGCCGGGGTAGCGTGCAAAAGGTACTTGGACGAGGTTTCTGCTCTCCTGTGCCGAAGGGGGATCGCCGGAACGCCCTGCGAGCCCTCCGATGGTCGTTCAACCATCGCTTTCGACTCCCTTCCCCGCGCGCCGCGCGGGTTTTTTTTGACCCGCGGACCGGCCCGCGTCGAGTCAGGGCGGCGGGGTGCCGCTGGCGTCAGCGATGTCGTCCAGCCCGTGGATGGCCATCAGCAGCCGCTCGAAGCCCAGGGCCACACCGGAACACTCCGGCAGTCCGTGCTCCAGCGCACGCATCAACGCCTCGTCGATCGGCATCGCGGGAAGCCCGTGGCGGGCTCGGGCGCGATTGTCGGCTTCGAAGCGCTCCCGCTGCTCGTCCGGGTCGGTCAGCTCGAAGTATCCGTTGGCCAGCTCCAGCCCCCCGGCGAACACTTCGAACCGCTCGGCCGTACGCGCATCGTCGGCGCTGAGGCGGGCCAGGGCAGCCTGGCTGGCCGGAAAGCGATGGACCACGGTCAACTGGCCGTCCGGCAGGGCGGGCTGGACCCGCATCGCCAGCAACCAGTCGAACAGGCCGTTCCGGTCCAGGTCGCCGGGCGCGTCGTCCAACGCCGCGGCCAGCCGTTCCGTGTCGGCGTCCAGCGGATCGAACCCCACCGCCTCGAATGCGAGCTCGGACCAGGTCGTCCGGCGAACCCGCCAGCGGCGATCCGATGCCGTTCGGACCAGGTCGATGACTTCCTCGGCGAGTCGTTCGGCGTTCCAACCCAGCCGGTACCACTCGAGCATCCAGAACTCCGGCCGATGGCGGCGGCCGCGTTCGCCGCCGCGGAACACGGGTCCGAGCTCGTAGAGGTCGCCGGCGCCGGCGGCCAGCAGGCGCTTGTGGGCGTACTCGGGCGAGGTGCGGAGGAAACCGCCGTCGGCCAGGGCGACGCTCTCGATGTGCAGGTCGGTCACGCCGTCCACCGTGACCGGGCTGGCCACTTCGAGCACCCCGCGCTCGGCGAAGAAGGCCCGGACAGTGCGGGCCAGCTCGGCGCGCCGCCGGAGGCGCAGGGTCAGCGGCACGTCGCTCACGAGCCGGCGGCGCCCGGATGGGGTGTGCCGAGCTTGCCGAGCTTCAGGCCGACCCCGAGGCGGGCCAGCTGGGTGCGCTGGATTGCCAGGCTGCGGGCCGACAGCGGATGCCGGCCCAGCCAGCCTTCCGGCAGCCTGAGCTTCAGGCCACGCTCGTCCGACTGCAGCGCGAAGTCGGGCAGGTCGCTGTCGGAGCGGGCCCGGCACAGGGCGACGGAGAGGCGAACCAGCGCCAGCAGCACGCGGGCAGCTTGATGCAGGCGCTCGGGTAGCGCGTCCAGTGCATCGGCGGGAATGCGCCGGCGCTGGTAGCGCAGGAGGAATGCCATGAGCTCCTGTTCCTGGCGCGAGAATCCGGCCATGTCGGAGTGCTCGACGATGTACGCGCTGTGCAGCTGGTACTGGCTGTGCGCGATTCCCAGTCCGCTCTCGTGGAGCCGGCAGGCCCAGTCGAGCAGGTCGCGATGTGCGCGGCGGAGGCCGTGGAATTCCGCCACCTGTTCGAAGCCGGTGAGGGCGAAGTCGCGGACGCGGTCGGCCTGGGCGCGATCGACCCCGAATCGTTCGGCCATCGCCTGGACCGTCGTCTCGCGCGGGTCGGTCTGCTCGAGGCGGCCGAACAGGTCGATCAGCACGCCTTCTCTCAATGCGTAGGGGCTGATGTCCAGCCGTTCGATCGTGAACGCCTCCATGCAGGCCTCGAGCACCAGCAGGCCACCGGCGATCACGGGCTGGCGACGGGAGGACAGGCCGGGAAGGTCGACCGCGCCGACGTGCCCGGCCGCCAGCACCCGGTCACGGAGGTCGGCGACATCGTCGACGGTGATCGGGCGCGGGGTTTCTCCATCGCGCGCGGCGATCATCGACTGCACCGCCCGGATGGTGCCGGAGGTGCCGACCGCCCGGCGCCATCCGATTGCGCGCAGCGCCGGCTGCAGCGCCAGCAGCTCCTCGGCGATCTCCTCGCTCATCCGGTCCCAGCGATGGGCCGTCACCCGGCCGTCGCCGAAGGCGCGGCGGGTGACCGACACGCAGCCGTACTGCAGGCTTTCGGCCAGGGCCGGGTCGCGGCTGTGGCCGGCGACGATCTCGGTCGAGCCGCCGCCGATATCCAGCACGACCCGGGCATCCTCCTCGGGCGCCGCGCCGAGTCGAGCACCGAGCCAGACCAGGCGCGCCTCCTCGCGGCCGCTGATGACGTCGATCGGGCAACCCAGCGCGGTTTCGGCCACCAGCAGGAAGGCGCGCGGCGATTGCAGCCGGCGGAAGGTCTGGGTGCCGACCGCTCGGATCTGGCGATTGGGAATGCCGGCCAGGCGCTGACCGAAGCGGGCCAGGCACCCGAGAGCGCGTTCGCGAGTCTCGGCGTCGAGCCGGCCGTCGTCGTCCAGCCCACCGGCGATACGGACCATTTCGCGAATCCGGTCGATCACCCTCAGCTCGCCGTGCTCGCGGCGGGCCACGAGCATGTGGAAGCTGTTGCTGCCGAGATCGACGGCCGCGTAGAGGTCGCTGTCGGTCATGGAGCGCGCCCAGGGCCCGGGAATCAGAGACGGATCATACGCGCCCGGCCGGTCAGGCGTGTTCGGTGCTGCGCTCGATCAGGGCCTGTTGCAGGCGCAGGGGCTCGGCACCGTCGCCGGGCCAGGCGTGCCGATAGCTGCCGTCCGCCTCGAGAATCCACGCCTCTCTGTTGTCCCGGAACGCCAGCTCGATCGCCTCCTCGTGGACCCGCTCGGCCAGCTTCGGCGCGAGCAGTGGAAACGCCGCTTCCACGCGCTGGAACAGGTTGCGTTCCATCCAGTCGGCGCTGGAGGCGTAGGTGTCCGGGTCGCCGCCGTTGGCGAAGCGGTAGACCCGCGAATGCTCGAGGAAGCGCCCCAGGATCGACCGCACCTGGATCGTGTCCGACAGGCCCGGAACGCCGGGTCGCAGGCAGCATGTGCCGCGGACGACCAGGCGGATCGGCACGCCGGCGCGCGACGCGCGGTACAGCGCCCGGATCACGCGCGGCTCGGTCAGCGAGTTCATCTTCGCGTCGATGCCGG
This sequence comes from Halomonas denitrificans, assembly GCA_019800895.1. NCBI lineage: Bacteria > Pseudomonadati > Pseudomonadota > Gammaproteobacteria > Oceanospirillales > Halomonadaceae > Halomonas > Halomonas denitrificans. The sequence goes on from JAHVKF010000003.1 coordinate 386,056, forward strand.
AGGGCCGGCCTGCCCGGGCATGCTCGGCCTCGCGCTCGATCCGGCCCAGCACCCAGTCGTGCAGGTCGAAGGGCGACTGGATCAGGTGCGCGAACTTCGGCGCCCGGCCCAGTCCGGACAGCTGCTGGAACAGCTGGTGAACGTCCTGCCCGAACTGCTTGTCGGCGGTCAGCAGGGCGAAATCCGTATAGCCCTTGGCCGTGCCCTGGTGGTAGTTGCCCGTGCCCAGGTGCACGTAGCGCTTGAGGCGGCCGCGTTCGCGTCGCACGATGACCATCATCTTGGCGTGGGTCTTGTGGCCGACCACGCCGTAGACCACCTGGACACCGGCTTCCTGCAGCCGCGTGGCGAGCGTGATGTTGGCCTCTTCGTCGAAGCGGGCGCGCAGTTCGACGACCACGGTGACGTCCTTGCCGGCCCGCGCCGCTTCGACCAGGAGGTTGACCATGACCGAGTCGCTGCCGGTCCGGTACAGGGTCTGCTTGATCGCCAGCACCTCCGGATCGGCCACCGCCTGGCGCAGCAGGTCGACGGTCGGGGCGAAGCCGTCGTAGGGATGGTGCAGCAGCCAGTCGCAGCGGCGGATCGCGGCGAAGAGATCGTTGCCGGCCGTCAGCGCGGCCGGGACGTTGGGCTGGAACGGCGGGTAGAGGAGGTCCGGACGGTCGGCGCTGTCACAGAGGGCGACCATCCGGTTCAGGTTGACCGGCCCGTCGCAGCGATAGACGTCGGCTTCGTCGAGGCCGAACTTCGACGTCAGCAGCTTGGCCACGTGCTCCGGGCAGTTCTCGGCCAGCTCGAGGCGGACCGCCTCGGCGAAGCCCCGCTCGAGCAGCTCCCCCTCCAGCGCGCGGGCCAGGTCCTCGATCTCCTCCTCGTCGACGAACAGCTCGGAGTTGCGGGTGACCCTGAACTGGTAGCAGCCGCACACGGTCATGCCGGGGAACAGTTCGTTGATGAACTCGTGCAGGATCGACGACAGGAACACGAAGTCGTTGTCGCCCTTGCTGTAGCTCTTCGGAATCTTGATCAGGCGCGGCAGCGACCGGGGTGCCCGAACGAGGGCCAGGCCCGGGTCGCGGCCGAAGGCATCGCGGCCTTCGAGTTCAACCGCGAAGTTCAATGACTTGTTCAGGATTCTCGGAAACGGGTGGACCGGGTCGAGGCCGAGCGGGCTGAGGACCGGCATCAGTTCGCGGCGGAAATGCTGGTGCAGCCACTTGTGCTGCGCCTTGGACCACTTCGATCGCTTCAGGATGCGGATTCCCTCCGCCTTCAGCGCCGGGGTGAGTTCGCGGTTCAGGACCCGGTACTGGGCCTGGACCAGTTCGTCGACCGCCGAGCGGATCGCGGCCAGCGTCGCGGCCGGGGTCAGGTTGTCCGGCCCGGGCTGCTGCGCACCGTGCTGCAAGCGCTGCCGGATCGAGGCCACGCGCACCTCGAAGAACTCGTCGAGGTTGGTGCAGGAGATGCACAGGAATCGCACCCGCTCGAGCAGCGGCAGCCCGGGATCGCGAGCCAGTTCGAGCACGCGCCGGGTGAAGCACAGCAGGCTCAGTTCACGGTTCAGGTACAGGGACGGGTGCTCGAGGTCCTCGTCGTTCCAGACGTCGAGTTCCGGCGCCTGCTGCAGAACGCGTTCGACCGGTCCCGCGACCGGTGCTTCGTCGATGTCTTCGAGGACCCGGTCGGCCATTCAGACGACGTCGGAAAACCGGTAGCCGTGGCCGCGCACGGTCTGGACGTAGCCCGCGTGACCGGTCGGCTCCAGGGCCTTGCGCAGGCGCCGGATGTGTACGTCGACGGTTCGTTCCTCGACCGCGCGATCGTCGCCCCAGAGCTCGGTCAGCAACTGGCCGCGACTCCACGCACGGCCCGGGTGGCGCATGAACAGGCGCAGGAGCCGGTATTCCGTGGGCCCCATGCTCAGGGGGCGATCCCCGGCCAGCGCCCTGCGCGATTCGAGGTCGATCACCAGTTCGCCGACCCGGATCCGGGTTTCGTCGACGGTCTCGGCCGCAGGCCCGGCTTCCGGCGATTCACCGTTCGGGGCCGGGGCCGAGGGACGCGCGCGGCGAAGAACGGCGCGTACGCGGGAGATGAGCTCGCGGGTCGAGAACGGCTTGACCACGTAGTCGTCGGCGCCCGAGTCCAGCCCCTGGCTGCGATCGCGCTCGTTGCCCCGCGCGGTCAGCAGGATGATCGGGATGTCGCAGAGGTCATCGCGACCGCGCAGGGTACGGGTCAGCTGCAGGCCGTCGAGGCCGGGCATCATCCAGTCCAGCACGATCAGGTCGGGACGCGGCGCGCCGTCGAGGCGCGCGAGCGCCTGGTCGCCGTCGGCGGCCACATCGACGTCCATTTCCGCTCGATTCAGGCTGAAGGCGAGCATGTTCCGGATCGGTGCCTCGTCGTCGACTACCAGGATCTTCGGCTTCATTATGGACCGGTCGGCAGGGGTTCCGATCCATTATTCGAGCGCAGGTTACTGAATCGTGACAGCTGCCTTTCGGTTCCGTGACGCGTGTTCGACGGCCGCGGCGGGGCGTCAGCGCCGCTGGCGCACCTGTTCGCCACGCAGCTGATCGAGCCGTGCGGTGATCCGGGCGCGCTGGTAGTAGTCCAGCGTGTCGCGCTCGAGGATGCGCTCGAGCTGTTCGATCGCCTGGATCAGGCCGCCTCGCTGGTAGTAGTTCTCCGCGACCACTTCGGCGGCGCGAACCGGGTCGCCGGAGCGGTCGGCGGCATAGGCGAGCATCTCGCTGACGTTCAGGTCGCCGGGCCGCCGGCGCAGTTCGCTGGCCAGGATTTCCGCTGCGCGCTCGGCGGCCTGAGGCGAGCCGGCGCGAAGCAGTGCACGAGCATAGGGGATGGCGACGGTCTGGCTCTGGCCGTACGCCGCATACAGCGTTCCGTAGGCGTCCAGTGCCGCGTCGATGCGTTCGCGCGCGATCAGCAGGTCGGCCTCGATGAGTCGATACAGCTGGTGATCCGGTTCGCGCTCGAGCAACCAGCCGATCTCGGCTTCGGCGTCGGCGTAGCGGGCCGCCTCGATCAGCGCCATCGCCAGGCCGTAGCGGTTGGCGGCCTCGACACCCTCGCCCTGGTCGAGCCGTCCCCGAAAGTATTCGATGGCTTCGTCCGGCTGGCGCGCCATGGACACGCGCAGACGTGCCTGCACGAGGTGGAAGCGGTCGTCCCGGTACGGGCGGCGCACGTCGAGGCGCTCGGCACGATCGCGGGCCTCGGCAACGCGGCTGACGGTCATCGGATGCGTACGCAGATACTCCGGGGGGCCGGCGCCCATCGAGCGAGAGGCACGGGACAGGGTCTGGAAGAATGCCGCCATGCCGCTGGGGTCGTAGCCGGCGCGCGCCATCAACTGGATGCCGATTCGATCGGCCTCGGCTTCGTTCTGCCGGGTGTAGTTGATCTGCGACTGCTGGGCAAGACCCACGCCGGTGGCCAGGACCCCTTGCGCGGTCTCCGCATCCATCCCGCCGGCCATGCTGCCGGCCAGAACCAGGCCCATCGTCGCAAGCATCATCGGCAGGGACATCGATTGCTGGGCTTCCATGCCGCGCTGCAGGTGTTTCTGCGAAACGTGCGAAATCTCGTGGGCGACCACGCCGGCGACTTCGTCGGCGCTGTCGGCTGCGAGGACGAGCCCGGCATTCAGCGCCACGACGCCCGCCGGCGCAGCGAACGCGTTGATGCCGGGGATCCGCAGGACATGGAAGTGGAACTCCCGGTCGCGATCGTCGGAGTGCATGACCAGGCGATAGCCCATGTCCTCGAAATACGAGGCGACGATCGGGTCTTCGACCAGCAGGCCTTCCTGGCGCATGTAGAGGCGGAAGTCGCGCGGAAACGCCCGCTCCTGTTCCGGCGGCAGCACCTGGCCGGTTCCGCCCATGTCCGGGAGTCGGACGCCGTCCTGGGCCGCTGCCGGCGCACCGCCGAAGGCCAGCGCAGCGGCAAGGAGCAGGTTCAGCAGGCTCGAGATCGGACGTCGTCGGGCATTCGGCATTGGGTTCGGCTCGGTTCGGCAGGTCGTCGGGCGGACGGGCATGCAAGAATAAAGCATGCACCTCACGAGTACCTCAGACCGATGAGCCCCGGTCCCGGTTCCCCGGCGCCGGAACGCATCGTGCTGGTGCGCCGCGCTTCCAGCCCCGACCTGCATGCCCGGCTGCTCCGGCTCCTCGGCGATCGTTCCTTGCGCACGCGCGTGTTCCTGCAGGCCGATGGCGTGACGCTTGCGGCCGACCCGGACGTGCCCGAATCGCTCCTTGCTGCTGCCGATTGGCAGGTCTGCAGCGGTTCCTGGAAGCGCCGGCACGACGGCGACCCGCCGGCGCCGTTCGAGCCGGCCACGCTGGCCGCCTGGCTGGATGTGCTGCTGCCGGACACCGGTCCGGGGCCGGACCTGGTATCGATCGGCCGGGCGGAGAGGGTCGTGGATGACCGTTGATCTGTTGTTCGAGATCGCCCACCAGCCGATCGACGATCGCGACCGGCTCGAGACGCTGGAGCCGGTGCTCGCCGCGGCGACGCTCGAGCTCGATATCGACGTGCTGTTCCGCGGCGCCGGCGCGGGCCACCTCGCGGGTCCGGGGAGCGAGCGGTGGAACCAGGTGATCGATTTCGGTCTGGGTCGCTTGTGGCTCTGCTCGAAGGACGGCGGGGCGTATGGGAGCGGGTGCGACGTCGAATCCGGTGTCGAACCCGACGTCGGATGCCGCGGCGTCGAGGCGGAGCGGATCCCGGTCGATGCGATCGAGCAGTTTCGGCGCCGAGCCCGTAAAATAGTGGAGCTGTAGGCGATGACCGAAGCGACCGTGATGGACATCGAAGGGCGCCGGATCGACCTCGGAGCCGATGGCCACCTGCTCGACGCCGCGTGCTGGAGCGAAGGCGTGGCGGAGGCGATGGCCGAGAGCGACGGGATCGAACTGCGGCCGTTGCACTGGTGGCTGATCCGCTTCGTCCGCGACCACCACGAGCGTTACGGCATGCCGCCGCTGATGCGGGTCGCGATCCGTGCGATGCGCGACGAGACCGGACAGCACGATGCCTCGAGCCGAACCCTGTACCGGTTGTTTCCCGACGGTCCGATCCGGGAAGCCTGTCGCTACGCGGGTCTGCCGCGGCCCGAGTCCTGCATCTGACGCGTACGTCCGGCGCCGCGGGCGTCCGTCGCCCGAACCCATGAACCCGCTGCGCTCGTCGGCGCAGCTACCGACCGACCGGAACCGACCATGAGCCAAGCCATCGTGATGTACTCCCGTGCCGCCTGTCCCTACTGTGTGGCTGCCCGCAATCTTCTGAAATCGAAGGGCGTTCGCTGGACCGAGGTGTCGCTGGATGCGGAGCCTGCCCGGCGGGCGGAGATGATGGAGCGCACCGGGCGCCGCACGGTGCCGCAGATCTTTATCGGCGACATCCACGTCGGCGGCTTCGACGACCTCGATGCGCTCGACCAGGAAGGCGAACTCGATCGCCTGCTGGCCGATTGAGCCGTGCCGCCCCATTCAAACCAGAAGGATTCGAACACGTGACCACCACAATCACCGTCATCCGAGGCGACGGCATCGGCCCGGAAATCATGGACGCCACGCTGAAGGTGCTCGACGCACTGGATTGTGGCTTCGAATACGACGTCCAGCGCGCCGGCCTGGAAGCCCAGGACGCTGACGGCACCCTGCTTCCGCAGGCCACGCTGGACTCGATCGAGAAGAACAAGCTGGTGCTGAAGGGGCCGCTGACCACGCCGGTCGGCGGTGGGTTCCGCTCGTTGAATGTCGAGTTGCGCAAGCGATTCGACCTGTACGCCAATGTGCGCCCGGCGATCAGCTTCCCCGGAACCCGATCCCGATACGACGGCATCGACCTGATCACCGTGCGCGAGAACACCGAGGGTGCCTACCTGGCGGAGGACGCCAGGACCAGCGAGGACGGCTCGCGCGCCGAATCGAAGATGATCGCCACCCGTGCAGGCTGCGAACGCGTCGTCCGATACGCCTTCGAACTGGCCGACAAGGCGGGGCGCAAGAAGGTCACGGCGGTGCACAAGGCCAATATCCTCAAGGACGTTTCCGGCCTGTTCCTCGACGTCGCTCGCGAGATCGCCGAGGACTACCCCGGGATCGAATTCAACGACATGATCGTCGACAACTGCGCGATGCAGCTGGTGATGAATCCCGAGCGCTTCGACGTGATGGTGACCACGAATCTGTTCGGCGACATCATCTCGGACCTGTGCGCCGGCCTGGTCGGCGGCCTGGGTCTTGCCCCGGGTGCCAACATCGGTGACCGGGCCGCGATGTTCGAAGCCGTCCACGGTTCGGCCCCGGATATCGCCGGGCAGGGCATCGCGAATCCTTGCGCTCTGTTGCTCGGTGCGGCCCAGATGCTGGACCATCTCGCCATGAACGACCGCGCCCGGCGCCTGCGCGCTGCGATCCGCGACGTCATCTCGTCCGGCGACCGGGTCACTCCGGACCTCGGCGGCAAGGGAACCACGTCCACGTTCGCCGACGCGCTGGTGGAACGGATCGAGGGCTGAGGGTCTCGAGGCCAGGGACGAGGGGGCAGGGGCCAGGGGGGCAGGGTCCGAGGGCTGGTACAACCGTCGCCCGGAGCATCCACTCGTCCCTTCCCCCTGGTCCCTTCACCCTGTCGTGCAGTCCCTATCCCCTGGAGAAAGGCAGCAACGCCAGGTCGCCGGTCGTCGGCATGCGTGCCTGGGCGATCTGCTCGGCCAGCCAGTCGCCGGCCCGCGCCACCGACACCTCAAGCGTCTCCCCCCGGGCCAGCAGTGCACAGATCGCCGCCGAGAGGGCGCAGCCCGTGCCGTGGTAGCGGCCCGGCCGCCGGGCGCGGTCGAAGGTGCGGCGGCGGCCGTCCGATGTTGCCAGCAGGTCGCGGCAGGTCGCATCCGAGCCGTGCCCGTCCTTGATCAGCACGGCCCGCAGACCGAGTTCGAGCATCCGGTCGGCCAGTTCATCGACCGGGGCGTCGGCATCGGCGCCGGTCAGGATCGCCGCTTCCGGCCGGTTCGGTGTGACCAGGGCGGCCCGGGGAAGCAGCCTGTCGACCAGGGTCCGGGTGGCCGATTCGTCGAGGAGTCGATCGCCACTGGTCGCGACCATGACCGGATCGATCACCAGCAGCGGCGCTCCGTCGCGGGGCAGGGCCGCGACGATCGCCTCGATCAGCGGCGACGAGGCGAGCATTCCGGTCTTGATCGCGGTCAGCGGGAGATCGTCCAGGCAGGCCCGGATCTGCGCGGCGACGAACCGGGCAGGCAGCGACTCGATCGCGGTCACGCCGAGCGTGTTCTGCGCGGTCACCGCCGTCAGCGCGCTCGCACCATGCACGCCGAACGCGGCAAAGGTCTTCAGGTCGGCCTGGATCCCGGCCCCGCCACAGGCGTCCGAGCCGGCGATCGTCAGCGCCGCGCAATCCAGGCTCGCGGCCGGATGTTGTAGATCTGCAACAGTGTTCATGGGTCGTGGGGCCTTGAATTTCGGGGTTTTGAGCGGCGTATCACGGAAATCGTCGGAAAAGACGTTGTATTTTCGCCAACCGAGCCATTACACTTCATTCCAACGTTAAGTGATCGTTGGCCCGGCTCGCGTGAATCCGCGCGTGAACCGCGGCAAGGATCGCGGTCCCGCGCCGGCGAAACGCTCGACACGGGCAAACGCAGTTGTATTGTCACATCGTCGATCGTACGGCCAATCGTACGTTCGACCGTAACTGGGGAACACAGGAACCGATGATCCGGCGTCTTTCGATCGCATCCGCAGCTCTGGCGGCCGCCCTGGCGGCGGCTCCGGCCTCCACGCTTCGCGCGGCGCCGTCCGGTGTGCTGCCCGGTGCATCGTTCGGGGTGACCTGGTCGCTGCTCGGCATGGAGCTGGGGCCGTGGGAGGCGTACCTGGCCCATGAACTCACGCCCGATCTCCCCAATCTGCATCGTGGTCCCCGGCCGGACATCACCTGGCTGCAGATCGATCACAACGTCGTCCTGCCCGAGTTCGCGCGTCCGCTGCTGGCCGATTCGCGCAACGGCCTGGCGTTGTTTTCGACCTCGCTGACCAATCTCTCGCAGATGAATTTCAGCGCTCCGGCCTCGACCGGCAACGGAGCCTTCTCGTTCCAGCGCTCGATGATGCTGTCCGGGTTCTCCAGCCGGCTGTCCGACCGGAACCGGGTCAGCGTGTCCGCGGTGCTGGCATCGCAGCAGTTCAGCCATTCCATGCTCGACACCCAGGTGTTCGAGTCGCGCTTCCACGACCCGCTGGCCCCGGTTCGCGCGTCGGGCCTTTACGCGCAGGAGCTCGAGCGCTCCCAGGGCGCGGGCCTGCGGCTCGGCTTCGAGACCGATCTGGCCCCCCGGGTCCGGATCAGCGCGGCCTACCAGTCGCGGATCAACATGGACGAGTTGGCTTCGCTGCGCGGCGTCCACGGCTATTCCGCCGACCTCGATATCCCGCCGCGCATGCAGATGGGTGTGGACCTCCGGGCGACCGACCGCACCGTCTTCACGATGGCCGTCTCGCAGGTCTTCTACAGCGACGTGGGGGCTTTCCCGAGCCGCGCGTTGCCGGCCCGCTTCAATGCCCTGCTCGGTGACAGCACCAGCCCGAGCTTCGAGTGGAACGACCTGACCGTCTACAGCTTCGGCCTGCGCTGGCAGCACGAGAGCGACTTCGAGTTCCGCGTCGATTACCACACGCGTTCGCAGCCGACCCCGACGGCTCCGACCCTGGCCAGCGCTCTGGCCGGTGAGCTGGCGCAGCAGAGCATCCTCGTCGGCATCGGAAAGGGCGTCGGCGAGCGCGTGCGGCTCGATCTGTCGGCCAGCTATGCACCGCCGGAATTCGCGTTCGGCGGCAACGTTCTCGGCGTGGTCAGCGATCGCCTCGACCAGGCCGTGGAAGTGGCGGCCCGGCTGAACGTCTCGTTCTGATCGCCGCTGGGGCCGGGCTCGGCCCGGCAAAGCCCGGACCGCCGGTCTCCAACGACCTCTACCCGTCCATGGTGCGGCCCATCTCGCGGTCCGCCGATCCGATCCGGCCGCCGATTCCCCGACGGGGCCGATCGGCCCGGGCCCATCGCCTGGCGGACCGTTCGCGCACGGTTCGCCACCCGCTCCGACCGAAACGGTACTGCAGCGAGCGGGCGCTATAATCGCGCCATGTTCCTGCAGATTCGCCAGTGGTACGAGAGGAATTTTTCCGACCCGCAGGTCGTGATCCTGGCCATTTCGCTGATCCTGGGCGTGGTCCTGGTGATGGCTTTCGGCAAGATGCTGGCGCCGGTGTTCGCGAGCATCGTGGTGGCCTATCTGCTCGAAGCCGTGGTCGCGCGGCTGGTCCGCTACGGCGCGCCCCGTTTCATGGCCGTGCTGGCGGTCTTCATGGCCTTCATGGCCACCGTCCTGGTGCTGTTCTTCTACATCACGCCGATGATCACGCGACAGCTCGGCCAGGCGCTCGCCGCGCTGCCCAGCTACATCCGCCAGATCCAGAACTACGTCGCCGAGCTGCCGGAGCGGTATCCGCAGATCGTCGGTGAGGCGCAGGTCAACGAGATCCTCGGCAAGATCGGCGAGGAGGTCGGACGCTACTCGACCACGGTGGTTTCGCCGTCGGGGCTGATGTATCTGATCGGCCTGGTCGTGTTCCTGGTCCTGATGCCGATCCTGGTGTTCTTCTTCCTCAAGGACAAGGAGCAGATCCTCGGCTGGTTCCGGCGCTACCTGCCGCGCGATCGCGGACTGGCCATGTCGGTCTGGCAGGAAGTCGATATACAGATCGGCAATTACGTACGCGGCAAGGTGCTGGAGATCCTCATCGTCTGGATCGTCACCTACGTCACCTTCGCTCTGCTCGGTGTGCCGTTCGCGATGCTGATCTCGATGCTGGTCGGCTTCTCGGTGCTGATTCCGTACATCGGCGCGGCGGTAGTCACGATTCCCGTCGCGATCGTGGCGTTCATCGAGTTCGGATTCACGATGCAGTTCGGATGGGTGCTGATCGCCTACACGATCATCCAGTTCCTCGACGGCAACGTGCTGGTCCCGATCCTGTTCTCCGAAGTCGTGAGCCTGCACCCTGTGGCAATCATCGTTGCGATCCTCGTGTTCGGCGGAATCTGGGGCTTCTGGGGCGTGTTCTTCGCCATTCCCCTGGCCACGCTCGTCAACGCGGTGCTGCGGGCCTGGCCCCGGCGTGAGCAGGACGGCGGCGACGACCTCGACGCGGACGATGCCGGTCACCCGGCTGCGGATGCCGCATCGGCCGATGCCTGATCGACGCGATGCCTGATCCGGCGTCGGTCCGTCTCCGATTCGAAACGCCCGAGTTCGCGCCGGACAGCGGGCGACTCGCGCTTCGCTGGACCCTGGCCCTCGACGGACGGACGGTTCCGTTGGAGGAGCGCTTCGAGTTCGGGCCGCTGCCCGGTCCGGTCGCCGAGGAGCGACGGAACGCGGTTCGCGCCGCGATCGATGCCTTGCACTGGATCGCCGGCGTCAGTTACTGGAAGGTCGCCTGCCGCGGCGGAGTGGGCTTCGCCGACCGACGCCCCGACCCGCAGACGGCCGAGCTGCTGGAGGCGGTCTACCGCGACGGCCTGGCCGAACTGGCCTGGCGCAACGAGCTCGACGCCCCGTGGTGGCCCGACTTCGGGTCGGTCGCCTTCGACGGACCCTCTCCGGCGCCTGCGCCGCTGGGCTTGAGCGAACGCGCGCTGGTCCCGATGGGCGGCGGCAAGGACTCGCTGGTCGCGCTGGAGCGCTTGCGACGTTCGGGCGTTCCGATCGAAACGGTGCAGGTCGGTCAGGCCGAGTTGATCGGGCGCGTCGCCCGGCGGACCGGGCTGCCCCATCGCCGCATCGGACGACGGGTCGATCCGGCGCTGGCCGAACTCAATGCGGCCGGGGCGATCAATGGCCACGTGCCGATTACCGCGATCAACGCCGCCGCGCTCGCCCTGGCCGCCGTGCTGTGGGATTTCCGCTACGTGGTCTTCGCCAACGAACGCTCGGCCGACGAGCCGACGCTCCGGGTCGGCGGTCGCTCGGTCAATCACCAGTGGGCCAAGAGCCTGGCCTTCGAGGCCGGCTTCGACGACTGGATGCGGCGATCGGTCGCCGCCGATCTCCGCGTCTTCTCGATCCTTCGGCGCGAGCGCGAGCTGGCCGTGGTCCGCGAGTTCGCGAGTCTGAAGGACTACCATGCGGTCTTCTCCAGCTGCAATCGGAACTTCCATCTCGACGGCGCGCGGACCGATCGCTGGTGCGGCCGCTGTCCGAAGTGCCTGTTCGTGTTCCTGGCCCTGGCGCCGTTCCTGTCCCCGGACGAGCTGCGCGCGATCTTCGGCGCCGACCTGCTGGCCGATTCCGGTCTCGTCGACGGGTTCGCGGAGCTGCTGGAACTGGACGGTCACCGGCCCTTCGAATGCGTCGGCGAGGCCAAGGAGGCCCGCGCCGCGGTCCTCGCCCTGGCCGGGAATCCGGTCTGGGCCGACCACGAGGTGGTCCGGGCACTGGCGCCGAGGCTCGATCGCCGGCGCACGCCCTCGATCGAGGCATTGAGCGCGCCCGGCGGCACGCACCGCATCCCGGAGGCCTTCGATGCGCTGGCGCCTGGCTGATTTCACCGGTGCCCGGATCGCCCTGATCGGCTACGGCCGCGAGGGTCGGGCGGCCGAGCGCGCGCTGCTGGAGCGCGCCGATCCCCTGGAGCTGCACGTGTTCGCCGAGCGGCCGCCGGAGCACGAGCCGAGGTCGGCGACGACCGTGGCCGAGCTCGCCGTCGATCCCGACCGCTTCGACCTGGTGCTGCGCTCGCCCGGCGTGCCCCCCCATCACCCGGGCCTGGCGCGCTGCCGCCAGGCGGGCCTGCCGATGTCGACCTCCTCGTCGATCTGGTTCGCCGAGCGCCCGGACGCGCGCGTCGTCGCGGTGACCGGCAGCAAGGGCAAGAGCACGACCAGCTCGCTGCTCGCCCACCTGGCCCGCGAGGCCGGGTTCCGGACCGAACTGGCCGGGAACATCGGCCGGCCGCTGCTCGACCTGATCGACGTTGAAGCCGACGTGTTCGTGGTCGAGCTTTCCAGCTACCAGCTCGTCGACCTGGTCGGTGCGCCGTCGGTCGGTGCCGTCACCCGGCTGTTTCCGGAGCACGTCGACTGGCACGGTTCCGTCGAGGCCTACTACGGGGCCAAGCTCCGCCTGGCCGACCTGCTCCAGGGCCGGCCGCTGTGGTTCAACGCGAGTGACCCGATCCTCGGCGATCGGCTGGGCGGTATCGACCATGCCCGACCGGCCAATGTCGCGTCCGCCGCGTCGGGCAGCCTGCACGCGGCCGAGGACGGCCTGTATGTCGGCGAGCGCAGGGTCTTCGCGCGGTCGGACTGGACGCTGCCCGGCCGCCACAACCTCGACAACCTGGTGCTGGCGGTCGAACTGGCCGGCTCGCTGGGGATCGATCGCGAGCAGGCCCTTGTGGCGGCACGCGGCTTCCGGGGTCTGGCCCACCGGCTGGAGTCGCTGGGCAGGATCGACGGCGTGGAGTTCGTCAACGATTCCATCTCGACGACGCCGCACGCGACCCTCGCCGCGCTCCGGGCCGATCCGCGCCCGGCCGTGCTGATCGTCGGCGGCCAGCAGCGCGGCGCCGACTGGGACGCGCTGGTCGACGCCGGCATCCGGCTGAAGGGCCTGGTCGCGCTACCCGAAACGGGGGGCGATGCCGCGCGTGCACTGATCGAAGGAGGACTCGTCGCGACCGACCGCGTTCGCCGGGTGGAGGGCCTGGACGCGGGCGTGCGCGAAGCGGCGGCCCTGGCCGAACCCGGCGATCGCGTGCTGTTTTCGCCCGGGGGACCCAGCTTTCATCGGTTCCGCGACTTCGAGGCGCGGGGAGAGGCCTTCCGCGTGGCGGTGCGTTCGCTCGCGCTCCGGCGACCGGCCGGCTAGATTCCGTGCGCCGGCGACGGGGCCGGGCAACGCTGTTCAGCGGACGAGAGGGCCGGTCGGGTTCCGGGGCTACAGCGAACGATCGACGGCGAAGCGGGCGAGGATGGCCAGCGCGTCGCGCTCGGCCGAGGGCGGAAGGGTTTCGACCGCTTCGACGGCCTGGTCGGAAAACGCCTGGGCGCGGGCGATCGACTCGTCCAGCGCACCGGTCCGGCGCAGGATTTCGCGAACCCGCTCGAGGTCTTCGGTGCCGCCGCTCTGAATGACCGAGGTGAGGAACGCTCGGTCGTCGGCATCGGCGGCCCGCAGCGCGAGAATCAGCGGAAGCGTGACCTTGCCCTCGGCCAGGTCGTCGCCGAGGTTCTTGCCCAGGGAGCCGTCCTGGCCGGAGTAGTCGAGCCAGTCGTCGGTGATCTGGAACGCCTGGCCCAGGGCAAACCCGTACTGGGCCAGCGACTCCTCGATCGCCTCGTCGCTGCCGCTGATGACGGCTCCGAGCCGCGCGGCCGCGGCGAACAGGCAGGCGGTCTTGTCGCCGATCACGCGCATGTACCCGGACTCGTCGAGTTCCGCATCGCCGAGCTGCATCAGCTGCAGGACCTCGCCGGCTGCGATCGTGTTCGTCGTGTCGGCGAGGATCGACATCACACGCGGAGACTCCAGCTCGACCATCAACTGGAAACTGCGGGAATACAGGTAGTCGCCGACCAGAACGGAGGCCGCGTTGCCCCAGACCGTGTGGGCCGCCTTCTGGCCGCGGCGGCGATCCGATTCGTCGACCACGTCGTCGTGCAGCAGGGTCGCGGTGTGGATGAACTCGATCACCGCGGCCAGCTGGATGTGCCGGTCCTGGTCGTGGCCGCAGGCGCGCGCCGCGAGCAGGTGGACCAGCGGGCGCAATCGCTTGCCGCCGGCGCCGATGATGTATTCGGCGACCTGGTTGACAAGGGCCACGTCCGACCGGAGTCGCTCCCGGATCAGCCGGTCCATGGCAGCACGATCGGTGGCGGTGCGGTCCATGACCGCATCGACCGATCGGGCGTCGGGAATCGGGCGTGCGTGGCTCATCCGACCGATTATACGGCCGCTGGCGCGGACAACGTGCAAGCGCGCCGCCGCGCGCCTCGATCGGCGCCGGACTCCGATCGGCCCCGTGCTAGACTCGTCGGCCGTTTCCGACAACTTCCAAGGCACACGATTTCATGGCGCGCGGAATCAACAAAGTCATCCTGATCGGCAATCTCGGCGCGGATCCCGAGGTTCGCTACACCCAGTCCAACACGGCCGTCTGCAACCTGCGCCTGGCCACCAGCGAGTCTTGGCGCGACAAGCAGACCGGCGAGCAGCGCGAGAACACCGAATGGCACAACGTGGTGCTGTTCGCGCGGCTCGGCGAGATCGCCGGCGAATACCTCCGCAAGGGCTCCAAGGTCTACATCGAGGGCCGATTGCAGACGCGCAAGTGGCAGGACCAGAGCGGAAACGACCGCTGGACCACGGAAATCGTCGCCAATGAAATGCAGATGCTCGATGGCCGCAGCGACGCGCCGATGGGCGACTCCGCGGGCGGCTACGGCGGGCAGCAACGGTCGCGGCCCGCGCCGCGGAACGCGCCGTCGCAGCAGCAGGCCCCGGCCGCCGACGACATGGACGACGACATCCCGTTCTGACGCCCGAGGCGCGCGCTGCGCTGCTGCCCCGGACCGTCGACGACATCGGACGCTGACATGGACACCCTGCTGGTTACCGGCGGCGCCGGCTTCATCGGCGCGAACTTCATCCATCACGTGCTCGCCGGAAACCGCTGGCGGGTCGTCAATCTCGATTGCCTGACCTATGCCGGCAACGTCGATTCGCTGGCCGGACTCGACGCCGGGCGCCATCGCCTGTTCCGGGCCGACATCGCCGATGGGCCCGCGGTCCGGCGCCTGCTCGCCGAGGAGCGGCCGGCGGCGTTGGTGCACTTCGCCGCGGAGAGTCACGTCGATCGCTCGATCGACGACCCGGGTGCGTTCATCCGTACCAACGTGGTCGGCACCCAGGTCCTGCTCGACGCGGCCCTGGACTACTGGCGCGAGGGCCATCCGGACTTCCGTTTCGTGCACGTCTCGACCGACGAGGTCTACGGCGATCTCGGGCCCGACGACCCGCCCTTCAGCGAGACCACGCCCTACCGGCCCAGTTCGCCCTACGCGGCCAGCAAGGCGGCGTCGGACCACCTGGTTCGGGCGTGGCACCGGACCTTCGGGCTGCCGGCCTCGATCACGAACTGCTCGAACAACTACGGCCCCCGCCAGTTCCCCGAGAAGCTGATTCCGCTGATGCTGCTCAATGCGCTCGAAGGGCGCGAGTTGCCCGTCTACGGCGACGGCCAGCAGCGTCGCGACTGGCTGTACGTCGAGGACCACTGCCGGGCGATCGAGCGGGTGCTGAAGCACGGTCGGCCGGGCCGGACCTACAACGTCGGCGGCAACGCGGAGCGCAGCAATCTCGACGTGGTGCACGCGCTCTGCGATCTGATCGACCGGCGACGCCCGGGCAACCGGCCCCGGCGCGAGCTGATCCGCTTCGTCGACGATCGCCCGGGCCACGACCGTCGCTATGCGATCGACGCGACCCGAATCTCCGACGAACTCGACTGGCAGCCCGAGGTCGATTTCGAGACCGGCCTGGCCCGGACCGTCGACTGGTACCTGGACAACGAGGCGTGGTGGCAGCGCATTCGCAGCGGTGCGTACCGTGACTCCGCAGGCGATTCGGCGGCTGATCCGGAGCGTGACGGCTACGGCGGCGAGCGGCTGGGCACGGCCGGCGGAGCCGGAGCATGAACCGCAAGGGCCTGATCCTGGCCGGCGGCGCCGGCTCGCGCCTCTATCCGCTGACCCGGGTCGTGAGCAAGCAGCTGCTGCCGGTCTACGACAAGCCGATGATCTACTACCCGCTCTCTACGCTGATGCAGGCCGGCATCCGCGAGATCCTGCTGATCACCACGCCCCACGAGCAGGCCCTGTTCCAGCGCCTGCTCGGCGACGGGTCGCACTGGGGGATCGACGTGCGCTACGCGGTGCAGGACGAGCCCCGCGGCCTGGCCGACGCCTACCGGGTCGGTGCCGACTTCGTCGGCGAGCGTCCCTCCTGCCTGATCCTCGGCGACAACATCTTCCACGGCGGCGGCATGCGCGAGCTGCTCGCTCGCGCCCAGCAGCGCGAGTCCGGCGCCACCGTGTTCGGTTACGCGGTCCGCGACCCCGAACGCTACGGCGTGGTGGAGATGGACGACGAGGGCCGGGTCCTGTCTCTGGAAGAGAAACCGGCCCGGCCGAAATCGAACTACGCGGTGACCGGCCTGTATTTCTACGACGGCCAGGCCGTCGAACGGGCGGCGGCGCTCGAGCCCTCTGCGCGAGGCGAACTGGAGATCACCGACCTCAACCGTCTCTACCTCGACGCAGGCGAGCTCGTCGTCGAGCGGATGGGGCGGGGATACGCCTGGCTGGATACCGGCACGCACGAGTCTCTGCAGCAGGCCGCCAGCTACATCGAAACGCTGGAGTCGCGCCAGGGCCTGCGGGTGGCCTGTCCGGAAGAGATCGCCTACCGCCAGGGCTGGATCGACCGCGCCCGCCTGCTGGAACTCGCCGAGCCGCTGGTGTCCTCGGGTTACGGTGATTACCTGCGTCGAGTGGCCGATACCCGGTCCGACTGGTGAAGGTTCACGCCACCTCGCTGCCGGGCGTGTCGCGGATCGAACCAGACGTGTTCGGCGACGAGCGCGGCTGGTTCTTCGAAACGTGGCGGGCCGAGCGATTCGCCGAGCACGGGCTCCCGGAGCAGTTCTGCCAGGCCAACACGAGCCGCAGTGCGCGCGGCGTGCTGCGCGGGCTGCACTACCAGTGGCCGGAGCCGCAGGGCAAGCTGGTCTGGGTGACCGAGGGCCGGGTCCTCGACGTCGCCGTCGACCTGAGGACAGACTCGCCGCACTTCCGGCACTGGGTCGCGGTCGAACTGTCGGCCGCGAATCACCAGCAACTGTGGATTCCCGAAGGCTTCGCTCACGGTTTTCAGGTGCTGTCGGAGCACGCGACGTTCAGCTATCTGTGTACACGCCCGTACCGCCCGGAATATGATGCATCGATCGCGTGGAACGACCCGGCAATCGGCGTCGAGTGGCCGCTCGAGCCTTCGTCGCTGTCGGGCAAGGATTCGAATGCACCTCGCCTCGACGAGGTCGCGTCTGAGGAGTTGCCGAAATGCGAATACTGCTGACCGGAGCCGCCGGCCAACTCGGCCGCCACCTGGCGCCACGCCTGGGCGAGCTCGGCGAGGTCGTCACCACCGATCTCCAGAGCGGGGACTTCCGCTGCGACCTGTCGGACCGGAGGCTGCTCGACAAGGCGCTCGGCCGGGTTCGTCCCGACCTGATCGTCAATCCCGCGGCGTGGACCGCGGTCGACCGGGCCGAGGACGAACCCGACATGGCGCTGAAGCTCAACCGGGACCTGCCCGGATGGTTGGGCGCCTGGGCCGCGGAGCGCTCCGTGCCGCTGGTCCACTTCTCCACGGATTACGTCTTCTCCGGCGCCCGGGATACCGGCTGGAAAGAGGACGATGCGCCCGCACCCCAGAGCGTCTACGGCCGGTCGAAGCTCGAGGGCGAGCTGGCCATCGAGGCCTCGGGCGCCAATGCCCTGATCGTCCGCACCGCCTGGCTGTACAGCCACTTCCCCGGGAATTTCCTGTCCGCGATCCTGACCCGGGCCGAGCGCGGTGAAAAGCTCACCGTGGTGTCCGATCAGGTCGGGTCGCCGACCTGGGCCGGTCATCTCGCCGATGCCGTGGTCGAACTGCTCCGTCGCCGGGGCGAGTTGGGCAGCGGTGTGACGCGGATGCACTTCGCCGGCAACGGCACCATGTCCTGGCACGCGTTCGCCGAACTTGCCGTTGCCCGCGCCGCGAAGCACGGCGTGATTCCGGCGCCGGTCGCGGTCGAGCCGATCGCCAGTGCGCGATGGCCGCAGAAGGCGCGGCGACCGGCCTGGTCGGTGCTGGACTGCAGCCGCTTCGAGGCCTTCACAGGTCGCCCGGTGCCGAGCGTCGAGGACGGTCTGACGGGCTGCCTGGAGATGTGGAAGGAGGCCAGTTCATGACCCACCCGCTGATCCCCGTCATCCTGTCCGGCGGCGCCGGAACGCGCCTGTGGCCGGTTTCGCGCAAGGCCCACCCGAAGCCCTTCATGCGCCTGGCCGACGGCCAGACCCTCGCTGCGACCACGGTCCGACGTGCTTTGCGCGCGGTCGACGGCACGGAAACCCTGACCGTGACCGCGCGCGATCATTTCTTCCTGACCCGCGACATCTACCGCGAGTCGGAGCCGGATGCGACCCATCACTTCCTGCTTGAGCCCGCCGGCCGCAACACCGCCGCGGCGATCGCCGCGGCCGCGCTCTGGGTCCGCGATCGGCACGGCGACAAGGCGCGCCTGCTGGTGCTGCCCGCCGACCACCTGGTGCGCGACCGCGATGCCTTCGAGGCCGCGGTGACGAAGGCCGATGCGCTGGCCGAGGATGGCTGGCTGGTCTGCCTCGGAGTCCAGCCGACCCACGCCGAGACCGGATTCGGCTACATCCGGGCCGGGCAGGACATCGCAGGGCTCGGACAGCAGATCGAGGCCTTCGTCGAGAAGCCGGACGGCGAGACCGCCCAGCGCTACTTCGAGAGCGGCCGCTATCTCTGGAACGCCGGGATGTTCGTGTTCCGCGCCGACGCCATCCTGGCGGCGCTGCGCGAACAGGCGCCGGACATCCTCGCCGCGGTCGAGGCGACCTGGGCCGAGACCGACCGGGATCGCGAGCCCGTCGAACTCGACGCCGATCGCTTCGCCGCCGTGAGAAGCGACTCGATCGACTTCGCGGTGATGGAGAAGGCGCCGAAGCGGGCGGTCGTGCCGATGAGCTGCGGCTGGAGCGACATCGGATCGTGGCAGGCGATCAGCGAACTGTACGAGACCGACGGTTCAGGCAACCAGATCCAGGGCCATGCGGTGCTGGTCGATGCGCGCAACACCTTCGTACAGGGTGAAGAGCGACTGGTCGCGGCCGTCGGCGTCGACGACCTGGTCATCGTCGACACGCCCGATGCGGTGCTGGTTGCCCGGCGGGGCCGCGCCCAGGAAGTCAAGTCGGTGGTCGAGGAGCTGACCCGCCGGGACCACGAGTCGGCGGTCTACCACCGTACCGTGCATCGCCCCTGGGGTCGCTTCACGGTGCTGGAGGATGCCGAGGACTGCAAGGTCAAGCGGCTGGTGGTCAAGCCGGGCGGGGTCCTCTCGCTGCAGCGCCACGAGCACCGCAGCGAGCACTGGACCGTGGTGTCGGGAACGGCGAGCGTTCGCGTCGGCGACCAGGAGATGGAGCTCGGCCCGAACCACACGGTGGAGATCCCGGCCGGTTCGCTGCACCGGCTCGAGAACCGCGGTCGCGCCGACGTGCACATCATCGAAGTCCAGACCGGCAGCTACTTCGGCGAGGACGACATCGAACGGCTGGAGGACGTCTATGGGCGGGCGTGACTCGAAGCTGGCAGCCCTGTGCGCCGGAGCAGCCGTCGCGGCTGCCTTCGTCCTGGGCGGCTGCAGCGCGCCGGATACGATCGAGGTGAGCGATGCCCGGGACGATCGCCGGAGCGATGCCGTGCAGGAAGCCGAGATGAACGAACGGACCCTCTTGGAAGCCGACGTGCTGGACTGGCGCGAGCGTCGGCGGGCTCGGCTGACCGAGCCCTACGGTTACCTCAGCCTGGTCGGGCTGGTGATGCTCGAGCCGGGAACCTATCGGCTCGGCCGCGCCGAGGACGCCGACATCGTGCTGCCCGGCGGCCCCGATCGCTGGGGGCGCCTGGTCGTCGGTGCCGACGAGGTCGTGTTCGACGTCGACCCCGCCGCGATCGGCCGGGTCATGGTCGGCGGCCAGGCCGCCGCGTCGGCCGTGCTGGCGGCGGGCGACGAGCCGACCCTGATCGAGGCGGGCGGGATCCGGGCGCACCTGGTCACGCCGGGCGATCGTCGCGCGCTTCGCGTCCGCGATCCCGAGTCGCCGACGCGGGTCGGCTTCCGGGGCCTTGATTACTTTCCGATCGATCCCGCGTACCGCGTGGTCGGTGAATGGTTGCCCCACGAGGCCGGTCGCACGGTCCAGGTCGCCAACGTCCTCGGCCAGCTGATCGACGAACCCAATCCGGGCCGCGTCGAGTTCGAACTCGACGGGACGCGGTACAGCCTGGAGGCGATCGATTCCGACGACGACCTGTTCTACATCGTTGCCGATCGCACGTCGGGCCGCGAGACCTACGGGCTCGGCCGCTTCCTGTACTCCGACTGGCCGGACCAGGACGGCAGGGTGGTGCTGGATTTCAACCGCCTGTACAACCCGCCGTGCGCATTCAGCGAGTTCACCACCTGCCCGCTGCCCCCGCAGGGCA
The DNA here is from genome assembly GCA_019800895.1 of Halomonas denitrificans. NCBI lineage: Bacteria > Pseudomonadati > Pseudomonadota > Gammaproteobacteria > Oceanospirillales > Halomonadaceae > Halomonas > Halomonas denitrificans. Next base: position 406,529 of record JAHVKF010000003.1, read on the forward strand.
ACCGTCTCGATGTCCGGCTGCGCGCCGGCGAACTGAAATATGCCGGTTCGTCGGGACGGACCGCGGCCTCGCCGGCGGACTGAGTCGCCCGGCTTACAGCCAGACGTCGTTCCCGGCGGTCAGCTCGCCTCCGGCGCCGCCGGTATTGACCACGCCGCGCGGCTCGATCAGCAGCACCCGGCAATCCTCGTCCGCGAACGGTCGATGCTCGACACCGCGCGGAACGACGAACAGCTCGCCTTCGCCGAGACGGATCGTTCGATCACGCAACTCGATCCCCATCGACCCGCGCAACACCAGGAAGACCTCGTCGGTCGCCTCGTGCCGGTGCCAGACGAAGCGGCCCTCGAAGCGGGCCAGCTTGAACTGGTAGTCGTTCATCTCGGCCACCACGCGCGGCGACCAGGCCGCGTCGAGGCGCTCGAGCTTGTCGTACAGGTCGACGACGGCGTCGGGTGCGGCCACCTCAGCGGCCGGTGAACTCGGGGGCGCGCTTCTCGAGGAACGCGCCGGTGCCTTCCTTCATGTCGTCGGTGGAGCAGCAGACCGCGAAGCGCGCGGTTTCCAGCGCCAGGCCGGCTTCGAGCGGTCCATCCAGGCCCTGGCGTACGGCCTGCAGGATCCCCCGCACCGCTTCCGGCGCGGCCTTGGCCAGGCCCCCGGCGAGCTCGTCCACCCGATCGTCGAGCTGGTCGGCGGAGACCACGTGGTTGACGATCCCGAGCGTTAGGGCCGTCGCCGCGTCGACGGGCTCGCCGGTCAGCATCAGCTCGAGCGCGCGAGCCGGGCCGACGAGGCGCGCGAGGCGCTGGCTTCCGCCGAAGCCCGGCATGATGCCCAGCTTGATCTCCGGCAGACCGAGCTTGGCGTTGTCGCTGGCCAGGCGCAGGTGGCAGGCGAGGGCGAGTTCAAGCCCGCCGCCGAGCGCGTAGCCGTTGACCGCGGCGATCACCGGCTTCTCGAAGTCGGCGATCCGGCTCATCAATGCCTGGCCGGCGCGGGAGAAGCCCCGCGCCTCGACCGGCGACTGATCGCGGATCTCGGTGATGTCGGCGCCGGCCACGAAGGCCTTGTCTCCCGCGCCGCGCAGCACGACGACGCGGACGGCGGGGTCGGCGGCGAGCGCGCGGAAGGCCCGGTCGAGTTCGTCGATCGTGGCGTGGTTCAGGGCGTTGAGGCGCTGGGGGCGGTCGACCACGACGCGGGCGATCGGCCCGGTCGCATCGACGGTCAGGTTGTCGAAGTCCATGCAGGCGTTCCGGTGGGTGAGTCCGGCCGGAAGTCTACCTCAGGCCCCCATCGGCGCTGCGAGGTCCGCGTGGGCCAACCACTCGGCGAGCCGGTACAGCCAGAGCCACAGAGTGTCGAGCAGAGCCTCGGGTTCGAAGCCGGCGGCCAGTTCGGAGGCCGGCGGCAGCCGGTCGACGGGCAGCCAGCGGTGGCTGGCCGCGGACAGGGCGGTGGCGATGGCGGCCACCGCCGCGAGGAGAGGGGTGGCGTTGCGGGCCACCCCGACAATCACTCGTCCAGTTCCGAGCGAATCCGGTACTGGCGCGAGGTCAGCCACTTCTCGAGCTTCTGCAGGCGCTCGTCGAGGCGCTGGAAGCGCTGGTTCAGCGACGAGACCGAGTCGACCGGCGCGCGCCGGGTCTCGGCCCAGAAGCGCTCGTGCTCCTCGTCCTTGTAGAGGTCCGCGGGTTTGACCGGAAGCAGCAGCGCCAGGGCCAGGTAGCCGATCACGATGACCGCGGTGAACGGGATCGCGAGCAGCACGACGATGATGCGCAGGGCGGTGAGGTTGAAGCCCGTCCAGTCCGAGATGCCGGCGCAGACGCCGGCGATCAGGCCGCGCTCGCGATTGCGGTAGAGGCGATTGCGGTTGCGGTAGACATCAGCGGTCATGGGTGGTCCTCCATTCGGGGGTGTCGGCATCGAGGATGCGCTCCAGGTTGTGGATGCGCTCCTCCATCCGTCGGGTGCTGGCGTGGAGTTCTTCCAGCATCGCTTCGTCCTTGCTGGTCAGGCGTTTGCTGGCCGAATTGCGCGTGGCGTAGTGCAGGATCAGCCAGATCGGCGCCACGATGACCGTGAAGACGATCAGCGGTACGAACAGCAGTTCCTGCATCACGCGGACTCCTTGTCGGTGCCCTTGCTCTTGCTGCCGCTGCGCGAGGCCTTCAGCGATTCGAGCTCCTCCTCGACCCGGTCATCGCGGGCCAGCGAGTCGAACTCGTCGCCCAGGGTCTTCGGCTGGCGGCCCATGTCCATGGCCTCGGCCTCGGACTCGATGTGGTCGACCCGGCGCTCGGCGGCGTCGAAGCGGTGCAGCATCTCTTCGATCTTCTGGTTGTGGATCTGGCGGCGGCTCTTGAGTTGATGCTCGGCCGAGCGGTGGCGCATCACGATCGTGCGCTGGCGCGCTCGCGCGTCGTCCAGCTTGGCCTGCAGGCGCGCGATGTCGTTGTCGTACTTCTGCAGCTGCTCGTCGTACTGCGAGAGTTCGTCTTCCAGGTGTTCGATCCGGTCGCCCAGCGCGGTCTTCTCGGCCAGGGCGGCACGGGCCAGGTCCTCGCGGTCCTTGTCCAGCGCCAGTTCGGCCTTCGACGCCCAGTCGGCCTTCTGTTCTTCCAGGCGCTTGAGCAGGCGGGCGCGTTCCTTCTTCTCCGCGATGCACTTGGCGGTCGCCGAGCGGATCTCGACCAGCGTGTCTTCCATCTCCTGGATCATCAGCCGGATCATCTTCTCCGGGTCCTCGGCCTTTTCCAGCGCCGCGTTCAGGTTGGCGTTGATGATGTCGCCCAGTCGCGAAAAGATTCCCATGTGCGATGTCTCCTGGTCTGCAAGTCGTGGGTGGGCACGAGCGCCCGTCGCCCTGGTTATTCAAGCGGCGTGCCAATTCGGAAGTCCAATGAAAACAATGACGTGTGCTTCCCCACCCGGCAATGCATCGCGCAAAAAACCATAAAATGGCTATTTTGACCACTTTTCTCGAAGGGAACCTCCGCAGTGCCGGCCGGTCCTAGTGCCGGGTGGCGCTGCCGCCCACCTGCCCAACGGGCTTGCACCCGGTCGGTTAAAATGCCGGGCTGTTTCGAGCCGTACCTCACATCGCCTGGAGATTTCCTTATGCGTTACATGTTGTTCAAGCTGCTGGTGCCCGCACTGGCCGTGATCCCGTTCGCCGCGCAGGCCCAGGACCTCGAGTCCGACGCCGGCAAGCTCGGCTACGCGATCGGCTACGAGTTCGGGTCCGAAACCAGCCAGTGGGATGTCGAACTCGAAGCGGTCATCGCCGCCATTCGTGACGCCAACGCCGGGCGCGAGCCGCAGGTCGCGGTTCCGGAGATGCGCGAAGTGCTCGCCGCGTTCAACGAGCGGATGCGCCAGCAGCGCATGGAGCAGTTCCAGCAGATGGCCGAGGAAAACAAGGTCCGGGCCGACGAGTGGCTGGCCCAGAACCGGTCGAAGAGCGGCATCGTGGCGCTGCCGAGCGGCGTCCAGTACCGCGTGATCGAAGAAGGCGAGGGCGCCCGCCCGACGCTGGAAGACACGGTGACCGTGCACTACCGCGGTTCGAAGATCGACGGCCGGGAATTCGATAGCTCCTTCGCCCGCGGCGTGCCCGCCGTGTTCCAGGTCGACAGCGTGCTCGAAGGCTGGCAGGAAGTGCTGCCGCTGATGCGCGAGGGCGCGATGTGGCAGGTGTTCCTGCCGCCGGAGCTGGCCTTCGGCATGCGCGGCGACCCGCCGCTGATCGGCCCGAACGAGGCGCTCCAGTTCGACCTGCGCCTGGTCAAGATCGGTGAACCCGATCCGGCCGGCGACGAGTGACCGGCGCTCTCCGAGCGTAGCGCGCTCCGTCGTGAGCACGCCGATCGAGCCCGTGGCGAAGGGATCGCGGACGGAGCGGCCCACCGCTCCGTCGGGGTCAGTGTCGATGGCACCCGCGCCGACGAAGGCCGGTTGTCCATGAGCGACCCGGCGCGCGAACTCGAGGCGATCGAGTCGCCGTGCATCGGCGTGTGCCGGCTCGACGAGAGCGGTCGATGCCTCGGCTGCTTCCGCACGGCGGCCGAAATCGGCGGCTGGCTTTCGATGAGCGCCGAGCAACGGCGCGAGATCATCGACGAGTTGCCGCAACGTGCCGATCGCCTGTTCGACGACTGATTCCACCGCCCTGATGCGTCGACGCCGGCCGGCCGGCGTTGCGGCGCTGTCCCGGAGCGAACACGGAACCACCGAAGGCGCCGGTTCGGCGATTCGGAACCCCGCATCGACGGCGACCCCATGACCCTCGACGAAGCATTCCGCCGCCGGCTCTTTTCCCTCGACACGCCGATCTCCGAGCTGCCGGTCGGCGGCTACCGGCCCGAAGGCGGCGGGCGACCCCGCCCGGCGGCGGTGCTGGTGCCGGTGACCGCCGAATCCGACCCCCGGATCCTGCTCACGGTCCGCGCCGCCCACCTGGCCAAGCACGCCGGCCAGGTCGCGTTTCCCGGTGGCGGCCGCGACCGGCCCGGCGAGACCGTGGTCCAGACCGCTCTGCGCGAAGCCCACGAGGAAACCGGCTTGGCTCCGGAGCGCGTCCGGCCGGCGGGCCTGCTCGGCCGCTACGACACGATCACCGGCTTTCGCATGACCGCCGTGGTCGGCTGGATCGACCCGGCGTTCGAGCCGGAGCCCGACCGCAACGAGGTCGACGCCGTGTTTTCCGTTTCATTGAGCCATATCCTGGACCCGACGGCGTGGCGGCGGGACCGCGTGCAATGGCGGCAGCGGAGCTTCGAGATCCTGACCCTGGATCATCCCGAACACCGGATCTGGGGTGCCACCGCCGCATTGCTGAAGGACCTGGGCGAACGGCTGGACGCGGACGACTGAATCCTGCCGGCGTCGTTCCAGGGGCGGATTCCCGGACCGGCGTCCTCCACCGAATTCCCAATCGAGCCCCCGAACGAGACCTTCGAGTATCGCCGATTGGTTTTCCTGCCCGGCGCGCCGGGGTGTCGTTGCCGATCAGTCCTCTTCGCGCAGGCCGAACAGCAGTTCGACCGCGCGCGCCTGCTCGGGCCGGATCATCAGGTGGGCGTGGTCGCCGGGCTGGAGCACGGTCTGCTCGCCGACGGGCAGGACCGTTCCGTCGCGAACCAGCAGCAGGATGTCGGCCCCGGCCGGCAGCGGCAGGTCGCCGGCCTTGCTGCCCGCGACCAGCGCGGCGGGCGAAATCAGGAACGAGATCACCCGCACGGGCAGGTTTTCCGTGGCGGTGATTTCCAGCACCGGCGGCGGACGGACCTGGCCGGCGCGCTCGACGCCGAACCAGGCGACCGCCCAGCGCACCGTCGCGCCCGGGATCAGCGCGTTGACCACGACCACGAAGAACACCAGGTGGAACAGGGCGGCACCGCCTTCGACGCCGCTCATCACCGGTACGCTGGCCAGCAGGATCGGCACCGCGCCGCGCAGGCCCGTCCACGACACGAACCCCGTTTCCGGGGCGCTGTAGCCGAACGGCGACAGGCACAGGGCGACGACCAGCGGACGTGCGACCAGGCCGAGCACCAGCGCGAGCACCAGGCCGTCGAAGCTGGCCGCGGCCAGCAGCGAAGGCACGGCCAGCAGGCCGAGGACGAGGAACATGGTGATCTGACCGAGCCAGGCCAGGGCGTCGTGCACGCGCAGGATGCCGGCTCGATAGGGCATGCGCTGGTTGCCCAGCACCAGGGCGGCGACGTAGACGGCGAGGAAGCCCGAGCCCATGAACAGGGTCGGGACACCGAAGGCCAGTAGGGCCAGGGCCAGCGTCAGCGCCGGGTAGAGCCCGGCTGCCGGGACCCGGATTCGTTTCAGCAGCTGCTGGCCGGAGAAGCCGATCGCCAGTCCGGCGCCGAGGCCGACGACGAGCTGGATCGCGATCTCGAGCAGGAACACCGGCACCGAGAACGCCTCGGGCTGCAGCATCGCGGCGGTCAGGGTCAGGGTCAGGATCACCGCCATCGGGTCGTTCAGGCCCGACTCCAGCTCCAGCGTCGCACCGACCCGGCGCCGCAGCTGCACGTTCGAGCCGCGCAGGGCCGAGAACACGGCGGCCGCGTCGGTCGAGGACACGATCGCGCCGACCAGCAGCGCTTCGATCCAGCTCAGTCCGAGCAGGCGGCCGGCCACGGCAACCAGGCCGGCGGTGCCGACCACGCCCAGAGTGGCCAGCACGGCGGCCGGCGCGAGGTGGTCGCGGGCCGTGCGCCAGGGCGTGTTCAGGCCGCCGTCGAACAGGATCAGCACCAGGCCGACGGTGCCGATGCGGAAGGCGAGGTCGAAATCGGAGAACGGCTCGGGCAGCCACGCGCCCGCCAGCAGGCCGAGCCCGAGGAACAGCAGCACCGCCGGGAATCCCACGCGTTCGGACGGCCGGCTGAACAGAACGCTGACCAGGATCAGCAGACCGGCCGCCGTCAGCAGCCAGCCGATCGCCATCGGACCGCCTCCGCTCACCAGGTGCTCCCGTTCGTGCCCGCTGTCAGTGTAGCGCCGGATCCTGGCCGAACAGGGTCGACAGCACGCCGTAGAGCGCGGGCTCGGCGGCCTTCAGGTCGGCCGGGACGTCGAAGAAGGCTTCGCAGGCCACGGCGAAGAACTCCGCGGGGCTCTCCGCTGCGTAGGGGTCGAGGAAGGGTTCGCGGCCCGCATCCAGGTCGGCGTTGAGGCGATTCCAGGCATCGGTCAGCGTACCGACCCACTGCTTGTGGGGCAGGTCGGGCGGTAGCGGCGGATAGCCGTCGATGTCGCCGTTCAGGCGGTCGATCTGGTGGGCCAGCTCGTGGACCACCACGTGGTAGCCGTGGCCCTGGCCGGATTCGGCCACATCGGCCAGGGACAGCACCACCGGGCCCAGCTCCCAGGCCTCGCCCGAGCGCAGGTCGCGTCCCCGGTGGACCAGGCCGTCGTCATCGACTTCCTCGACATCGACCTCGAACTCCTCGGCGTAGAGGATGAAGGTGCGGAAGTCGCGGTACCAGTCCAGCGAGCGGTTCAGGATCGGAAGCGTCGCCAGCACCGCGACCGGCAGGCAGTCCGCGCGGTCGGGCGCCAGGCCGCCGGCGCCGTGGAACTCGAAGCGGGCCAGGATCTGCCCGCTCAGCTCGCGGACCCGTTCGAGGCCCCGGTCGTCCAGCCGCTGCAGGCACGGCCACGCCGCCACGATGGCCTCGAGTTCGCCGGGCGAGGGTGCCAGGGCCTCCGCCTCGCGACGTCGCCGGCCTCGCAGCAGCCAGTCGAACACGGCTCAGGCGACTCCCGGAGCGGCCGACACGGTTCAGCCCTTCTTCGACGCGTCGTCGGCCACGCCGAGCCGCTTGTGCATGATCGGGCTGGTGGTCGTGTACTGGAGGAACTGGCGCGCTTCGGGGTTCAGATGCTTCTGGACCGCGAACGCGGCCAGGGCGGCCTCGTGGAACCCCGACAGGATCAGCTTCTTCTTGCCCGGATAGGTGTTGATATCGCCGATCGCGAACACCCCGGGAATCGAGGTCTGGAACTTCTCCGTGTCGACCGGGATCTGCTTCTTCTCGATCTCCAGCGACCAGTCGGCGATCGGGCCGAGATTGGGCGCCAGGCCCCAGAACACGAGGACGTCCTCGCCGGAGACGCGGACCTTTTCCCGCTCCAGCGTGGTCAGCTCGAGTTCGGTCACCCGACCGTCCTCGCCGAAGGCCTGGGCCACCGTGCCCTGCTGTTCGGTGACCTTGCCGGCCGCGGCCAGCTCCTTCATCTTGGCGACCGTCGCCGGTTGTGCGCGGTAGTCCTTGCGCCGGTGGACCAGCGTGATGTGCTCGGCCAGGCCGGCCAGGTCCACGGTCCAGTCCAGCGCCGAATCGCCGCCGCCCAGGATCAGCAGCCGCTTGCCCTCGAAGCGTTTGCGGTCGGTGACCTTGTAGTGGATGTTCTCGGCGTTCAGGTCGTCCAGGCCCTTGGCCCGCAGCCGGCGGGCCTGGAACGAGCCGAGGCCGGCGGCGATGATCACGGCACCGGCGTCGAACACCGTTCCCTTCGAGGTCTCCACACGGAACCGACCGTCGTCCTGGATCGCGAAGCCGGTGACCTCCTGCTTCAGGTGCACGCCCGCATCGAAGGGCTCGATCTGCTCCTGCAGCTTGTCGATCAGCTCCTGCGCGCCGATCACCGGCCAGGCAGGGATGTCGTAGATCGGCTTTTCCGGGTACAGCTCGCTGCACTGGCCGCCGACCTGGGGCAGCGAATCGACCAGTTCGGCCTTGAGGTCCAGCAGGCCGAGTTCGAACACCTGGAACAGCCCGACCGGGCCGGCGCCGATGATGACCGCGTCGGTCTTGATCGTCATGAATCGTCCTCGTGTGGAATGGTGGAACGCGCTTCCGGCGTCGCGACGGGCGAGTGCATCCGGTAGGCTTCCATTGTCCATACATGATGGCACGACGAGGTATGTCCAACCCCCGCGAGATCCGCCTGAACCCGGAATGGCTCGATGCCCTGGGCGACGAGTTCGAGCAACCCTACATGCACGAATTGCGTGCGTTCCTCCAGGCCCGAAAGCAGGCCGGTGCCGAGGTGTATCCCCCGGGCGGACGGATCTTCAACGCGCTGGATTCCACGCCGCCGTCGAGGGTCAAGGCGGTGATCCTCGGCCAGGACCCGTACCACGGCCCCGGCCAGGCCCACGGCCTGTGCTTCTCGGTCCGGCCCGGCGTGCGCGTGCCGCCGTCGCTGGTCAACATCTACAAGGAACTGCACGACGACGTCGGCTTCGCGATCCCGAGGCACGGCTGCCTGCAGGCCTGGGCCGAGCACGGCGTGCTGCTGCTCAATGCCGTGCTGACCGTCGAGCGCGGCAACGCCGGCGCCCACCAGGGCAAGGGATGGGAGCGCTTCACCGACCGCGTCGTCGAGGTCGTGAACGCCGGCCCCAATCCGGTGGCCTTCCTGCTGTGGGGTTCGCACGCGAAGAAGAAGGGGCAGGGCATCGACCGTACGCGCCACCTCGTCCTGACCGCCCCGCATCCGTCGCCCTTGTCGGCGCACCGGGGGTTCCTCGGCTGTCGGCATTTCTCGAAGGCGAACGCCTGGCTGGAGCAGCAGGGCCAGGCACCGATCGACTGGACGCTACCGGCGGAGATCGGAGCTACCTGAGGCGCGTGCCGGGCGGCACCTCGCCGTCGGGTACGCACAGCACCACCGCGCCGTTGTCGTCGTGAAAGCCGGTGACCAGGCACTCGGATCGCATCGGCCCGATCTGCTTCGGCGGAAAATTGACCACGGCGACGACCCGGCGGCCGACCAGCGAAGCCGGTGTGTAGTGCTCCGTGATCTGCGCGCTGGATTTCAGAACGCCGACCTCCGATCCGAAATCGATCCGCATCCGGATCGCCGGCTTCCGTGCCTCGGGAAACGGCTCGGCGGCCACGACCACCCCGACCCGCAGATCAACCTTCTCGAAATCGTCCCAGCCGATCGTCTCCTGGAGGGTTCCGGCCGAGTCAGTCATCCCGGTCGACCGGGTCCGCCGACGGATACGCCGACGGATACGCCGTCCGCACCAGCCGGCTCGGCCCGCCCGGCCGCGTGCGGACAATGAAGATCCGCTCGTACTCCGACTCGTCCAGGTCCCCCAGCGCCGGGCCCCCGAAGGCCTCGACGAGGTCGTCGACCGTGTTGCTGTGCCCGACGATCAGCACCGAACCACCGGCATGCTCGGCCAGCACCTCCGCTGCCAGCGCCTTCGAATGCGCCTCGACGCCACCCGATGCGATCGGCCGCACCTGCACCTGAAGCCCCAGCCGATCCGCCAGCGGCCTTGCGGTCTCGAGATTGCGGATGAACTGCGTCGAATAGATCCCTTCGATCCCCGCATCCGCCATCAGCTCCGCCAGCGCCCAGGCCCGCGCCTCGCCCTCGGCCGTCAGCGGCGGATCCGACGTCCCGTCATCGGCCTTCTCGGCGTGGCGCACGATCACGACCTGGGTCCAGTCCGCATCCGCGAACGCGAGCGCTGAGGCGAGGACGGGTACGACGAACAGGCATGAAATGATCGTGCGCATCATCGAGGCGACCGCGTTGAGTGAAAGCTAAGCCTACATCGTCTCGGTCCCGGTCAGGGCCGACTCGATCCTGCGAGTGCTCCCCCCGGCGCATTCGCCAGCCACCCCACCGCGTCGTGCGCAGCACGACAGGCGGTTCGTAGGAAATGGTTTCCTGCAGGCAGCTTGCTTGCGGTGTGGGAAAGGTGGTGGCCAGGGACGGACCCGGAGCGAAGCGGAGGTCGCTGTCGTTTTTTGACAGCCATCTAACCGCGTCGTGCGCAGCACGACAGGCGGCTCGTCGAGGAAAACGGCTGCGGGACGGAAACGAAGCGAAGCGGAGTTGTGAGCGTTCTTTGCTCACCATCTAACCGCGTTGCGCGCAGCGCAACAGGCGGTTCGTGGGAAAAGGTTCCTACGATGCTCGGTGCTTGAATCAGGGGGAAGTGGTGGCCAGGGACGGAATCGAACCGCCGACACGGGGATTTTCAATCCCCTGCTCTACCAACTGAGCTACCTGGCCGTCTTGTGCGACTTGCGGGTCGGCCGGGGTGGATTCGGGCGAATCGGTCCCGGCGACCGGAAGCCGCGTATTACACCCCGATCGGGGCGAAAAGTCAACCCGCGGGCGGCGAATCGCTGCCCCCTTCGGAGCCACCGCCGAGGTCGAAGGCGGCGGTGCGGACGTGGGTCGTTCGTTCACCGGACGGGTGTTGGTCGGATCCGGTCCAGGCGACCAGCAGGCGGTCGCCGCGCGGGGTCTCGACGACCGCCATGCGCGGGAAACCGCTTCCGCGCCCGGGTCCGAGGTCGGCCAGCACCCGAACGCTCCGGGTCTCGCCGTCCCGGCCGATCCGGGCGAGCTTCAGCGAGGCCCCGCCGTCGACCTCGTCCATCCACAGAAGCAACCAGTCGTCGTCGTGCCGGGCAAGCTGGACCCGGCCCAGCGCGGAGCCCTCGGAGAAGCGGCGCGTGACAGGGAAGGTTTCGCCGGCGTCCTCCGAGAGCGCCAACCGGACCGCCGGGATGTGGTTGGCCATCGTGAACCAGGCCGCTGCGACCTGCACGCCGTCGGCCGCGACATCGGGGCCGTTGACCGGGCAGCCGCCGATCACCCAGCCGTCTTCGGCGACGGGTGCCGGCGAGGTCCACTCGCCGTCGACCCGACGGACGATATGGATGTCGCGCACCTCGTCGTCGGACCGGTCGCGGTAGACCACCACGGGGCCGTTCCCGGTCAGCGCGCTGGCGGTCTGGCAGCAGTCGCAGACGCGGTCGTCCAGTTCGACGGACGGACCGAACGCGGCGCCGACCATGCTGGCCGTGCGCAGCGTCATCGCCGCGCCGGAGCCGTGCCCGGCGACGTTCCCGGCGACGTGCCCCTCCCGTGCTGCCGGTTCGTCCGCGTCGATCGCGGTATGTCGACCGTCGAGCCAGACCAGGTGCGGCGTGCCCTCGCGGTCGGCAAAGTAGCTGACGAAGCCGTGCTCGGTCTGCGTTTCGTCGCGGTGCGGGATTGCGGGCAGCGACCAGCTCTCGCCCTGGTCCGTCGAGCGCGAGACCACCACGTCGTAGGCATAGGTCGACTCGCCGCTCTTGACCGGCCAGTGGGCGACCCAGTCGCCGCCGGGGGTGACGAACAGGCGTGGTGTGTCGGCCCAGTTGGCGAACCAGCCGGTGCCATGGGCAATCTCGCCGGCTTCGCCGAAGCGCTCGCCGTCGAAGGTCGCGAAGCGCAGCGCGTGTCCGTTGTCGAAGCGTTCGATCCACGTCAGCACCGCGCCGCTCCCGGTCTCTGCCAGTTCCGGCGCCATGGCGTCGGGCCCGGTCGGGTTGGAAAGCGGGGCCGCGGCGACGGAACTCGTCGCGAGCGCCAGGGCGAGGATCGCGAAGGCTCGGATGATCGAGCCGCTCGCGGTGAGCGGATTTCCACGGTTCGAATCGTTCATCGCGCTACGATGACACAACTGGCCGGCCAGGAACTCGCTGCAGGCCACGCGGTCCCCACTGTCGATAGGCGAATTCGTCTTGCTCGAGGAGTTGTTCATCATGATCCGGTCCTGCTCGAAATTCCTTGGCCATGGTCTGCCGGTCCTGCTGCTCGCGCTGGTCGTGGCCGGATGCGCCGCGCCGGCCGGCCCGGCTGCGTCGTCCGGCGCGTCGTCCGACGATCCGGCCCCGGCGTATCCGGACTTCATCGGCGAACCGGTCCGTTCCTTCGATTACAGCCAGCTGGTCGACTGGCACGAGCTCGATCGCGACTGGATCTGGGTGCGGGTCAATCGGAACCGGTTCTTCGCGATCGAGCTGATGCAGCCCTGTATCGCCGATGCGCGCGAGGCGGTCGGCCTGACGCTGATGCCGGGCAGCCCGAATCGTCTGACGACGGCCGACCGGGTGATCCTGCGCGGGCGGGACTGCCGGATCGCGTCGATCGCACCGTTCGACCACGCCGGCTGGCGTCGGGCGATCGTTACGGACCGCTGAAGGTTCCGCACATTCCGCCGAAGGCTCTGGCCGGCCCGCTGACGCCGCGGGCGCGGCCGGGTCAGTCGTCGGACGGCGGCACGTAGCCGGCGGCTTCGTCGACATCGCCGCCGAACAGGAAGGCCTCGGCCTGTTCGATCAGGTACTTGCGGTGCGAGGGCTCGATCGGAGACAGCCGGTTCTCGTTGATCAGCATGGTCTGGTGGGCGAGCCACTTCTGCCAGGCCTCGGCGGAGATCTCGTTGTAGATGCGCTCGCCCAGTTCGCCGGGCAGGGGCTTGCGCGGCAACCCTTCGGCTTCCTTGTCGAGATAGACGCAGTGGACGGTTCGGCTCATCGGTGACGTCTCGGGTTCAGGCAGGTCGCCATTGTAGAGGCCTCGGCCGGCCGGGCCGTGCGGTTCGCACCTAGAGCCGCTCGAGCAGGGCGCGGACGGGCTTCGGAAGGCCGGCTTCGAGCCATTCCTCGGCGGTTCTCCAGCGCCGGTCCTCGCGATCGCGCACCGCGTCGTCGGGCCGGGCAATGCGCTGGTGGACCAGCTGCATGCGAAGACGGAAGTGCGAAAACACGTGCTCGATCGGTTCCGGCGGCTCCAACCGCTCCGCTCCCTCGACCGCGTCGCCACCGGCGACTTCCGGCAGGCACCACAGGCCGCCCCAGATACCGGTCGGCGGCCGGCGCTCGAGCAGAACGCGGCCGTCGGCGTCGCGTAGCAGGCCGAAGTGCTGCTCCCGGGTCGGCAGGTTCTTCCTCGGCTTCGGCGTGGGTAGCTCCTCCTGACGGCCGTCGCGACGCGCCATGCAGTCGGCCCGTACGGGACAGTGCGAGCACGCGGGGCGTTTCGGCGTGCACAGGGTGGCGCCGAGGTCCATGATCGCTTGCGTGTAGTCCGCCGGGCTTCCGTCCGGGGTGCGCACATCGGCCTCGGACCACAGGGCGCGCTCGACGGCGCTCCGCCCCGGCCAGCCCTCGATGCCGGCGTGGCGGGCGAGCACGCGCTTGACGTTGCCGTCGAGGATCGGCGCTCGACGGTCGAAGCCCTGGGCAACGATGGCTGCGGCGGTGGAACGGCCGATGCCGGGCAGGGCGGCGAGGGCGTCGACCTCGCTGGGAAACTCGCCGCCGAATTCATCGACAAGCCGGCGGGCTGCGGCATGAAGGTTGCGAGCCCGGGCGTAGTAGCCCAGGCCGGACCAACAGGCCAGGACGTCGTCGACCGGGGCCCGGGCCAGGGTATCGACGTCGGGAAACCGCTGCATGAACCGATCGAAGTAGCCGACCACGGTCTCGACCCGGGTCTGCTGGAGCATGATCTCGGAAATCCAGACCCGATACGGCGTGCGCGGATGTTGCCAGGGCAGGTCGTGGCGGCCGTGCCGGCGCCACCATTCGAGCAGACGTTCGGAAAACGGCGCCACGGCGCCGGGTCAGTCCGCTTCGACCGGGAGCACCGCGTGGACGAAGGTGCCGGCGTCGAAGGGCCGGAGGTCGACGGCGCGCTCGCCGGCGCCGATGAAGCGGATCGGCAGCTTCATCTCCTCGGCGATGGCGAACACGATGCCGCCGCGGGCGGTGCCGTCGAGCTTGGTCACGGTGATGCCGCTGAGCTCGACCGCCTCGTCGAACTGGCGGGCCTGGGCCAGCGCGTTCTGGCCCGTACCGGCATCGACCACCAGCATGACTTCGTGCGGCGCCTGCTCGTCGACCTTGGCCATCACCCGGCGAATCTTGCCGAGCTCCTTCATCAGGTGGCCCTGGGTATGGAGCCGTCCGGCCGTATCGCAGATCAGCACGTCGACACCGCGCGCCTTCGCCGACTGCAGCGCGTCGAAGATCACCGCGGCGGAGTCGGCGCCCTGGTCCTGGGCCATGACCGGGACATCGTTGCGCTTGCCCCATTCCTTGAGCTGTTCGACCGCCGCGGCGCGGAAGGTGTCGCCGGCGGCCAGCATGACCTTCAGGCCGTCGTCGAGATAGCGGCGGGCCAGCTTGCCGATCGTCGTGGTCTTGCCGACCCCGTTGACGCCGACCATCAGGATCACGAACGGCTTCTTCTCCGGCTCGACGGCCAGGAACTGTTCGCACGGCTCGACCAGGGCGTAGAGTTCGGCCTGGACGGCGGGCAGGACATCGGCCGGGGCCTGGACCAGGCCGCGCTTCACGCCGTCTCGCAGGCGGTCCATGATCCGGGTGGTCGCGGCCACGCCGAGGTCGGCCGTCAGCAGCGTGGTCTCGATATCGTCGAGCAGGTCCTCGTCGATCTTCTCCGAGCCGCGAATCAGGCCGAACAGTCCGGAGAGGTGCGAGCGCGTGCGCTCCATGCGCGCGTCCAACGGGTCCTGCCCCGACTGGGGCTTCTCGACGACGTCGGTGGGTTCGACGCCGTCGCCGGTTTTCTTGCGGCGGAAGATCGAGAACATGCAGGCAGCTCGTGCAGGCAGCGACGCGATGGTGGACAAGCCCGCTATGCTAGCACCGTGAATGCAGGCAGACGCACGGGGCAGGTCCGGATCATCGGCGGCGACTGGCGCGGCCGGAAGCTGGCCGTGCCCGATCGGCCGGGGCTGCGCCCGACCGGCGACCGGGCGCGCGAAACGCTGTTCAACTGGCTGCAGGGCCGGGTCGCCGGGCGGCGGGCCGCCGACCTGTTCGCCGGAAGCGGGGCCCTGGGGCTCGAAGCGGCCTCCCGGGGTGCGGCCCGGGTCGACCTGGTCGAACGCGATCGTTCGCTGATCGAAGGCTTGAAGTCCGCCGTCGCGGCCTGGCCGGGCGCGGAGCGCGTGTCCTTCGCGCCCGTCGACGCCATGGCATGGCTCGCCTTGATCGACGAACCCCTGGACCTGGTGTTCGTCGATCCACCCTTCGACGCCGGTCTGCACGCGGCCGTGCTCGACGCCCTGTCCGCGCCGGGCCGGCTGGCGCCCGACGCGCGGGTCTATGTCGAGAGCGATCGGCGCTCGTCCGATCCGCTGGACGGCCGCGACGACTACGACGTCCTGCGCGAGAAGATCCTCGGCGATGTCCGCCTGCAGTTGCTGACCCGTACCCAGGAGGACGCCGGCCGGGCTGCATGACCCGGTCGGTATAATCGGCGGCCGTTTCTCGCGATCGAGTTCGAAATGACCGTAGCGCTGGATTACCGCGTCGCCATCTACCCCGGGACCTTCGATCCCTTGACCAACGGCCACGCCGACCTGATCGACCGCGCGTCGAGGATGTTCCGCCAGGTCATCGTCGCGATCGCCGAGAGTCCGCACAAGCAGCCGGCCTTTTCGCTGGCCGAGCGCATCGACCTGGCCGAGCGCGTGCTCGATGCCCAGGGAGTGGCCAACGTCGAGGTCGTGGGCTTCAGCGACCTGCTCGCGCATTTCGTCGAGGAGCGCGGCGCCGGGGTGATCCTGCGCGGGTTGCGTGCGGTCTCGGACTTCGAGTACGAGTTCCAGCTGGCGTCGATGAACCGGCACCTGGTCCAGGACGCCGAGACCGTGTTCCTGACCCCGGCCGAGGAATACAGCTTCATCTCGTCGAGCCTGGTCAAGGAGATCGCGCGCCTCGGCGGCGACGTCTCAGAGTTCGTCGACGCCCGCGTGGTCGACGCGCTCAAGCGGCGCTACGCGGACTGATCACGAGCTGCCGACCGACCGTTCCGTTTCTTTTCCTTTCCTTTCCGTTTCCGACGCGATCCGACGCGTCGACCGTTGTCCAGGAGGATTCATGTCGAATCGCCCGTTTCTTGCCTCGCTCGCCCTGTGTCTGCTGCTTCCGGCCGCCGGTGTCGCCGCCGAGGGCCCGGGTCGGGCCGCGATCGCCAGCGCCCACGAAGATGCCACCGCGGCCGGGTTCGAGGTACTCGAAGCCGGCGGTAACGCCTTCGACGCCGCGGTCGCCGTGTCCGCCGCGCTCGCGGTGGTCGAGCCGGCGTCCTCGGGCGTCGGCGGGGGCGGATTCTGGCTCCTCGAGCGGGCTTCGGACGGCTTCGCGACGATGGTGGATGGCCGCGAGACCGCGCCGGCCGCATCGACGGCCGACATGTATCTCGATGCCAACGGCGAGTTCCAGCGCGAACTGGCGATCAACGGCGCGCTGGCGGCGGGAATTCCCGGCGCGATCGCCGCCTGGGCACACATCGCCGAGACCTACGGCGAACTGCCGCTGGCCGAGTCTCTGGCGCCGGCGATCCGGCTGGCCGAACAGGGTTTCGAGGTCGACCTCAAGTACCAGCAGCTGCTGAACTGGCGCGCGCATATCATGCTCCAGTGGCCCGAAACCGCGGCGATCTTCATGCCCGGAGGCGAACTCCCGGCGATCGGCGATACGATCGTCCAGGCCGATCTCGCCGAAACGCTGAAGCGCGTGGCCGAGCAGGGTGCCGACGGGTTCTATCGCGGCGAGACCGCCGAGAAGCTGGTCGCCGGCGTGCGTGCCGAGGGCGGCATCTGGACGCTGGACGACCTGGCCAACTACCGCGCGGTCGAGCGCGAACCGATCCGCACGCATTTCGGCGATTACACGCTGCTGACCGCGCCGCCGCCGTCGTCGGGCGGTATCGCCATCGCCCAGATCCTCGAGCTGATCGAGCCGTTCGGCTACTTCGGCATGGACCGCGTCGACCGCGTGCACCTGCTGGCCGAGGCAATGCGGCGCGCCTATCGCGACCGGGCGCTGTATCTCGGCGATCCGGACTTCACGGACATTCCCGTCGACCTGCTGCTCAGCGAGGCCTACGCGGCCGGTGTACGCACGACGATGCGGATGGATCGTGCGCTGCCTTCGGCCTATCTGGCCGCCGACCCGGACCGCTTCGAGGACTCGACCAACACCACCCATTTCTCGCTGATCGATGCCGACGGCAACCGGGTCTCCGCCACGCTCACGGTCAACCTGCCGTACGGCGCCGCCTACGCACCGCCGGGGACCGGCGTGCTGCTGAACAACGAAATGGACGACTTCGCGGCCAAGGCGGGCGAGCCGAACGCCTACGGCCTGATCGGCTTCCGCGCCAACGCGATCGAACCGGGCAAGCGGATGCTGTCGTCGATGAGCCCGACCATCATCCACGGCCCGGACCGGCTGGCAGTGCTCGGCACGCCCGGCGGCTCGCGGATCATCACCATGGTGCTGCTCGGCATCCTGGACTTCCTCGAGGGCAACGGCCCGGACTCCTGGGTGTCCCTGCCGCGCTTTCACCACCAGTACCTTCCCGACCGCATCTCGGTCGAGCGCGATGCGCTGACCGAGGCGGAGATCGAGGCGCTGGAAGCCCGCGGCCACGAAATCGAGGTCCGCGCCCGCCCGTGGGGCAACATGCACGGCGTGATGTGGGACTACGAGACCAACACCCTCGAAGCCGCCCACGATCCGCGCTGGGACTCCGGCGGGGCGGAAGTCCGCAGCATTCGCCCGGTCGAGTCAGCGGCTGCCGGCGGCTGATTCACGAGAGGTTTGGTTGTCCACGGATGAACACGGATGAAGAAAAGAACGAGCAGACCTACAATTCGCTAAATGAAGCGCTACGAGTTCGACCGTAGCCGCCGTTCCATTTATTCTTGCCGGCCCGCGCCGCTCATGCACGGTGTTCGGTTACACCAGTAGGCTACTAGTCCTGTTCCCCTTTTTATCCGTGTCCATCCGTGTTCATCTGTGGACACACCTCGATTGGTCTTCTCCTGTCGCCGCTTGATCGAGCAGCACTACTTCCGTCGCGCCATGCCGGCGGTGAGGATCAGGCGCAGGGATTCGTCGAAGGGCATGTCCACCGGTTCCAGCCAGTCCTTCGGCACGATGACCATGTAGCCGGCGACCTGGTAGCTCAAGGGCAGATAGACGCACACTTCGCCCTCGACCCCGAAGGGCAGGTCGGTGAAATCCTCGCGGGTGACGTAGCCCATCATCGCGACCCCGAGCTCCGGGTGGCGGACGAGCACCGCCTGGTCGAACTTCCGTTCGTCGCCGCTGAAGTAGTCGACGAAGTCCTTGGTCGCGCGGAACACCGGTTTGACGAGCGGCAGCCGGTCGAGCAGCGCCTCGCCGAGATCGATCAGCTTGCGGAACAGCCAGACCTGGCTGAGCAGGCCGATCGCGATGACGATCAGCACACCGCCGACCAGGCCCATCCCGCGGACATACAGGTCCTCCGGCAGCACCCACTGGATCATCGCACCGACCCCGCGTTCGGCCAGGCCCGCCAGCCAGAACACGATCAACAGGGTCAGGGCGATCGGGATGATCGTCGCCAGGCCTTTCAGGAACAGCCGGACGATTCGCTGGATCGGCGAACCGGTCTCGTCGTCGGAATCGCTCAAGAAGTCATGCTCCGGGTGGAGGCCGGGGTCAGAGGTCGTCGAAGCGCCGCTTCAGCGCTTCCTTGTCGTCGGTCACGATGCGCTCGAGGGTCTTCACCCGCTCTTCGAGCCGGCGCACGGTCTCGGCCTGCTCGGGGTCGGGATTCGCGGACTTCGAATTGCGGATCTCCATCTTGTAACGCGTGATCGCGACGATACCCATGATGCCGGCGATCGCCACCATTGCGGTCCAGAAGTTCATGCCTGACCTCCCCATGATTCGACTGGTGCCCAGTGTATCGCCGCGCGGCGACGCGCCGCGCCTGCCGAAGGTCAGGGGGCGCTCTCGGGCAGCTCCGTGTGCCGGTCTGCATGCGGCGCGGGTCGGCGGATCCGCATCCTCTCCATCAGGTAGCACAGGCAGTCCTGGCGGACGACCTCCGCGTGCGTGCTGAGCATCGCCGGCATGGCCGGTCGACGGGTGACGACGCGATCTCCGTCGAGCTCGAACCAGTCCGAGGTGCAATCGTGGCCGTCCGTGTCGATGGCGACCAGCAGAGAACGATCGGCGCCGTTGTGCCGGGCAAGCGACGTGCCCGGCGGCAGCTCCGTGAAGTTCATCCGGTCGATCTCGGGGTCGAGCACCAGGTCCGCGCCCGGTTCGCCGAAGCTGAAGCTGCAGTCGGAGTCCACGCGCACCGCGGTCGTGACCTGGAACAGGTCGAGGTCCTCGGGATTCGGGAATCGATGGGGGAGTTCGTCGATGTTCAGCACCGTCTCCAGGTACGCCATGGCGTGGTCGGTGCCGCCCTGTTGTCCGGGCTGGCCGCACTCGAGAGTCACGGCCGGGCAGAACGCGCCGAAGGCCATCGACTGCACGCCGGAAGGCTCGGTGAAGAAGATCACCGTGCGCGAAAAGCGGCTGGCCAGCATCAGGCGCTGCGGTTCGATCGCATTGACCGCCGCATAGTGCGGGTTCTCACCGGTGTTGTTGTGGATATCGATGCTGGCGAAGGGGCGCAGCTGCCGCACGTGGTCGGTGATCCGGGCCAGCTCCCGGTGCAGTGCTGTGTGCTCGTCGTTCGAGCCCGGCCAGCAACGGTTCATGTCGGGCTGGTGATCGAGGCGGCGGCGGTGCTCGGCCGCGGCCTCGACATTGCCGATCAGCAGGGCGAGGCTGCGCGGCAGCGGATCGCGGGCGTAGCGACCGGCCAGCAGCCGGCGAACCGCGTCCCAGCCGGAGGTCTCGTTGCCGTGCTGGATGACCGAAACGAACAGCGGGTCGGGCCGGCGGCCGGGCAGGTGGATCAGGGTCGGTCCGGCAAGGCGGCCGGCGAGTTCATGGGCCCGGAGGCCGAGCAGGCCGTCGGGCATGTGATCCAGGATGTCGAACTGCATGGCGGGGCGGGAATCCGGCGCGTAGCGCATAGAGCAAAGCAGGTAGGCTATCCGATTCGGCGTCACGGGACGGCGCTGTCCGCCGGGGCGGGTTGTTGCGGCTTGAAATCCCGTCGGCCGGCCCATACGCGAGACGCAGTTCGGATTCGAGCCCATTGATCGGGGAACGTCAAGGCATGATCGAGACCAGGGAACTGACCCGCCGGTACGGTGACTTCACCGCGGTGGACCGGCTGAGCTTCCGCGTGGAGCCCGGGACCGTACTCGGCTTTCTCGGCCCGAACGGGGCCGGCAAGTCGACCACCATGAAGATGCTGACCGGCTTTCTGCCGCCCACGTCCGGTACGGCCGTGATCCACGGCCACGACATTCGCGAGGAGTCGCTCGCCGCCCGCCGCTTGATCGGCTACCTGCCCGAGGGTGCTCCCCTGTACGGCGAGCTGTCGGTGCATCGTTTCCTGGAGTTCGCGGCCGGTGCCCGCGGCTTCCGCGGCGCCGAGGCCGCCCGGCGCGTGGCTCACGTGATCGAGCGGCTGGAGCTGGGCGAGGTGCGGCGCCAGACCATCGAGACGCTGTCCAAGGGTTTCAAGCGCCGGGTCGGCCTGGCCCAGGCGATCCTGTCCGATCCGCCGGTGCTGGTGCTCGACGAGCCGACCGACGGCCTGGACCCGAACCAGAAGCAGCAGGTCCGCCGGCTGATCCGCGAGATGGCGCCGGACAAGATCATCGTGATCTCCACCCACATCCTCGAAGAGGTCGACGCCCTGTGCTCGCGCGCGATGATCATCGCCCGCGGCCGCCTGCTGGCCGACGACACGCCGGCGGCGCTGCTGGCGCGGTCGCGCTACGCCAACGCGGTCAGCCTCGCCACGCCGGACCTGCAGACAGCCGCCTCGGCGCTGAGCGAGCTTCCCGAGGCCGGTGAGGTCGAGGTCCGGCGCGGCCTGGTCACCGTGTTCCCGTCGGGCCGCGGCGACCTGTTCCGCGCCGTGTCGGCGCTGGCCGAGCGGGCCGAGTGGCCGGTGACCCGCATGCAGCTCGAAGCCGGACGGATGGACGACGTGTTCCGTGCCATTACCCAGGAGGCCGAATCCGACGCTCGCCGCGAGGAGGCCGCCTGATGACCGCACTGACCGAACGACTCGGCATGAACAACCTCGGTATCCTCCTGCGGCGCGAGCTGGCCAGCTACTTCGCCACGCCGGTGGCCTACGTGTTCATCGTCATCTTCCTGCTGATGGCCGGCGCCTTTACCTTCTATCTCGGCGGCTTCTACGAACGCGAGATCGCCGACCTGCAGCCGTTCTTCACCTTTCACCCCTGGCTCTACCTGTTCCTGGTGCCGGCGATCGGCATGCGGCTGTGGGCCGAGGAGCGGAAGTCCGGAACCATCGAGCTGCTGCTGACGCTTCCCGTGACCACCGGCGAGGCGGTGATCGCGAAGTTCCTGGCCGCGTGGCTGTTCGTCGGCCTGGCCCTGGCGCTGACCTTCCCGACCTGGATCACGGTCAACGTGCTCGGCGACCCGGACAACGGCGTGATCCTGGCCGGCTACCTCGGCAGCTGGCTGATGGCCGGCGGTTTCCTGGCCATCTCCGCCTGCCTCTCGGCGGTGACCCGCAACCAGGTGGTGGCCTTCATCCTGGCCGTCGTCGTGTGCTTCGGCTTCCTGCTCTCCGGCCTGCCGATGGTCCTCGACCTGTTCCGCGGCTGGCTGCCGCAGGCCGCCGTCGATGCGATCGCCAACCTGAGTTTCCTCGGCCACTTCGATTCCATCTCGCGTGGGGTGGTCGAACTCCGGGATCTCGTCTATTTCGCCCTGGTGATCGGCTTCTGGCTCGCGGCCAATCGCATCGTGATCGAACTGAAGAAGGCGCACTAGCATGAACAAGCTGTACTCCACCGGAGCACTGGTCCTGCTCGCCGTGCTGTTCGTCGTGCTGACGATGCTGGCGGGACTGACGCTGCGCAACCTGCGTGTCGATCTGACCGAGAACGAGCTCTACACGCTGTCGGACGGCACCGTGAACATCCTCGAATCGCTGGACGAGCCGATCACCCTGCGGCTGTACTTCAGCGACTCGGCGAGCGAGGACCTGCCGCAGATCCGGCGCTACGCCGACCGGGTCTGGGAATTGATGCAGGAAATGGCCAGCCGGGCCGACGGGCGGCTGGAGATCGAACGGATCGATCCGCTGCCGTTTTCCGAGCAGGAGGACGACGCGGCCCGCTACGGGCTGGAGGGCGTTCCCCTCAGCCAGGCCGGCGACCTGCTGTACCTGGGCGTGGTCGGCACGAATCGGATCGACGGCCTGGAAGTGCTGCCGTTCGCTTCGCCGCAGCGCGAGACCTTTCTCGAATACGACCTGGCCCGGATGATTTCCAGCCTGGCCACGCCGGACCGGCCGCGCGTGGGCCTGGTCAGCGGTCTGCCCCTGGCCGGCGGCATGAATCCGCAGACCGGTCAGCGCAACCCGGCCTGGGCGGTCCACGACCAGTGGACGGAACTGTTCGACGTCCGGACCATCCAGCCGACCGCCGGCTCCCTGCCGGAGGACCTCGACGCGCTGGTGCTGGTCCACCCGAAGCAGCTTTCCGAGGCGCTGCTCCGCGCGATCGACCAGTTCGTGCTCGCTGGCGGTCGGCTGCTGGCCTTCGTCGACCCCTATGCGGAGGCCGACCCGGGCGACAACCCGATGGATCCGGCGGCGCGTTTCATGGCCGAGCGCGACTCGTCGCTTCCCACCCTGTTCGAGGCCTGGGGCGTCGGATTCGACGTCGAACGGTTCGTCGCCGACCCGGGTCGCGCCCTGCAGGTCTCGCTCCAGCAGGGGCAGCCGCCGGTCCGTCACCCGGCGATCCTGGGGCTGACGGCGGCCGACATGGACGACGAGGACATCGTCACCGCGCAGCTCGATCTGATCAACACGGCATCGATCGGTGCCTTCGACCTGTCGGCGCTGGCCGAGGGGCTCGAGGCGGTGCCCCTGCT
This sequence comes from Halomonas denitrificans, assembly GCA_019800895.1. Classification (NCBI taxonomy): domain Bacteria; kingdom Pseudomonadati; phylum Pseudomonadota; class Gammaproteobacteria; order Oceanospirillales; family Halomonadaceae; genus Halomonas; species Halomonas denitrificans. Next base: position 429,736 of record JAHVKF010000003.1, read on the forward strand.
CGAATCGAGCGACGCCGCCGGCGAGCTGCCCACGGAGCGGCTGCGAATGGCGGCCGATCCCGCGTCGCTGGCCGACGAGCTCGGTGAGGGCACGGGCGTCCGCACGCTGGCCGTGCGGCTGACCGGCACCGCGAACACGGCGTATCCGGACCGCGCGGCAGCCGACGAGGACTGGCGCACCGAGGGCGCACTCAACGCGATCCTGGTCGCGGACACGGACCTGCTCGCCGATGCGCTCTGGGTCCAGCGCCAGCGCTTCCTCGGCCAGGTCCTGCTCGAACCGTTCGCCGACAACGGGGCGCTGGCGGTCAACGCGGTCGAGAACCTGCTCGGCAACGCCGACCTGATCTCGATCCGGGGACGCGCGTCGTCCGATCGGCCCTTCGACCTGGTCGATACGCTCCGGCGCGAAGCCGAGGCCCGCCTGCGCGCGACCGAGCAGCAGCTGGAGCTCGAACTGCGCGAGGCCGAGGCCCGCCTGACCGAGCTGCAGCAGGCCCGCGGCGATACCGACCTGAGCATCCTGACCCCGGAGCAGGAGGCCGAGATCGACCGCTTCATGAACCAGCGGCTCGAAATCCGGCGCCAGCTGCGCCAGGTCCGCCGCGAACTCGACAGCGACATCGAAGCGCTGGGCAGCCGCGTCAAGCTGATCAATATCGCGCTGATGCCGGTGCTGGTCACGCTGTTCGCCCTGTTCATCGCCTGGCGCCGACGCCGCGCCCAGCACGAGGGAGACGACGGATGATGATGCGCAATCGACTGCTTCTTCTTGCCTGCGCGACGCTGCTCGCGATCGGTCTGGTGATCTGGCTGGGCGCGGAGCGTCCCGTCGACGATGAATCCGGCGGTCCGGTGCTGGCGGGCCTGGCCGGGCAGATCAACCGCATCGATGCGGTCGACCTGGTTGCGCCGGGCGAGGCCACGGCGGTGCGCCTGCGGCGCGAGGACGAACGGTGGCGCGTGCTCGACCGGGACGGCTACGAGGCCGACTTCCAGCAGGTCGTCGACCTGCTTCGCACCCTGGCCGAGGCCGAGCGCAGCGAACCGAAGACCGCCGACCCGGCGTGGTACGGCCGGCTCGGCGTGACCGACCCGGCCGATCCCGATGCGACCGGTCGCCGGATCGAGTTTCCGGGCACGGACCTCGTGCCGGTCATCGTTGGACAGGTCGACCCCACGGACAGCGGCAGCTACGTTCGATCGACGGACGAGGAGCAGGCCTGGCTGGCCGACCGCGTCATCGAGGTGGCGCTCGATCCCGTGGCCTGGCTGGAGCCGGGGATCATGGACATCCCGGCCGACGATCTCGTCTCGGTCACCGTGACCCATGCGGACGGCGAAACGGTGCGTCTGCAGAAGGTGACCGGGCCGGGTGAGGGCGACGAATCGGGCGAGGGCGAATGGGTCCTGCGCGACGTGCCGGAAGGCCGGAGCGCGGGGCCGGCTTGGCGGCGGAATGCACTGGCCAATTCCCTGCGTGGTCTCGGCCTCGATGACGTTCGGCGCTTCGCCCCGCCGCACCCCGACGACGCGGCGCGAACCGTGCTGGTCACGGACGACGGGCTGCGCTTCACCGCGACGAGCTGGCGCGAAGGCGAGGGTGAGGACCGCTCCGCCTGGGTGCATTTCACCGTCGACGAGGCCGAAGGCGCCGCGAGCGCGACGTCGGAGTCCGAGCCGGCGAGCGAAGGCGACGCCGATCGCGATCCGGCTGAATCCGGAATCGAAAGCGCCGCCGCCGAGCGGCTCGCCGATGCCGTCGCCGTCGACGCCCGCCTGTCGCCCTGGGCGTTCCGCATCCCCGAGCCCCGCGCCGACGACCTCGCGCCGCGCCTCGACGACCTGCTCGAGCCGCCCGACGAGGACTAGCGTCGAACCTCGCTTACCGCAGGTGGACGCGGGCGTTCATGCGGGAAAGCAGGGGCAAGGGGTCCACAGATGAACCCGGATACAGATTGAAAAAACTAAAGAAATGCAAGGGCTATTTACCGCAGATGGACGCAGATGAACGCGGATAAAAGACATTGAACAGACTTGTGTCCGGAGATGAGCACGGGTGAACGCGGGTAGACATCGCGCAAGGCAGAGAAGTCCCACGGTGATGCACTCCAGATGGACGCGGATAAGAAAATCCAGAAACAAATTTGTGTCCACAGATGAACACGGATACAGATTTGAAGAACAGAAGAAATGCGAAGGCTACCTACCGCAGATGGACGCAGATGAACGCAGATTCGGGAGCGGAAAATCCGGTGTCGACAGATGAACACGGATGAACACGGCTAGGCCGCGGGAATCAGAAACCCTCTTTCCCAGCGTATATCCGCACCGACATTGACCGCCCAACCATCGTGGTGGTGAACCGCGGAGTTCCAAACTTTCCAAGATTCTTTTCTGTATCCGTGTCCATCCGTGTCCATCTGTGGACAGAATCCGGTTTTCAGTTTCCAGCTGTTCGCCTTATCTCTTTATCGCATTTGTATTCAATCTGCGTCCCTCTGCGTTCATCTGCGGTAAGCATTTTCCGTTCTGCTTTTGTTCACCAGTAGCTGCGGTCAGCGCTTGACCTGAAATCATTCACAACGTCGAGCTAGGGCGCCGAGCAGCTTCCCTGGCCGCGGGTGATTTCCCGTACCGCGCGTTCCAGCGCGGGTGCGCGGCCTTCCGGCAGGCGGACCTGGAGCCTGACGCCGTCGGAGGTCCAGCCTTCGTCGAGTTTCTCACCGCCGAGTTCGTCGACCTGCCGGTGCAGCGCGTCGGCGAATTCGAACCCGGCTTCCACGATGCGCTCGGTCATCGCGACGATCGGCGCCGTCGGCGCGGCCTGCAGGACTGCCATCGCTGTGCCGCCGTAGGCCCGGGCCAGGCCGCCCGTGCCGAGCTTGACCCCGCCGAAGAAGCGGCTGACCACGGCGATCGAGCGGTCGAGGTCGAAGTGCTCGAGCGCGGCCAGGATCGGCCGTCCCGCGGTGCCGCCGGGCTCACCGGCGTCGTCGAAGCGCACCGTACTGCCCACGCGCCAGGCAAAGGCCACGTGCCGGCAGCCCTCCGCGCCGTGCTCGGCGACGAAGGCCGCGGCGTCGTCCGGGCCGTCGATCGGGCCGCAGACCCCGATGAACCGGCTCTTGCGGATCGTCTGCTCGACCCTGGCGATGCCGGTGAGGCGATTCATTCCTGCGACGTGGTCTCGACGCTGTCCGCCGCGTCGTCCACGTCCTCGACGCGGGCGTGCACGGTGAAATCGCGGACCCGCGCCCGGAACGACCGGCCCGGCTCGAAGTCGTCGCGCCGCGAGAGCAGCCTGCCGTCGTCGTCGAGCAGGACCGCGTAGCCCCGGTCGAGCACCGCCAGCGGGCTTACCGCATCGAGCGCACGCGCATGCTGCCCCAGCCGGGACGCGGCCCGTTCCAGCGACTGCGCCATCGCCATGCGCAGGCGCCGATCGAGCGCGTCGCGGCGGCCGGCAGCCTCGCGCAGGCGCGGCGCCGGGTGCCGGGCGGCCAGGCGCGCGGCGAGGCCCTCGGTCCGGCGCAGGTCGTTCTCCAGCCGGCGGCGAGCGGCGCGGCGAAGCTGCCGCTGCAGGCCGCGGAGGCGCTGGTCGAACTCGCCGAGCCGTCGCCGCGGATGGGCAGCAGCACGGCGGCGGTCCAGGCCGTCGAGTCGCTGCCAGTCCTGCTGCAGCGTCCGTCCGATCGCGCGTCGGAGACGATCGCGCAGGGCGTCGATCTGGCGACGCAGGGCCGGGCCGTCGGGCGTGACCGCTTCGGCGGCGGCGGTGGGGGTTGCGGCGCGCAGGTCGGCCACGAAGTCGGCGATCGTGAAATCGGTCTCATGGCCGACGCCGGAGACGACCGGGGTCCGCATGTCGCCGATGACCCGGGCAAGCGCCTCGTCGTTGAATGCCCACAGGTCTTCGATCGATCCGCCGCCCCGCGCCAGCAGCACCACGTCGGCGCCGCTGCGGTCGGCCGCCTGCAATGCGCGGGTCAATTCGCCCGGCGCGCTCTCGCCCTGGACCGTGCTGCCGTGCACGTCCACGCGGGCCGCTGGCCAGCGCCGCCTCAGGGTGGTCAGGATGTCGCGCAGCGCCGCGCCCGACGGCGACGTCACCACGGCGATCCGGGCCGGGTGGGTCGGTAGGGGGCGCTTCCGGTCCGGGTCGAACAGGCCCTCGGCCTGGAGCTTCTTCTTCAGTGCCTCGAAGGCCTGCTGCAGTGCGCCGCTGCCGGCCGGAAGCAGGGCATCGGCGATCAGCTGGTAGTCGCCGCGGGGCTCGTACAGGCTGATCCGGCCGCGAACCAGCACCTGGTCGCCGTTGGCCGGCCGGGCCGACACGTTGCCCTGGTTGCTGCGGAACAGCGCGCAGCGGACCTGGGCGCGTGCATCCTTCAGGGTGAAGTAGAGGTGCCCGGAAGCGGGCCGCGCGAGGTTCGAGATCTCTCCCGACAGCCAGATGCGCGCGAAGCCGGCTTCCAGGTGGACGCGAACCTCGCGATTCAGTTCGGCGGGCGTGTAGACGAGGGTTTCGGGGCCGGGCGGTGCAATGCTCATCGCGGAATTATACGAGCCGTGCAGCTGCCCGCCCGGTCGCATCGCCTGCACACGGTCCGTGGATACTGACGCCTTCCCCGGATTGGGTGCGACGTGCCGAGCGCCCGTCCGCACGACCTGAATGAGCGACCCGCAAGCCCCAGAGCACGCGCCGGAACGAGACGCCTCGGGCGACCGCGAGACCGATCGCGAAAACGATCGCGAAATCGATCGCGAGAACGACAGCGCGAATGCCCGGAGCAAGGACCGCGACCTGACCTCGGGTCCGGTTTCCGTCAATCTGCTGCGCCTGGCCGGGCCGATGCTGTTCGGCATCGCTGCGGTGATTTCGGTCCAGCTGGTCGATACCTATTTCGTCGGCCGCCTCGGGACCGATGCGCTGGCCGCTCTGTCCTTCAGTTTTCCCGTGGCCCTGACCCTGACCAGCCTGTCGATCGGCTTGGCGGCGGGCGCGGCGTCGGTGGTTTCGCGCGCGGTCGGCGAGGGTCAGCAGGACCGCATGCACCGTCGAGCGACCGATGCGCTGCTGCTGGCCTCGGTCATCGCCGTGCTGATGGCCGCGGTCGGCATCCTGCTGGTCCGGCCCCTGTTCCAGTTGCTCGGTGCCCAGGGCGATGTGCTGGACCTGGTGGTGGCCTACATGCGGATCTGGTTCCTGTCGCTGCCGTTCGTGGTCGTGCCGATGGTCGCCAATGCCATGGTCCGCGCCTGCGGCGACGCGTTCTGGCCGAGCTTCATCATGATCGCCGCCTCGGTGGTCAATGCGGCAGTCACGCCGTTGCTGATCTTCGGCTGGGGGCCGGTGCCCGGACTGGGGATCGAAGGTGCGGCAGTGGGCACGCTGGTGGCCCGGGTGCTGTCGCTCGCGATGGCCCTGTACCTGGTGCTGAAGCGCGACCGGCTCGTCGAGGCGCGCGTGCCCGCGGTCCGGCCGTTCCTCCGATCGGCGCGCGAGGTGCTGTGGATCGGACTGCCCGCGGCGATCGGCAACGCGTCGAACCCGGCCGGCATCGCGGTGGCCACCGCGCTGATCGCCGTCCTGGGGTCGCAGGTCGTCGCCGGCTTCGGCGTGGCGACCCGGCTCGAGGCCTTCGCGATCCTGCCGATGCTGGCGCTGTCCTCGGCGATCGGCCCGATGGCCGGCCAGAATTGGGGTGCCGGCGAGATCGGACGTGTCCGCAAGGCGCTCGGCATCGCCTACGCCATCTGCGCGGGCTGGTCCCTGCTGCTGGCGGGGCTGTTCGCGCTGTTCGGGCAGACCATCGCCGGTTGGTTCGCCTCGGAAACCTCGGTGGCCGAAGAGGCGGCCCGCTATCTGCATATCGTGCCGATCAGCCTGTGGGGCTACGGCGTGGCGATCGTCGCTGCCGGCGGCTTCAACGGCCTCGGAAAGTCGTTGACCGGCTTGTCCTATTCGCTGACCCGGATCGCCGTGTTCTACGTGCCCATGGTCTGGATCGCGTCGCGCATCGACGGTTCCGAGACCGTGTATGCAGCCATTGCCGCAGCCAACGGCCTGGCGGGCATCGCGATCGCGTGGCACTCGCTGCGCTGGCTGAAGAAGGCCGAGCAGCAAGGACTCGCCGAGGATGCCGACGGCGACCGGTCGGAAGGCGGCAGCGACCGGCAGGACGACACCGCGCCGGCCGGAAACACCCGGACCGACCCGGCCAGGTGCTGAGCGATCAACCGGCCGGATCGGCCAGCGGCGCGTCGAGCGGCTCGTCGGTCGCCGCCGCGGGTCCGCTCCGCGCGGCGACCAGGCCATCGACGAAGCGCCGCGTGCTGGCCTCCCAGGAATGCTGCTGGGCGTACTCCACGCAGTCCTCGGGCGCGACCGCCAGCGCGCGGAACACCGCGTCGCGGAGGTTCTCGTCCAGCGCACCGTTGGCGCCGTCGACGATCAGGTCCTGGGGCCCGGGGACCGGGAGTGCAGCCACCGGGACGCCGCAGGCCTGGGCTTCCAGGATGACCAGGCCCAGCGTGTCGGTCCGGCTCGGAAACACGAACACATCTGCCGCGGCCAGCGTTTCGGCCAGCGCTCGCCCGTGTCGATAACCGAGGAAGTGGGCGTCGGGATAGCGCCGTCGCAGGCGCTCCAGCGACGGACCGCCGCCGACGATCACCTTCGAGCCGGGTAGCGACAGGTCGAGAAAGGTTTCGAGATTTTTCTCGGGCGCCACCCGCCCCATGTACATCGAGATCGGCCGCGGCAGCGCCAGCGCGTCCTTGTCGCGCGGATGGAACAGCCGCGTATCGACCGCCCCGGGCCAGATCGCCAGCCGCTCGAAGCCTCGCTCCGTCAGCAGGCGGCGCTGCGTGGCCGTCCGCACGAAAGTGCGTGCTGCCGCCGCGTGGAAGCGGCGCATCAGCCGATAGCTCCAGGTCAGCGGAATCGGTGCGCGCAGGCGGAGGTATTCCGGAAACCTCGTGTGGTACGAGGTGGTGAAGCGCAGGCCGAGCTGCAGGCACCGTCGCCGCGCGGCCCAGCCCAGGGGACCCTCGGTGGCGATGTGGATGGCGTCGAAGCGTTCGCGGTCGACGAGAACCTCCCTGGCGGCGCGGTGCGGCCGCAGCGTCAGTCGGATCTCGCTGTAGCCCGGACAGCCGATCGTGGCTCGCCCCTCCGGCGACAGGACCGAGACCTCGTGGCCGAGCGACTGCAGCGTCTCTCGCGTCCGACCGAGCGTACGGACCACCCCGTTGACCTGGGGCGTCCAGGCGTCCGTGACCAGCAGGATCCTCATGCCGCTTCCCTGCGGCCGATCAGGGCCGGTGCGGGCGGTGCGGAGCCGTTCCGGGGCGTTCATCGCGAATTCTCCTGCGGGTCTGCGTCATCGTTTGCGTCATCGTGCTGACTCCGCCTTGCAACGCGATGACGGCCCGTTGACGAAGCCGTGACAGTCGCCAACAATGAGCCGTCCCCGACGAGACCCGACCAATGACCCGAATCGATCGTTCGTTCGCGGCCGCGCTGATGCTGGCCCTCGTTTCCCTGTCGCCTTGCGGACTCGGCGAGGCCGAGCGCGATGCGGTCAAGGTGGCGATCAACGGCGTGATCCACACCATGGATGCCGATCGACCCCGCGCCGAGGCCCTGGCGTGGGACGCGGACGGTCGCCTGGTGGCGGTCGGGTCCAGCGCGGACCTGCAGGCGTGGTACCCGGACGTCGAGGTGATCGACCTCGGCGGCAAGGCCGTGATTCCGGGCCTGATCGATGCGCACGGCCACGTGATGGGATTGGGCCTGGCGCGGTTGAACGCCGACCTGGTGGGTGCGGCAAGCCGGGCCGAGGTCCTCGAGCGCCTGCGCGCCCACGAAGCGGAGCTGCCCGACGGCGCCTGGTTGCAGGGCCGCGGCTGGGACCAGACGCTGTGGGAGGACCCTTCGTTTCCGACTGCCGCCGACCTCGACGAGGCGTTCCCGGAGCGGCCGGTGCTGCTCGAACGGGTCGACGGCCACGCGGTCTGGGCGAATACGGCGGCCATCCGTGCGACCGGCGTCGAGTTCTCGGGCGACTGGCAGCCCGAGGGCGGGCAGATCGTGCGCGACGAGGCAGGCCGAGCGACCGGCGTGTTCGTCGACCGCGCCGAGGCGCCGTTCCGGGCCGTGATTCCGCCGCCGTCGGAAGCCGAATTCGCCCTTGCGCTGGACCGCGCGCTGGCCGAGATGGCCCGGCTCGGGTTGACCGGGGTGCACGACGCCGGCACGTCGCTGGCCGATGTGCGCCGCTTCCTGCACCGCGAGGCGGCGGGAGAACTCACGGCCCGGATCCACGCCATGGCCGACGGCGACAGCGAGCACCTCGACGCGCTCTGTCGCATGGGCACCGTCGAGACCGGGCGGGTTTCCGCCCGCGCGGTCAAGCTCTACGCCGATGGCGCACTGGGCAGCCGCGGCGCCGCGCTGCTGGCGCCGTACAGCGACGACCCGGGAAACCGCGGCCTGCTGTTCGAGACCGACGCCGAACTCCAGTCGGTGGTCGACCGCGCCATGGGCTGCGGTCTGCAGGTCGCCATCCATGCCATCGGCGACCGGGCGAACCGCCAGGTCGTCGACGCGTTGATCGCCGGCCAGGCCCGGCATCCGGACAACCCGGGCCGGCACCGCATCGAGCACGTTCAGATCATCGATCCGGACGATATCCCGCGCCTGGCCGGGGCCGGCATCGTGGCCAGCATGCAGCCGACCCACGCGACCTCCGACATGCGCTGGGCCGAGCAGCGGCTCGGCGAAACGAGGCTGCAGGGCGCCTACGCCTGGCAGCGCCTGCGCAAGGCCGGGGCGCCGCTGGCCTTCGGGTCGGATTTCCCCGTCGAGCCGGTCAATCCGTTCTTCGGCATCCACGCGGCGGTGACGCGGCAGGACCGCGAGGGCGAGCCGCCCGGGGGCTGGCTTCCGGACCAGCGGGTGACCGTCGAGGTCGCGCTGGCAGGCTTCACGATCGAGGCGGCGAAGGCGGCCTTCGCCGAAGACGAGGTGGGGTCGCTGACCGCCGGCAAGCGGGCCGATTTCGTGGTCCTGGACCGGGATCCGCTGGAAGCGCCGGTCGGGGAGCTGCATTCGATCCGGGTACTGGTCACCGCGCTGGATGGCGAACCTGTCTTTCGCGCCGACGACTCCCCGATGTAGTCCGCCCTTCCTGCCGGGGCACGTGTAGGCTAGACGCATTCGTTCACCGAACACGACCGCATGAGCGCAGACACCGACCAGCACCACCTGAAGCTCCGCCAGACCGAGCTCGAGGACTACGCCGATATCGCCGAGATCATGGACCGGGTCTACCCCGGCAAGCTCGACGGGGCCTGGACGAAGGAGCAGTTCGAGTCGCAGATCCAGCGTTTCCCGGAAGGGCAGCTCTGCATCGAGGACAACGGCAAGGTCGTGGCGGCGGCCATTTCGCTGCGGGTCAAGTACAGCCGCTGGGGCCACGACCACAAGTACTGGGACATCACCGGGAACGGGTACCTGACCACGCACGACCCGAAGGGCGACGTGCTCTACGGGGTCGACGTGTTTGTCCACCCCGACTACCGCGACCTGCGCCTGGGCCGCCGGCTCTACGACGCGCGCAAGGCGTTGTGCGAGCAGCTGAACCTGCGCGGCATCGTGGTCGGTGGCCGCATCCCCGGCTACGAGAAGCACCGCGAGGAGATGACGCCGCAGCAGTACGTCGACCAGGTGCGGGCGCGCGAGCTGGTCGATCCGATCCTGACCTTCCAGCTGGCCAACGATTTCCAGGTCCGCAAGATCATCCGCGGCTACCTGCCCGACGACCAGCAGTCGCACGGCTTCGCGACCCTGCTCGAGTGGGTCAACATCTATCACACGGAGGAGTCGGACATCATCGGCGGCCGTCCGTCCGACGTCCGGATCGGCGCCGTGCAGTGGCAGATGCGACCGACCCGATCGCTCGAAGACCTCTACGGGCAGATCGAGTACTTCGTCGATGCGGTCTCGGGCTACCAGGCCGACGTGGTGCTGTTCCCCGAGTTCTTCAACGGGCCGATGATGGCACCGTGGAACGACCAGGGGCCGGCCGAAGCCGTTCGTCAGCTGGCCGGCTATACCGAGGCCATCCGCGAGCAGATGTTGAAGTTCGCGGTGTCGTACAACATCAATATCGTCGCCGGCTCGATGCCCGAGTACGACGGCGAGAAGCTGCGCAACGTCTGCTACCTGCTCCGGCGCGACGGTACCTGGGAGCGCCAGTACAAGATCCATGTCACCCCCGACGAGGTCAGCTACTGGGGCCTGGTCGGCGGCGACAAGGTCAGGGTCTTCGACACGGACTTCGGCAAGATCGGCATCCTGGTCTGCTACGACGTCGAGTTTCCCGAGCTGCCGCGCCTGCTCGCCGAACAGGGGCTGCACATCCTGTTCGTCCCGTACTGGACCGACACCAAGAACGCCTACCTGAGGGTTCGGCGTTGCGCCCAGGCGCGGGCCATCGAGAACGAGTGCTACGTGGTCATCTCCGGCTCGGTCGGCAACCTCCCGCGGGTCGAGAACATGGACATGCAGTACTCCCAGGCCGCGGTGTTCACGCCGTCGGACTTCGCCTTCCCGCACGACGCCATCGCCGCCGAGGCGACCGCCAATACGGAGACCATGCTGATCGCCGACCTCGATCTCGACAACCTGCGCGAGATCCGGTCGCATGGTTCCGTGCGCAACCTGCGCGATCGCAGGCTGGACCTGTACGAGCTCAAGTGGCGCTAACAAGCGGTGGGCGAGGGGCCAGGGGCGAGTAATCCCGTGTGGCCCCCACTAGCCCCGAGTCCCTTTTCCACCTAGGGGGACAGCGGCCACTCCGATGCATCGATGGTCTGGCGATAGCCGTGGTGCGTGGCGTAGCCGAGCAGCGGGATCACGGCGATCAGTCCGAGGCCGGCGGTGGCGAGGCCCAGGGCGGTCAGGGCGACGATGCAGGCCGCCCAGACGGCCATTGCCGGCTTGTTTCGCAGGACCGCGTTCACGCTGGTCACGCAGGCGGTGATCATGTCCGCATCGCGGTCGACGATCATCGGCAGCGAGAATGCCGAGATGGCGAACACGATGGCGGCGAAGATCGATCCCACGGCCGATCCGATCGCGAGGAAGGTCAGTTCGGCCTCGAGGCTCGCCTCGGCGCCGACCGGAAAGAACACGTGAAGCATGAAGGCGGCACGCACCCAGACGAGGAAGATCACCGTGAGCGCCAGCGCGAAGATCAGCGCATCGCGGATCGCCATCCGCATCCGCCGGAACGATCGTGAGAAGGACGGCCGCTCGCCGCGTTCGATCTGGCGGCTGACCGAGTACATCCCCGTGGCCAGCAGTGGTGCGATGAACACGAACCCGGACAGCATGGCCATCACCAGGCCGTAGCGTCCGGCCTTCCAGGCCAGCAGGCTGACGGCCAGGCTCAGCAGGAAGATCAGCAGCCCGTAAGCGAGGCTGACGCGCAGGCTTGCGACGTAGACGGCGGCACCTGCGCGCAGCCATGCGAACGCGGCCATGGTTGGAATTCGCCTGCACGGAGCGGCGAACGGGCGTTGGTCGGCCGGCGTGGGCTCGCTGCGCATGCTAGTGGGCCATGCGGCCAATTGGGTAACACTCAGCCGTCGCACCGGCGTCGTGTGCAAGGCGCGCGAGCGCAGGCGTCCTTGCCGGGCCGTCTAGCGAGTGGAACGCAGTACACGGCGCTGGTGCGGCGGCCCTTCGGGAGTCACTGTGCCGGCCCGACTCGGCGTTGCGTTTCTTGGCAAGGGGGCGGCCATTCCCTGCGAAACGCGCCTTGATTCGCACCGGCACAGTGGCTCTGAGCATTATCCAATTAGCCGCATGGCCCACTAGGAGTGTAGTCAGCGACCCGCCGCGAGCGCAATGGGCCGGCAGGTCCTCCGGTCAGCGACGCGCTTTCAGTTGCTCGACGACCTGCTTCAGCGTGGCCTGGGTGTCCGGCTGGAACCAGAAGCGGGTGAACGCCTTCGTGTCCATCAGGGACTCCTCGTCGAAGAAGGCGCAAAGGTCGGCACGGACCAGTTCGCGGGTCCCGCGCATCGAATGCCGCGGCAGCTGGAGGTGGAAACGACACCACTCGAGCGCGCGATCAACCACGCGGTCGACGGGCAGGGCCTCGTCCACGAGACCGATCGCGAGCGCCCGTTCGGCGCCGATCATCTGGCCGGCCACCAGGTGGCGCTCGGCCGGGTAGGGGCCGATCAGGCGAGCCAGCGCCCGGTGAATGACCGGAGGCACGATCAGGCCGACCTGGACCTCGTTCAGGCCGAGCTTGAAGTCGCCTTCGGCCTGCACGCGGTAGTCGGTGAACAAGGCGAGCACGGTGCCGCCAGCCGGGGAGTGGCCGGTGATGGCGCTGGCGATCGGAACCGGTGAGCGTGCGAGCGCTTCGAGCAGCGCGAAGAAGTCGCCCCAGAAGTCCTCCATGCCGTTTTCGTCCAGCGCCAGCAGTTCCGGGAGGTCGAGCCCGGCCGAAAACAGGCCTTCGCGGCCCGACAGGACCAGCGCCTCGACGCCGTCGGCGGGGGCGCTGCGAACCTCGTCGAGCAACTCGCGGACCAGGGCGGGATTCAAGGCGTTGACCGGGGCACGCGCGAGCCTCAGCTCGCGGATGGCGTGGTCATGATCGTGGATTTCCAGCAGGGACGAGCGCTTCGAGGCTTGGGACATCGATTCAGGCCGGATTCAGCAGGGGTTGCCTAGAGTGTACCCGTACCCCTCGGCACGGAGGCCGACATGAAGCGTACTCACCTGATCTCCGCGGGAATCGCGGCCCTGATGCTCGGCGCGTCTGCGCTGAGTTTCGCCGGCGGTCCGCATCACGGCGGACACGGTTATCGAGACCACGGCTACGATCGTCATGGCGCGGCTCACGGCTACCGGCATGGTGCTCGCCACGGCGCTCGACATGGCTACCGTCATGGGTATCGCCACGGCGCTCGGCACGGCCACCGCCACGGTTATCGTCATGGATATCGCCATGACCATCGCCATGACCAACGCCACGGCCCCTACTGCCGGCATGCCGCCTTTCCCGTCTATCGCCCTGGCGTGTACTTCGGTGGGCCCGTGCCGTATCCCCATCCGCGCCCGTTCCGTTACCCCGGTGGACACGTGTCGCTGTATTTCGATTTCTGATCAGGGCCCCGCAAGACCGGCGCCTGCAGGTTTGCAGAGGCTTCGAACGCGGCTCGCCAACGAGCGCCCCATGCGAAAACGCCCCGGTTCATGCCGGGGCGTTTTCGTCTGTACTCGTGCCGCGGGCGGAGCCCCCGGGGCGTTCTTCGATCAGGCGGCCTGGTCGACCTGCTTGACCGGTCCGTTCAGCAGCGCGTCGCGCGTGGCCTCGACGATCAGGTCGACTTCCGCCGATGTGGTGGTGAAGCCCGGCGTGTAGCGCAGCGAGTTCTCGCCGCCGTGGATGACGTTGATGCCGTGCTCGCGCAGGTATTCCTCGGTGGAGCCGGCGCCGTAGGCCTTGTAGCGCTGTCCGTCGAGTTCCACGGAGAACAGCAGGCCCGTGCCCTGGACCCGGGTGATCCGGCCGTCCAGTTCGCCCATGAGCTTCTCGAGCTTCTCGACGAACTCGCGGCCCCGCTCGACGATGTTTCGCCGCACCTCCGGCGTGACCAGGGTCAGGACCGTGGTCGCCACGTCGAGTGCGCGCGGGTTGGTCGTCATCGTGTTGCCGTACACGCCCTTGCGGTAGATCGCCGCGGCCTTCTCGTTCATGCCGAGCACCGACAGCGGGTACTGGCCGGCGTTCAGCGCCTTCGACCAGGTTTCCAGGTCCGGCTCCGGCAGGTCCTGGAAGCCCGGGTAGTCGACGATCGACAGCACGCCCTGGGCGCGCAGTCCGGCCTGGATCGAGTCGACCAGGAGCAGCGTGCCGTGGCGTTCGGTCAGCTCGCGCGCCAGGGCGTAGAACTCGGGGTCGAGCGCCGCGCCCGGATTTCCTTCGCCCATCACCGGTTCCATGAACGCCGCTTCGAAGAACACGTTGTCGCGCTCGGCCTCCTCGAAGATCTCTCTCAGGTGGTCGAGATCGTTCGGTCGAACGGTGACCAGCGCGTCGTCGTCCCGGAACGAGGCGAGGTGGCGATGGTAGGTCTTGCGGGTCGAGTCCGAATAGCGGGCCGGCTTGTCGGTCCGGCCGTGGAAGCCGCCGGTCAGCGACAGGCGCTTGATCGTCGCGCCCTCGCGAGGCCCGCCCGGATCGGTCATCTTCTTGGCGTTGATGTCGGCGATGCGGCCGGCCACGGTGACCGACTCGGAGCCGGAGTTCATGCAAAGGAAGCGCTCGAAGGGGCAGCCGTCGTCACGCGTATGGCCCAGTTCGGCGCGCAGGGTCTCGACGAACTTCAGGTGGCTGAAGCTCGGAGTCATGACGTTGGCCATGACGTGCGGCTGGTTCATCGAGGCCAGGACGGCGTCGGGCGCGTGGCCGAAGCCGAGCATGCCGTAGCCGCCCGAATCGTGCAGCACCGCGCCCTTGGTGGTGACGATCCACGGCCCCTTCGCGGCCAGCGCCACGTAGGGGTTCACGGCGTCGTCCGCGTAGAAATTGACGTAGCCCGACTGCAGCTGCTTCTGCTGCTCGGCATCGTCGGCCGACCACAGCTCGGGGTAGGCGGACTTCCAGCACTCGGCGACGCTCAAGGCCTGGTCCACCGCCTGGTGCAGCCGCGAGTCGCGCGCCGCGAAGCGCTCGATCACGTCGTCGCCGAGGCCGTGGGTTCGGATTTCGCCGCCGCTCTCGCGCAGTCGGCCGAGTTTCTCGAGAATGCTGGACATGGGTCTACCTCCGGAAATGCAAGCCGCCGGCCACGGGGCCGGCGGGGCAGTCAAAGCATCATTTTACCAGCCCCGGGGACGCGGGCCAATGTCGGTTCCGCGGCCGGCCCGAAGCCCGGGCGAGGGCCCGGGCCGGGACGCCGCGTTCACTCCTCGCCGAAGGCGAAGCCGAACAGGTGGAGCAGGCTGGTGAACAGGTTGTAGATCGACACGAACAGCGTCACCGTGGCCATGATGTAGTTGCGCTCGCCGCCCTGCACGATCTGCTGGGTCTGGAACAGGATCAGCCCGCACATCAGGACCGCGAAGATCGCCGAAACGGCCAGGGCCAGCATCGGCAGGGCGAAGAAGTAGGCGCCCAGGCCCGCCAGGAACGCGACCAGGATGCCCGCGAACAGGAACGAGCCCAGGAAGCTGAAATCCTTCTTCGTGGTCACGGCGAACGCCGACAGCGCGACGAAGCTGACCGCCGTCGCGGTGAATGCGGAGATCACCAGTTCGCTTCCGTTGCTGAACATGGTCAGGTAGGCGCTGATGATCGGACCCAGCGTCAGGCCCATGAAGCCGGTCAGGGCGAACACGCTGACCAGGCCCCAGGCGGAGTTGCGCAGCGCCATGGTCAGGAACAGCAGGCCGAAGTAACCGACCAGCGTGATCACGACGCCGGGGTGCCCCCAGCCCTGGCTCATCGAGAGCGCGGCGGTGCCGGCGGAGAACAACAGCGTCATGGCCAGCAGGTTCCAGGTGTTGCGCAGCACGCGGCGCGCATCCTCGTCGATCGTCGGACGGGAGTCGGTGCCGGTGTAGGTCGCGGTACGGACCTGGCCTTGATGCCTTTGGTCATTCATGGTCGAAACACTCCTCGAGGTTCGATGGGTTGCGGAATCGCCCGGGCAATCTACCACCGTCCGAGGAACGCGCGGTGACTGCCGACGGGGAATTGGACCGCGAGGAGGGATCGGAATTCCACGGCGGCTGATCGAAGATCGATCGGCCGATCCGATCAATCCGCGGGCGTCATCCGAAGCGTCGCCACCGTTGAACGGTCGACCGCTTCCTCGGTCCAGGGAACGGTCCACGGCGTTCCGCTTCGCCAGTCGGCGAGGAAATCGTCGAAGTGGGGAGAAAGCGGGTGTCCGGACTGGCCGAGGGCCAGGTTCAGCGTGAAGCCGTCCGGGTCCGCCCAGTCCATCACGTAGCGCATCGACGCGCCCGCCGCGGCCGAGAGCCGTTTGCTGGCTGCATGCCAGCGGTGATAGGTGACGTTCAGCGCGCCCGGCCCCGAGCCGATCGGCATCGGGCCGCGGGTCAGGTCCAGCCAGCGGTCGAGCAGGCCCGCGCGAGCCAGCGGATGGGCGACCGTCAGGGTCTGGATCGCGCCGAGCGGCCGTCGCGGGCCGCGCAAGGCGTCGTCCAGCGCCTGCTCGGCGGCGGTTTCGCGGTCCGCTCCGGGAAGCGGAGCAGGATGCTCCGCGGCAAGCCAGTCGTCGAGCAGCGTACGGCCGTGCCGGGCGTCGACCGGTCCCTGGGCGAACAGCCGGCCGGGAAGGTGGTGCCACCACAGGGCGAACAGGCCGGCGGTCACCGAATCGACGGCCATCGCGCCGTCCCAGGCGCGGAGCTCGGCGGCCAGCGGCGCGCGGCCGGTTCGTTCGGCGACCTCGGCCAGCCAGTCCTTCCACAACAGCGCGCGTTCGGACACGACGTCCATCTGCATCGCGTGCATGCTCGACCGATCGAGCGTCCGCGAGCCCGATAGCCATGTTGCCGAACGCCGCATCCGCAGGTGCTTGTAGTAGCCCGGCATCGGCCATTCGAAATCACTTGCCGCGTGATTGTTCGAGTTCGCCAGCCAGCCCTGCTGCGGGTTCAGCGCGTGGGGACGCCGGTCCGGCGGCACGAAGCCCGCCCAGTGGTTGGCCGGGTCGGCGCCGTCGAGGGTGACGTAGAAGCGCTCGTGGGTTCGCATCGGCACCGGCGTGGACTGGACGTAGCCGATGTTGCCGTCGCGGTCGGAGTAGCTCCAGTTGACCGACAGCGCCCCCATGTCGCTGGCCGCCGCCCGGAACGCGTCGAAGTCCCCGGCCCGGTTCAGGGCCAGGCCCTTGGCGACGAGGTCGCCGACCGGCAGGTCGAAGCCGGCCCAGTGCATGACCGTCGCGCCGTGTTCGTCTTCGTCGATCACGATTCCGTAGCGCGTACTGCGGGTGATCAGGTCGACGGGAGCGTCGTCGCCGGCCACCGCCAGCCTCGATGCGTGCTCGTGGACCTCCACCGGACCTTCGGGGCCGCGCAGCAGGTCGGCCGCGCCGTCGAGCCGCTCGAAGCGGTAGAACTCGAACAGGTCGACCGGTGCGACCGTGAACGCGAAGGCGATCCGACCGTTGTGGCCCATGGCGACGAAGGGCAGGCCCGGGGCGGTCACGCCGACCACGTCCAGCGTTTCCCCGCTGTGCAGGCCGGCCGCGTACCACAGGCCCGGTGCCATCGTGATGTCCAGGTGGGGGTCGGAAGCGTGAAGCGCCGAGCCGCTGGCCGAACGCGCCGGGCCGACCACCCAGGTGTTCGACGCCTCGGTCATGCGCTGCGCCGGAATCGTCGGCAGCCCCCAGGCCGGCAGCCCGTCCAGCCAGTCGGCCATCTCCGGCGGGCCGGCATCCCCGGCCGCGCGCCAGGCCTCGGCCAGGCGCTGGACCAGGGTGGTCGGGTACCAGGTCTGGTAGTAGGCCAGCGTCAGCACATCGGCCACGGTCCAGCGGCGCGGTTCGCCGCCGAGGAAAAGCAGGCCCGGCGGCAGATCGCCGGCCTCCAGGCGCTGGTTGATGCCGTCGACGTAGGCGACCAGCAGCTCGTGGACCTCGGGGTCGAGCGCCGGTGGATCCAGTGCGATCCGCCGGGCGAAGCCGAAGCGCTGGTGCAGGCGGTCGCTGTCCAGCGCCGCCGGGCCGACCAGGGTCGAAAGCTCGCCGCGCGCGACGGCGCGCATCAGCTCCATCTGCAGGCCGCGCTCGGCGGCGTGCAGCCAGCCCAGGGCCCGCACCGCGTCGGCGTCGGTGGCCGCCCGGATCCGCGGAATGCCACGTGCGTCGAAGGCCACCGCCACCGGGGCGTCCAGGCCGTGCAGGACGACCCGCCCGCCCGTGTCGAGCACGCTGCCTGCCAGGTACCATCGGCCCCCGAACCAGACCGCGGCGATCAGCAGCAGCATCGAGAGCAGGGTGGTGACCAGGAGGCGCTTGATCGGCAGACGCATCGGCGGAGTTCATGGAGGGAAACCAGCGGCCGATTATGCACGGCCGAGTCGAGGGTACTCCGCGCCGCGTCGGGCGGGGGCGGATTCCGGGCTCGAATTCGACGATAATCGCCAGCTTCCCGAACCCTCCAGGAAACGAGTTCATGCCCAAGGCCAACGAAATCAAGCGCGGCTTCGTCATCGAGCACGAAGGCCGCGTCTGGGCCGTCCGCGACGTGTCGCGCTCGGCGCCGACCGCACGCGGCGGCAGCACGCTGTACCGCTTCAAGCTCGAAGCCATTCCCGGCGGCGATCGCCAGGAACTGACCCTGAAGGGCGACGACGTCGCCCGGGAAGCCGACCTGGTCCGCCGCCAGTCGAGCTTCTCCTACCGCGACGCCGACGGCTTCGTCTTCATGGACGACGAGGACTTCAGCCAGTACCTGCTCGACGAGGACGCGGTCGGCGATGCCGCCGGCTACCTCACCGACGGCCTCGGCGGCATCTACGTGCTGCTCATCGACGGCACGCCCGTCGCGCTGACGCTGCCCCAGTCGGTCGAGCTGACCGTCGCCGACACCGCCCCGGTCATGAAGGGCGCCACGGCGACCCGGTCGGCGAAGCCGGCGACCACGGAAAGCGGGCTGGAAGTGATGGTGCCGGACTACATCACGCCGGGGGAGTCGATTCGAGTGAATACGGAGACCGGCGAGTTCATGGGCCGCTCGTGAAAATCGCTGGAGAGCTACTGCGCGACGCGCTGCGGGCGTCCGGGGGTACTCGGATTCCTCTTGTACCTCGTACGTACACTGCGGATCCTCCGTTCCCGCGGCCACCCGCAGCGCGCCGCTCGCTACGCTCTCAAGCGATTTTCAGCGTAGAGAGCTCCGTGGCTGGCGGTGCGCGCGATCCTCATGCACCCAAAAGTGCACTGCGGTCGCTGCGCAGAGCCCGCCCCGGACCCCGATCCGGGGGCGGCCACCCGCAGCGGGCTGCTCGCTGCGCTCTCCACCGATCCTCACCCTTCGATCGATCTGGTGGGCGGCAGTGCTCGACATCCTCATGCACACGCAAGTGCTCTGCGGTGCCTGCGCGCTGGCGGTCGCCGGCAGCGACCCGCTCGCAAAGCCTGCCCCGGACTACGATCCTGGGGCGCTCCCCGAAAATCACCCCTGCGTTGCTTCACGGCGGCCTGCGGTACTCGGGTTCCTCGTGTACCGCGCACCTACACGGCGGATCCTCCGTTCCCGCGGCCACCCGCAGCGGGCTGCCCGTTACGTTCTCCAACGATCATCACCCCTCGATCGAACTCGGCGACTCGCAGCAGGCTGGACTGACAAATGAGTGACGAGCGGAAGAGCGACATCGATTCGCTGCGGGCGGAGCTGGATCGGATCGATCGGGAACTGGTCGAGCGGGCGGCGGAGCGGCAGCGGATCGTTTCGGAAATCGGTCGGCTGAAGAAGTCGTCGGGGCGTGCGTTGCGCGATTTCCGGCGCGAGCGGCAGGTGCTGGACGGCGTTCGTGCTCGAGCGCTGGACGTGGGCCTGGATCCGGACCTGGCGGAAACGCTGCTGACGGCCCTGATCGAGGCCTCGCTGACGCGCCAGGAGGCCGAGCGCGTGTCGGCGTCCGGGCGCGGCGGCGGGCGCACTGCCCTCGTGATCGGGGGACTCGGCCGGATGGGGGACTGGATGGTGCGCCTGCTGGCCGAGCAGGGCTGGCGCGTGGTCGTCGTGGATCCAGCGGTCGACGCCGAGTCCGGGACCGCGGTGCGTGAACTCGAGCGCGCACCGGGCGATTTCGAGCTGATCGTTCTGGCCGCGCCCATCCAGGCGTCGGCGGTCCTGCTGCGTGAACTGACCGACGCGCGCTGCGCGGCCACGGTGATCGACATCGCTTCGGTCAAGGGGCCCCTGGTCGACGAACTCAAGCGGGCTCGCGAGGCCGGACTGCGGGTCGCGTCGATCCACCCGATGTTCGGCCCGGACACGCGCCTGCTTGCCGGGCGGCACGTGCTGTTCATGGACTGCGGCAACGCCGAGGCGCTGCACCTGGCGCGCGAGCTGTTCGCCGACACCATGGCCGAATGCATCGAGGTGCCCCTGGAGTCCCATGACGAGCTGATGGCCTGGGTGCTCGGCCTGTCGCATGCGGTGAACCTGGTGTTCGCCGACGCGGTGGCACGGTCCGGTCATGCACCGGATGCGCTGGCCGACATCGCATCGACGACCTTCGGCCGTCAGCTGGCCATCGCGCGGGACGTCACGCACGAGAATCCGGCGCTGTATTTCGAGATCCAGAAGCTCAACCCGGACCAGCCGGCCGTGCTCGCACACTTGAGAAACGCGGTCGATGCCCTGATCGAAGCGGTGGAGCGGGGTGACGCCGATAGCTTCTCCGAGCGCATGCTCCGTGCCGGCGGCTGGGTGGAAGGGCATCAGCAGGCGCGCCGCCGGCGCACCCACCCTTCGACCGACGACCCCGGGCACGACCCGCAAGAGAATCACGATCGATGAACACTGCCGCCGGTACCTTCTCTCGCCTGCGCTGGCGCGCCCGACTCGGGCGCTGGATCGAATCGCCGGGGCCGCGCAACGCCATCATCGCGCTGATCCTGGTCAACGCGGTCATCCTCGGCCTGGAGACCTCGGACGCGCTAATGGCTCGCTACGGCGGGCTGCTGACGGCGATCAACCAGGCCATCCTCGCGGTGTTCGTGGTCGAGATCGCGATCAAGCTCGTGGCGTTCGGCCATCGCTTCTTCCGCTCCGGCTGGAACGTGTTCGACTTCTTCGTTGTCGGCATCTCGCTGGTGCCGGCCGCAGGGCCGCTGGAGATCCTCCGCGCCTTGCGCATCCTGCGCGTGCTCCGGCTCCTGTCCCAGGTGCCGAGGCTGAAGATGATCATCGAGTCGCTGATGCGCGCCCTGCCGGGCATGGGCTGGACCGCCGCGCTGCTGGTGCTGGTGTTCTACGTCTTCGCGGTGATGGGCACGATGCTGTTCGGCGACGCGTTTCCCGATTACTGGGGCAGCCTGGGCAAGAGCTTCTTCTCCCTGTTCCAGATCATGACGCTCGAGTCCTGGTCGTCGGGCATCGCCCGGCCGATGCTCGAGGAAATGCCCCTGGTCTGGATCTACTTCGTGCCGTTCATCCTGGTCTCGAGCTTCATGGTATTGAACCTGTTCATCGCCATCATCGTCACCGCGACCAACTCGATCCACGACGACGAGGAAGCGTTGGCCCGGCGCGAACTGCTCGATGAATTGCGCAGGATCCGCCAGCGGCTCGAGGTGCTCGAAGGGCCGGTGGCGTCGGAAGCGGAGCCGGGTGCCTCGACGCGTCAGCCCGACCTGAAGCCGCGCGGCGACTGAGAACGAACCGGGCGCGAGGCGCCCGGTTCTCCGTCACTGGATATCCCGGCGGTCTCAGCCGGCCGGCTGGTTCGCCGGCGGCTCGTTGCCCGCTCCCGAGCCACCGGAGCCCGAATTGCCGGACCCCGAATTGCCGGACCCGGAGTCGCTGGGCGTCCACTCGGCGGCCTTTTCCTTCATCTTGGAGAACTTCTTCGACACCTTTTCCAGCTTGCCGTCCCACTCGGGGTTCGGCTCCTGGCCTTCGGTGACCTTGAAGAACACCTGCATCAGCGCGGTCATGCCCAGGGGTTCGATCACGGCCTGCTTGATGCCCCAGGCGAAGACCAGCGCGATGATGAGCGCCAGCGGACCGGCAACGTTCGGGAACAGCGAGACCAGTCCGGCCACGGGCGCGAGGATCAGCAGGAAGACCAGGAACGTCATGCCCCAGATCACGAAGGCCAGCCAGAACGCGTTCTTCAGGAACGCCTTGTAGTTCTGGGCATAGAGCACCAGCGCGGTGCGCGACGAGGCCCAGGGGTTATCCGACTTCGTCTTGATGTTGTAGGCCAGGATGACCTCGTCTAGGTAGGTCAGCGACAGGGTGACGATCGTATTGATGAACTTGGCGATGCCCTGGATGCCCGGGATCGGAATGAAGTTGGCGATCGTGAAGAACGCCCGGTTGAAGGCCTTGAGCACGCCCTTGATCAGCTGGTCGACGCCGAACAGCACAGAGGACTCGGCAAAGCGCTCGCGAACGATGCCCTGCGCGTAGTCGATCTGGCCCTTGCCGCCGGGCAGGCTGCGGCCCTCCATCAGTTCGACCAGCACCGCGATGTGGCCGGCCTTTACCAGGTAGAGCAGGTATTCGCGGATGAAATACATGATGGCCCCGGCGATTCCGAAGCCGATCAGGCCGCCGTAGAAGGTGCCGCCTTCGGCGCTTCCGCCGATCGATCCGATTCCGTAGCCCACGCCGGCGCCGATGCCGGTAATCAGCACGTAGGCCAGCGTGATCCCGAAGTAGATCAGGAAGCGGAAGATCAGGAACGGCATCGTCTTGAGCAGCAGCGAGATGATCTCGCCGATCTTGAAGTCCATCATGGCCGGGCACTCCCTCGAAAAAGAACGGTACGCCCAAGAGTACGCAAATCGATGCCGAAATACGACATGCCCGGTGGGGTCGGAGCGAGGCGGCCGCCGTCTTGAAGGATGCGCTGAGGGATGCGCCGGACGGTGTGTCCGGCGACGTGTCCGTCGATGTGGCCGTCGATCGGTCGGCCGCCTCGCCTGCGAAGCCCGGTCAGTCGTTCATCGTGCGCACGTCGACGAACTGACCGCTGTCTCCTTTTTTCAGCGTATCGAGCAGCCCCAGGATCTGCTCCGCCGATTCGTCCGGCGACGGCATGGCGTCGGTGCCGCGAGCATCCTTCAGCTTCTGCACCGACGGGAACTCGTCGGCATCGACGTCCTCGCACAGGTAGTCCTGCATGCCCGTGTCGACCAGGCCGGGCGCGAGCGCGGTCAGGTGCGTGTCCGGCATCTCGTGGGCGTAGAGTGCAATCAGGTCGTTGACGCTGGACTTGGACATCGCGTAGCCGCCCCAGCCGTGGCTGAGATTGTGACCGGCGCCGGAGGAGATCGCGATCACCTGTTCGACCGGAATCCGTCGCTCGATGAACCAGTCGAGGATCATCTTGTTGGCCCAGACATTGACCCGGTACAGGTGCTCGAGATCGTGCACGTCGGTCGTGTGCATCTCCTGGATGCGACCGAGAATGCCGGCATTGAGAACCAGCAGGTCCAGCCGCAGGCAGTCCGACATCAGACGGTCCATGGCTTCTTCGATCGCGTTGAGGTTGCCCAGGTCGACCTTGCGGTCTCGCAGGCCGTCGTCGTCGTGGATCGGGCAACCGGAGCGGCTCATGCCCCAGACGATCGCATCCTGCGCGAGCAGGCGTTTCGTGAGTCCGAGGCCGAGGCCGCTCGAGTTGCCGGTGATCAGTACGTTCATGGCGAGGTCCGGGGTCTCCGTGTTGAGTGAGTGGGCGGATCGATTCGATCACCGCAGCGAGGACGAATCAGTCGTCCTCCGACGCGCGATCGTGCGAACGCTCCGAGTCCGTATCGTAGCGTTCGAACCAGGCCAGGATGTGTCGGATCTTGGAGGCCATCTGGCTGGGCCGCGCCGCGATGCCGTGCGGGGCTTCCGGGATACGCACCAGCACCGAGTCGATGCCGCGCAGTTTCAGCGCCTGGTAGAACTGTTCCGATTCCCACATCGGTGTGCGCCAGTCGGCCTCGCCGGTGAGCACCATGGTCGGCGTCGTCACGTTGCCGACCCTGGACAGCGGAGAGCGTCGCCAGTACTCGTCCTGGGCTTCCCAGGGCGGAGCCGGGAACCAGTAGCGGTGGAAGAACGGCGTGTAGTCTGCGGTCAGCACGAAGCTCGTCCAGTTGATCACCGGCTTGGCCACGACCGCGGCCCGGAACCGGTCCGTGCTGCCGACGATCCACGCGGTCAGGACGCCGCCGCCGGAGCCGCCGGTGACGAACAGCCGCTCTGGATCGGCAACGCCGCGCTCGATCAGCGCATCGACGCCGCTCATCAGGTCGTCGTAGTCCTCGCCCGGATAGGCGTGGTGGATTTCGTTGGCGAACTCGGCACCGTAGCTGGTCGATCCGCGCGGGTTGATGTAGGCCACGGCGTAGCCGGCGGCGGCCATCAGCTGGACTTCCATCGAGAAGCGGTCGCCGTAGTCGGCGAACGGTCCACCGTGAATCTCGAGAATCAAGGGCAGGGCGCCGTCGGACTCCGGGTCGTGGCCCGGAGGCAGCGCCAGCCAGCCCTGGATCTCCCGGCCGTCGGCCGAGGAGGAAAAGGTGAATTCTTCGACCGCCGCCAGGTCGCGGTACGCCAGCCGCTCGGCGTTCAGGCGGGTCAGTCGCTCGCTGTTCCAGCGGCGCATCCGCCGGTCGCTCCGGGCGATCACCAGGTCGCCGGGGTGAGCCGGGGTGGTCCGGGTGTAGACGACCCGGTCGGCGCCGGCGTCGAACGTGCCGCTGGCATACGGTCGGCCCAGGGTGGTGCCGCCGAGGTTTTCGGCGACTCGGCTCCGGTCGCCGTCCAGGGTGACCCGGTCGATCACGCCGTTGCCTCGGTCGCTGTAGCTGACGAACAGCGCGTCGCCGTCGTCGTCCCAGGCGAAGGCGTCGATCGAGCGGTCCAGGTCCGCGGTCAGCGATCTCGGCGCGCCGTCGTCGAGGACGTAGAGCTCGACGTTGTGGTAGCCGAGCCGCTCGTCGTCGTAGCCCAGCCAGGCCAGGCGTTCGCCGCCCGGCTGGAAGGCGGGGGCATTGTCCGGGCCGAAGCGGTCGGTCAGCGTGGTGAGCTCCAGGTCGTCGAGGTCGAGGCGAACCAGTTCCGTATCCGACGGTTCCAGCTCGAAATCCGGTCGACGGTTGGTCGCGAACACCAGCGCGCGGCCGTCGCGCGACCAGGTGACCGGGCCGGGCTGGGGATAGGGGCCTTCGGTCAGTTGCCGGACCGGGCCGCCGTCGGCCGGCACGATGAAGCGCTGGGTCTGGCCGTGGGGCAGGAAGCCGGCGCCGTCGGCCCGGAACACGGGGCGGTCGACGACGCGTGCCGGCGGCGCCCAGTCGGCGCCTTCGGGCGGCGAAAGTGGTTCGACGATGCGCGGCGGTGCGGCTTCGACGAAGCGGCTGAACGCGATCCGCTCGCCGTCCGGCGACCAGACCGGATTCGATGGGGTCAACGGGCCCCGGGTCAGGGCGGTCTGCCGGCCGCTGTCCAGCCACAGCACCTGCAGCTGGCCGGACCCGGACCCGTCGTGGCCGATGAACGCGATCCGGCTGCCGTCCGGGGACCAGGCCGGCGACGATGCGTGGCCGTCGGCAGAGGTCAGGGGCTGGTGGCGATCGCCGTCGCGATCGATGATCCACAGCTGGCCGCGATTCCGATCGGTCATCGCGTCCATCGTTCGTCGCACGTAGACGATGCGGTCACCGTCCGGGGCCAGGCGCGGTTCGTCGGCGTACTCGAGGCCGAAGATGTCGTCGACCGTCAGCGAATCGCCGGCCTGCACCGGGGCCGCCAGCAGGGCGGGCACCAGGACGGCGAGAAGTACCGATGCCACGGTTCGCGTGTCAATCCGTGCGGAAAGCTGCGCGGCAAAGCGCTGCACGGTGTGCGTTCGAGCGGCGGTCACGCGCCGTCTCCGGCGGCGGCGCTTTCGCCGCCGATCGATTCCTCGAACAGCTTCAGGATGCGCCGGTACTGGTCGAGCCAGCTCTCCGGGTGGACGTAGCCATGGGGCTCGAGCGGGTAGGACGCGAGTTCCCAGTCCTCCTTCTCGAGCTCGATCAGGCGCTGGACGAGCCGGATCGCATCCTTGTAGAACACGTTGTCGTCGAGCATGCCGTGGCTGATCAGGAGGTCGCCCTCGAGGCCTTCGACGAATTCGATCGGCGACGAGCGATCGTAGGCTTCGGGGTCGACGTCGGGCGTGTTCAGGATGTTCGAGGTGTAGGGGTGGTTGTAGTGCTTCCAGTCGGTGACCGGACGCAGTGCCGCGCCGGCGGCGAACACCTCGGGCGCATTGAACATCGCCATGAAGGTCATGAAACCGCCGTAGGATCCGCCGTAGACGCCGACACGATCCGGGTCGACGTCGTGGTTCTCGACGAGCCACTCGACTCCGTCGACCAGGTCCTCCAGTTCGGGCGTGCCCATGCGGCGATAGATCGCGGTGCGCCAGTCGCGGCCATAGCCGCGGCTTGCCCGGTAGTCCATGTCGAGCACGTGGTAACCGCGCGCGGTCAACAGGTTGTGGAACATCTGCTCGCGGAAGTAGTACGGGAACCGGTGGTGCGTGTTCTGCGTGTAGCCGGCGCCGTGGACGAACAGCACGGCCGGTCGCGGCCCCTCGAACTCGCCGCGTGCCGGGTAGAACTTGGACCAGATCGGCCCGTCGACATGGCTGGAGGGCACGGCAACGAAGCGTGGTTCCTGCCAGTCGATCGCCTTGTAGTCGTCGGTGCGGGTGTCGGTCGCGGCGAACGGTTCGCCACCGTCGACGGGAACGACGGCGGCCTGGGCCGGCAGGTAGCTGCCGGAGTGGCGAATCAGGATGCGGTCTGCGGCCGGCGACAGCGCGTAGTCCTCGACGCCCTTGAGCTCGGTCAGCTGGGTCATGTCGCCGCCGGGCAGTTCGATCGAGTACAGGTCGTACTCGGTCGGATGGGCGCGGTTGCTCAGGGCCCAGGCGGTGTCGGGGTCACCGGCGAAGCCGATCGCGTAGACCTCGAACTCGCCCTCGGTCACCGCGCGCTGGCGTCCGCGCCGGTCGATCGTGTAGAGATGGCTGTAGCCGGACTCTTCGGACAGCAGCCACAGGGTGTCGCCGCCGGGAACCCAGCCGAACTCGTTGAACGACCAGTTGATCCAGGCCGGGTCCGTGAGACGGTGGAGTTCCGTCACCCCGGGTTCGTCGTCCTCGTCGTCGCCGGGTACGATGCGGACGGTCCACCGGTCCTTGTTGTCGATCGCTTCGACCTGCACTGCGGCGACGGAGCGAGTGGGGTGCCACTCGACCCCGGTGACGACGAGCGGACGGGGGTCGTCGGCGTCGTACGGTTCGACGTCCTGTTCGGCCTTCAGGTCGGCCAGCGGATCGACGTCGATCCCTTCCAGTGCACTGAAATCCAGTTCATGCTTGACCCGCAGGTCCAGGTCGAGCAGCCAGAGCTGCTGCGGCGTCGGTGCATCGCGCCCGACCAGCGTGCGCACGTCCTCGATTTCCACGTAGCCCGATTCGGTCACGAAGCGCGGCATCTTGTCGTCCCGGCCGTCGTCGGCGCCTTCCTCGCGGACGGCAACGAGCATCCATCGTCCGTCCGCCGACGGCTGCGAGAACAGCGGCTCCTTTCCCTTGCCGAGGTAGAACGGTTGCGGTGCGCGCGATGCGTCGGCATCGGCTACGGCGAGATCGTGCATGCGCTGTTCGATCCGCTGCCGACGCTCGCGGTCCAGCGTTTCGAACAGCTCCAGCTGATGCGCCTGAAGGCTGCCTTCGTCGGGATCGGCGTCCGGTTCGTTCTCGAACCGAAGGTCGGCCAACGGACGCAGCAAGCCGGTGGCGAGTTCGATGCCGTACCAGTCGCGGCCGAGTCGGACCAGCGCCGCATCTTCCTCGGCTCCGAACCGCACGTCGCCGGCGTCCCCGGTGGCGGTCAGCTGGGTTCGCGAGGCTTCGGCCAGGTCGTGCAGGAACACGTTGCCGTCGCGGATGGAGAGCGCGCGATCGCGGTCACGATCGTAGGCGACCTGAGGCCCATCGACGGCGGCGAGATCGGCGGTTTCGAGCCGCTCGACGCTGCCCTCGGGCACGGTAACCGCGAGCAGGTCGCGGACCTGGGAATCGGGCCGCTTCACGCGTGCGAAGTAGCGCTCCCCGTCGAGCTGCCACCAGGCGGCCTCGACCGGCGGCCCGATCCAGTCGGGGTCGGCCATGATCTGTTTCAGGTCGGGGGTTTCCGCGCTCGCCGTGGCGGCGAGCAGCAGTGCGGCCGCGGCGGTCGCGACGCGGTTCGTGATCGGATGGGTCACGCAACATCTCCTCGGAGTCGATCGCCCAAGGATAACGGCACCGAGACCCGGACCGGCGTGAAGCCGTGCTGCGTCCCGCAGAAGTCCCGGATCAGGCCGCGCGGCGCAGTTCGCCGAAGGCCTCGACGATGTGCTCGATCTGCTCCGGGCTGTGCGCCGCGCTCAGGCTGATGCGCAGCAGGTTGGTGCCCTTCGGCGTCGCGGGCGGAATCATCAGGTTGGCATAGACGCCGGCTTCGAGCAGGCCGTACCAGTGAGCCAGCGCGGCCTGCCGATCGGGCAGCACGATCGCCGCGACCGGCCCGGGCCGGTCGCTGCCTAGCCGGTAGCCGAGGTTGTCGAGCGCGGCGTAGAGCTGGTGGATGTTTGCCCACAGCCGCTCGCGCAGCGCCTGACCGTCGATGACCTTCTGCAGAGCCTGGCGCGTTGCCGCGATGACCGCGGGCGACGGCGACGCCGTGAAGATGTAGGGGCGCGCTGCGAGCCGGAGCAGTTCGAGCTCCCGGTGTCGGCTGACGCAGAATCCGCCGATGCCGGCCAGGCTCTTGGAGAACGTACCGACGACGAAATCGATTTCGTCGACCAGGCCGCGGTCCTCGGCCACACCCAGGCCGTGTTCGCCGAACACCCCGAAGGAGTGCGCTTCGTCGAGCAGCAGCCAGGCGCCGTGTCGCTTCTTGACCTCGATGAATTCCTCCAGCGGAGGCTGGTCTCCCATCATCGAGTACAGACCTTCGACCACGATCAGGGCGCGGGACGCATCGTCACCGAGGCGCGCCAGCCGGCGATCGAGGTTGGCCGGGTCGTTGTGGCGGAAGATGACGGTCTGTGCATTGCCGAGCTTTGCGCCGTCGTAGATGCTCGCGTGCGAGTCGCTGTCGAGGAGCAGGAAGTCGTCTTTCCCGGCCAGGGCCGAGATCGCACCGAGATTGGCCTGGTAGCCGGTGGAGAACACCATCGCCGAGGGCCAGCCCCACGCCGCCGCAAGCTCCTGTTCCAGCGCCTGGTGATCGGAATAGCTGCCGTTGGCCATGCGCGACCCCGTGGTGCCCGTTCCGTGCCTGCTCAGCGCATCGCGGGCGGATTCGACCACGTCCGGGTCCATGGTCAGGCCCAGGTAGTTGTTGGTGCCGGCGAGGATCACCCGCCGTCCGCCGATCGTGCCCTCCGTCGCCGAGTGGACCGCCTCGATCGGCGTGGCGACCGGCGGGACCGCGTTCGGTCCGGCGCCGGCGCGGACGAGACCGGCGCGCGCTTCGGCCAGCGGCTTGAACTTGTCGAACAGGCTCATTCGTCCCGCTCCTCGACCAGCGGCTGGATCCGCGTCGCAAGCTCGTTCAGCGTGCGGGCTTCGGCCAGCGCCTCCAGCGGAATCGAAATATCCAGCCGGTCCTCGATCTCCATGACCAGGTCCATGACCTGGACCGAGTCGAGTCCGACGTCTCCGGTCAGGGTGGCATCGAAATCGATGCCCTCGAGCTCGGGCAGGGAAGCGGATACGGCGTCTTCGATCGCGCTGCGGATCCTGGGGGCGGCGTCGGTCATGGGTGATTCCATCCGGGTAGCGTGGGCAGTGCGTCGGCCAGGGCCCGTTGGGGCGTCCAGTCGAGGTGCGCGGAAAGCGCGAGATTATCGCAGACCCAGTCAATGTGCCGCAATTCGCGGACCTTGCCCGGCGAAAGCAGGGCACGCCGCCCGCGCAGGCGCTGGACGGCCAGCCCAGCGGCGCCGGCCGCGCCGAGGACCGCCGCGGGGACCGGCACGGTCCGCACGGGCCCGCCGCGGAGCCCGGCGGCCAGGGCCGCGATGTCCGCCCAGCGCCAGCCGCCGTCGGGTGCCGGCCCGGCCAGGGTCAGCGCGGTCCCGGTCGGGCCGTGTCCGGCCAAACGGTCGATCGCCTCGACCACATCGTCGACATGAACCAGAGAAAAGCGCGCATCGCGGGGACCGAGGCGAATCAGCCATCCGCGCGCAAGCGCTTTCCAGAAGTCGGCCAGGGCCGGATCACCGGGACCGTAGACTGCCGGCGGACGCAGGATGGACCGGCGCTCGCTCGGCAAGGCCTGCCAGACCCGCTCCGCCCCGGCCTTGGATGCCGCGTACCAGGACAGTTCGGGATGCTCCGCGGCCAGCGACGAGATCAGGATCGCGTGCGCTCCGGGCGCGCGGTCGTGGATCGCTTCGACCAGCCGACGGCTGCCCTCGACGTTGACGCGATCGAAGTCCTCGGCGCGGCTGCCGGCGATCGCGCCGGCGAGGTGGACCACCGCATCGGCACCTTCGACCAGCTCGGTGAGGGCGTCGGAATCGTCGAGATCGCCGTCGATCCGGGTGACACGGTCGGCCATCGCGCCGGAGAGCCGTCCTCGCCCGCGAACCAGCACGCGAACCTCGAGTTCGGCCCGGTCGGGGCAGGAATGCGGCGTAGCGTCGGACGAGTCGCGGTCGTGTCCGGACGATTCCGGCCCGGAATCGCGGGGCCGGGAATCGGCGACAAGGCGCTCCAGCAGCGCCCGTCCGATGAAGCCGGTCACGCCGGTCAGCGCGAGGACCGGCACGGGTCAATCGACCTGGTTCAGGGCCTGCGTGTGGGGCGTTCGATCGACCAGTTCGCGCGGCAGGACTTCCGTGTCTTCGAGGCCGTTGCGCTTGAGGAAATCGAGCCGCGTTCCGCTGCGCGAGAGCTTGCCGGAGGACGTGCGCGGCAGCGTGTGCAATGGAACCAGCTCGATCAGGCAGGCGATGCCGAACTCGGACTGGATCTGCTGCTTGAGACGCTCGACCAGGCGGGCCTGGCGAAACGGGTCCTGTTCACGGCACTGGACGACCAGGACCGCGACCTCGCTGCCGTCTTCGGAGGCGATGGCGAAGGCCGAGGCGTCTTCGGGTCGGACCTCCGGCTGCTGTTCGGCGAGATACTCCAGGTCCTGCGGCCAGATGTTCCGGCCGTTGATGATCAACAGATCCTTGGCGCGGCCGGTGATGTAGAGCGAATCGCCGGCGCGATAGCCGACGTCGCCGGTGTTGAGCCAACCGTCGCCGGTCAGCGCTTCGGCGGTCGCCTGCTCGTTGTTCGCGTAGCCCGACATCACGCTCGGGCCTCGCAGGTGAATCGTCCCGCAGTGACGCTCGGGGAGCAGGTTGCCGTCGGCATCGCGGATCTCGACCTCGTAGTCGGGCAGCGGCCGGCCGCAATTGACGAATTCGGTGACCCGCAGTTCGTCGTCGGTCGTGATCGGCTCGGCGCGACGCTCGCGGGCCAGCAGGTCCGCGTCCAGCCGGTCGACTTCCAGCCCCTGGCCGAGCGGCGCGAAGCTGACTGCCAGGGAACATTCGGCCATGCCGTAGCAGGGCAGGAACGCCGACTCGGAGAAGCGGGCCTCCGCCAGCGCTTCGGCGAAACGATGCAGCCAGTTCGAGCGGATCATCTCCGCGCCGACGCCGGCCACGCGCCAGGCCGACAGGTCGTAGCGCGATACGTCGCCCGGGCGCAGGCGGCGAGCGACCAGCGCGAAACCGAACGGCGGTGCGTAGGAAATCGTCGCGGCGTTCCGCGACATCAGTTCCAGCCACAGGCGCGGGCGCATCGCGAAATCGCGGGTGCCGAGATAGTCGACCGAGAGCTGCGAGACCACCGGTCCCAGGATCAGGCCCACGAGGCCCATGTCGTGGTAGAACGGCAGCCACGACATGTAGCGGTCGCCGCGCCGGATCTGGACGCCGTATTGCAGGATGCCGGCCAGGTTGGTCAGCACCGCGCGCTGGGTGATCATCGTGCCGCGCGGGAAACGCGTGCTGCCGGACGTGTACTGGAGGTACGCCAGATCGTCGGCACCGGGCGCTTCGGGCAGTTCCGTCGCCGGCTCCAGCGCGTCGAAGGCGTCCAGCGTGCCGCTGACCGCCAGGTCCAGCCCGTCGACCGCGTCGCGCAGGAACGGTTCGAAATCGGACGAGGCGTAGGCAGCACGCGCCCGGCAATCCTGCAGCAGTGCGCGCAGGTGCTTGACGAATGCAGTCTTTCCGCCGAGATGCACCGCCGCCGGCAGCGGCACCGGGACGAGGCCGGCGTACTGGCAGGCGAAGAACATGACGTGGAACTCGGGCTGCGTATCGGCGACCAGTGCGATGCGGCTGCCTCGCGGCAGACCGAGACCGGCGAGCTTCAGCGCGGTGGAGCGCGCTCTCTCGCGAAGATCGCTGTAGGTCATGACCGACGTCAGCTCGCCCCGGCCGTTGTGGAAATTGCAGCCCGTGGTCCCCTGGGCGGCGTAGTCCAGCGCTTCGGCGAGGCTCCGATAGCCGGAGGTTTTCAACGGCAGCGAATTCTGCGTGGGGGTTGGCTTCAGGCTCAAACCGATGTTCCCTTGTTGTTCTGCGTTCTCGCGTAGAATCGCCAGCGAGATGTTTTTTAACAAA
Source organism: Halomonas denitrificans (assembly GCA_019800895.1). NCBI lineage: Bacteria > Pseudomonadati > Pseudomonadota > Gammaproteobacteria > Oceanospirillales > Halomonadaceae > Halomonas > Halomonas denitrificans. The sequence continues at coordinate 462,227 of JAHVKF010000003.1, forward strand.
ATCTAATCGACCATTATAAGACGCTGGCGTGTCAATGGAAACACGTCTGGCCGGGCGCAACTTCGCAACACGCTATTCCGAGCGCGCTTCATATTGTGTTAATGATCGCAATTCTGCAATATTCCGGCCCGATTATGCCAGTCGGGCGTTGTCGGCCATGAGGCCGGCATGCCGCGGGGTCGACCTGCGCCCGGTGCGCACGCGCCGGGACTGGCTGCGTTTCCACGCGCTGCCCGAGCGCCTCTACGCCGCCGATCCGAACTGGATTCCACCGCTGAAGCTCCAGCAGCGTCAACTCTGGGCGCCGCGCAACCCGTTCTTCGAGCACGCGTCCGGCTGCGCCTGGATCGCCCTGCGCGACGGCAGGACCGTCGGACGCATCAGCGCCCAGGTCGACCGCCTGAACGAAAGCGAGGGCCGCGCGGACCTCGGCTGGTTCGGGCAGCTGGAAGCCGAAGACGACCTCGACGTGTTCGCCGCGCTGACCGGGGCCGCCGCCGATTGGCTGGGGCGAGCGGGCCGTCGCCGCATGCAGGGTCCCTTCGACCTGTCGATCAACCAGCAGTGCGGCCTCCTGGTCGACGGTTTCGATTCCCCGCCGATGATGCTGATGGGCCACGCGCCGCCGTATTACCGGTCGCGCCTGGCCGAGCTCGGCTTCGAAACCGCCGCGACGCTGCTGGCCTACCAGGGGTCGCCGGCCTTCGACGATCCGCGCGGCATGCGCCGCGTTCTCGCGCGCCTCGGCGACCGCGTTCGCCTGCGCTCGATCGACCGCGGTGAACTCGATCGGCACGCCGAGACCATGCGCGGCCTGTTCAACGACGCCTGGTCGGACAACTGGGGCTTCGTGCCGATGACCGAGAACGAGTTCCGGCACGCGATCCACGACATGAAACTGCTGATCCGCCCCGGCTATGTCCAGCTCGCGCTGCTCGACGACCGCCCGGCGGCCTTCATGGTGGCCCTGCCGGATCTCAACGAGCTGACCCGCGATCTCGGCGGCCGGCTGTTTCCGGTCGGCGCGATCAAGCTGCTGTGGCGGGTCTGGCGCAAGTCGAACCGGCGCGTGCGGGTACCGCTGATGGGCGTGGCCGCACAGCACCATCGGAGCGTGACCGGTGCCGCGCTGAGCTACGCCATGATGGCGGCCACCCGGGACCACCTCCTGGCCGACGGCGTGGCCTGGGCGGAGCAGTCGTGGATTCTCGAGCAGAACCGCGGCATGCGATCGCTGATCGAGTCGCTGGGCATGCGCGTCGCCAAGCGGTACGAGATCGTCGAACGCGAGATTGCATCGCCGACCTCCGATCTGCCCGGCAACTCGCCCAACGATCCGCTCGGCGACCCGGCGCCGGACCGATCCGGGCGATGAGTTCCGGCGCGCTTGCGATCGTGGTCCTGGCCGGCGACCGGGGCCCCGGCGACCCGCTCGCCGCGGCGGCGGGGGTTCCGGGCAAGGTGCTGGTGCCGGTAGCCGGCCGGGCCATGCTGCTTCGGGTGCTCGATGCTGCAGGCGGCCTCGACGCCGATCCGCCGATCCGCCTGGTGCGGCCGGATCATGCTGCCTACGGGGCCGCGCTGACCGGCAGCCCCGAAACCCGGCGAATCGAACCCGCCGCCGGCCCGGCCGCCAGCGTGTCCGCCGCGATGGCCGATATCGATGTCGGTCGTCCGGTGCTGGTCCTGACCGGCGACCACCCTTTGCTGACCGCCGATCGACTCCGCCGCTTCATCGACCAGGCGGCCGCCACGGGTGCCGACGCCGTGGTCGGCCTGGCCGATGCCGACGCCGTCCAGGCGCGTTTTCCAGAGGGTCGCCGGACGCGCTACCGCTTCGCCGATCGGCGGGTCTGCGGCACCAACCTGTTTCTCGTGCGCACCGCGGCAGGGCGGCGGCTGATCGCCCAATGGCAGGCCTTCGAGCGCGACCGCAAGCGACCCTGGCGGATCATCCGGCGTCTCGGCGTGATCAATCTGATTCGCTACCTGCGCCGTCGCCTGACCGTGGACGACGCGTTCGCGGCGCTGTCGAAACGCTTGGGCGTGACCGCCGCGCCGGTGCTCGTCGATTGGCCGGAAGCCGCCGTGGACGTCGACACGCCCGATGACCTTGCGCTGGTCGAGCGGGTCTTCGCCGAGCAGGCCGCGGCGGACGGAGCGTCGCGATGAAGCGCATCGAGCGCTACGTCGCCGCCCAGCTGCTGCGGCCGATCTTCGGCGTCTTCTCGGTCGTGCTGCTGGTAATGCTGGCCTACTACTTCTCCAGCTACCTTGCCGACGCGGTCATCGATCGGCTTTCCATCGGCGCGGTGGTCACGCTCGCGACCCTGAAGCTCGGTCTGTTCTTCGACGTGTTGATTCCGGCCGCGATCTTTCTCGGCACCATCACCGGGTTGGGACGCCTGCAGAGCGGTTACGAGATGACCGCCATCGCCGCCTCGGGCGTCGGTCGCGCCAGGATCGTTCGCGCGGTGCTGGCCATCGCGCTGCTCGGCGTGCTGCTCGTTGCCGCGATCACCCACGTGTTCCGGCCCTGGGCCTACGAGACCCTGTACCGGATGGAAGGCGAGCTGGTCGCCCGCGTCGACCTGTCGCGGGTCGAGCCGGGGCGGTTCGAGATCGGCGACGAGGAGTGGATGATCTTCGCCGAGGCCCGGGACGGGTCGGTGCTCTACGACGTCCTGGTCCACCAACGCACGCCGACCTATCGCAACCTGCTGCGCGCCGAGCAGCTGGCGCAGCGCGACGGGGCGGACGGCTCGATCGCGCTGGAGTTCAGCGGGGACGTCCGCTCCTACCGGCTGCAGCAGGGCGGCGACGCCGACCTGGTCGGCCGCAGCGAGCGCCTGGTCGTGCAGTTCGATCCGCCCGAACCGGTCGAGCCCTCGCGCAAGCGGCGCGAGCTCGGCCTGACGGAACTCATGGCCGGCGGCGGGGCGCTGGAATGGGGCGAGTTGCAGTGGCGCACGCTGATGCCGCTGTCGGTGGTCGTGCTCGCCGGACTGGCGCTCGCGGTTGCGCGGATCAATCCGCGGCACGGACAGACCTCGCGGGTGATTCTCGCCACGGTGCTGGTCACGCTCTACTTTGCCGCGGTCGGCACGCTGGCCAATCGGGTCGATGCCGCGACCATGCCGATCTGGCCCGGTCTGTTCTGGGCGCCGCTGGGCACCCTGGTCTTCGTCGGCCTGCGGCTCTGGCGCAACTGGCGTGGACCCGGAGCGCCGTTGTGAAGGTGCTCGACCGCTACCTGATGACGCGACTGGTCCGCGGCTACGGCGGCATGGCGTTGGCCGTCGGCGCCCTGGTCTGGCTGACCGCGCTGCTCGACGCCCTGGGCGAGGCCGGCGGCCGCTCGAACATGCTCGGCACGCTGTGGTCGGCCACGACCGCCGTGCCCGTACAGCTGATCGACCTCCTGCCGGTGGTCACGGTGCTGGCGACCGCGAGCGTGCTCGCCGGCCTGCAGGCCCAGCGCGAACTGACGGTGATGCGGGCCGCCGGAACGTCGCTGCTCCACGTGACCCGGTTGGCCCTGGTTCCCGCGCTGGCGGTCGCGCTGGCCGCGCTGGCCGCCCTGCAGTTCCTGGCCCCGGTGCTCTATCCGCCCGGCGAGCGCATCGAACAGGGCCAGGCGGCCGCGCCCGGCGAAAGCAGCCTGTGGCATCCGTGGCACGGTCTCTGGGTGCGTTCGGACGTCGACTTCATGAACGTGGGACGGTTCGATCCCGGGCAGCTTCCCGGCGAAATCGCGATCTACGAGTTCGACGAGGACGGCGCGTTCGAGCGCCAGATCCGCGCCGAGCGCGCGGTGCCGGCGCCGCAGACCTGGACCCTGGAGGAGGTCACGGTCAAGCGCATCGACGATGTCGGTCGACCGCGCATCGAACGGCACGACACCTACCGCTGGTCGTCGTTCCTGACCGCACGTCAGCTCGAGCTGTTCCGGCAACCACCGTCCAGCCTGCCCTTGTCCGACCTGTGGACCTATGTGGCCAGCCTGAAGGACCGCGCCCAGGATGCATCGGAGTTCGAGCTGGTGCTGTGGCGGCGGATCACGCTGCCGCTGGCCGGCATCGGCATGGTGCTGATCGCCGCGGCGCTGGCGGCGTCGCCCGGCAAGGGCCGCGGCTTCAGCCTCAAGCTGGTTGCGGCGATCGGGATCGGGCTGGGATACCACCTGCTGGCCGGCATGGCCGGATTCTTTGCCCTGGTCACCGACCTGCCGCCGGCGCCGGTGGTCCTGGTCCCGCCGTTGCTGCTGGTGGCTGTTGCGACCGTACTTCTCGCGCGAAGCCGCTGAGGCGGTTCATCGAGAGCTCGAACGAAAACGCCCCGGATCGGCCGGGGCGTCGTCGTATGGCGCTCGGGTTCGTGGTCGCCTCGAGGAGGGACAAGCGGCGGGCGAACCGGGGCGAACGATCGCGCCCCGGCTTGCGGTCACCGACGAACCGATTCCGGCAATCAGCCCTGGGCCTGGACCCAGGCGCTGCACCAGCCGTTCTTGTTGACCAGCTTACCGGGGAAGATGGCGCAGCCGATCCACTCGCCGTCGCCGCCCTGCGCGAGCTGGCAGTTGGCGCATTTCTGCGCAACCTCGTGCGACGCGTACTGGCCGCTGTCGACCTCCTCGGTGTTGTGGACGTAGCCCAGGGCTGCGGCCTGCGCGTCGCCCGGGTCGAGCTGCTCCTGCGCGAGCGCCTCGCCGAAGCGGGTCATGGTCGGAAGGATCAGGGCCAGCGAGCCCGCGCCGGCGAGCTTGAACAGGTTTCTGCGGGAACACTTCGACATGGGAACTCCTTGCAACGGAAGGCCGTGGTTTGGGTCTATCTCAGCGAGGATGGAGTCTACTGCATGTACGGGACCTGAACCGCGATGCAATCGTCACGCTGCGATGATCATTCGCATTCGTAAGTCATTCTCATTTCGAAGGTTTTTTTCCGGCGTCCCGCTCGCGGCCGTGGGATCGGAAGGCGGGGTTCCGGGGACTGTTCCGGTTCGCCGGGGATCGGCGTTCGGGCAAGAAAAAAGCGGGCGCCGAAGCGCCCGCTCGATCGTAGGCTCCACCGCGTTCGATCGCGGCGCAGCCGTTCGTCGATCATCCGTGATGGATCACGGGATGAGGACGGTGTCGATCACGTGGATCACGCCGTTGCTGGCCATGATGTCGGTGGTCACGACGTTCGCATCATCGACCATCACACCCGAATCGGTGACCGAAATATCGATGTCCGAGCCCTGCACGGTGGTCGCGCTGTCGAGTTCGACCACGTCGGCCGCGGTGACCTTGCCGGCGACCACGTGATAGGTGAGAACCGCGGTGAGTTGTTCCTGGTCGGCCAGCAGGGCATTCAGCTGTTCCGAGGGAATCTTGGCGAAGGCTTCGTCGGTCGGTGCAAAGACCGTGAAAGGCCCTTCGCCCTTCAGCGTTTCGACCAGGCCGGCGGCTTCAAGGGCGGTGGCCAGCGTATTGAACGATCCGGCTTCGACGGCCGTGTCGACGATGTCCTTCTTTTCGCCGTGGTGCCCGGCCAGGGCCGGCAGGGCGAGCGCGAAGGCCAGCAGGGATGCGATTGCGATACGGTATGCAGCGTTCATTGAGCACTCCTTTGAGTGAGTGGTTGAGGACCCCGTGGGTCGACATGACCCATCGGACCGCGCCAGTCTGCGGGTGCCACATCGTTTTCCTGTGGAGTTTCGATGAAGAACCGATCAAGGTCCGGTGAGCGAAGCGTCAATGTCCTTCCCCCCGGTGGACGCCTGGTCCACGACCCGCGCTGGCTGGATCCCGGGGCGGCGCTCGGTGTGTTCGAAAGGCTGCTCAGGGAGGTCGACTGGCAGCGACGGAGCGTGAAGATGTTCGGTCGGGAGGTGCCGCAGCCGCGATTGATCGCGTTCCAGGGCGACGAGGGCGTGAGCTACCGGTACTCGGGCGGGGACTACCTGGCAGCGCCCTGGCACCCGGAGGTCGGCCTGCTTCGCGATCGCCTGGCCGAAGAACTGGGCGTCGGCTTCACCAGTGCGCTGCTCAACCTGTACCGCGACGGCGCCGATGGAATGGGCTGGCACGCCGACGACGAGCCCGAGCTGGGCCGCGAACCGACGATCGCTTCGATCAGCCTCGGTGCAGCGCGGCGATTCCTTCTGCGCAATCGGGACGATCGTTCGCGACGGTTCGAATACCGTCTCGGCGCGGGCAGCCTGCTGGTCATGGAAGGGGACCTGCAGCATCACTGGCAGCACCGGGTGCCGAAGACGGCGCGCCCGGTCGGGCCGAGAATCAATCTGACGTTTCGTCGGATCCTGCCTCGAGGTCGGCGTTCGAAGCGCTAGCGTTCGAGGCGTCGGTCCCGACCGCTTCGTCGTCCAGCAGCGCATCGACCTGCTGCTGCGCCGCGTCCAGCATCGCGCGGCACGAGCGGCTGAGCTCGACGCCGTGCTTGAATCGTTCCAGCGACTCGGCCAGTTCCAGGTCGCCGGATTCCAGCGCCTCGACCAGCGATTCCAGTTCGGCGAGCTGTGCCTCGAAGGACGGCGGCGGATCGGTGCGGGGGCTGGCGTTCTTCGATCGGGTCGATCCGGTCATCGTCGTGGCTCTCGCATGCGGTGGGTCGGTTGGGGCGGACCGGTCCGTCGATCCGACTGACGCGGATGCGAGTCGCATTCCGGCGGCGGCCGGGCAGGCTGCGGCCCGCGCTTGCGCATCAGCGGCGGACGGGCATCGATCCGCGATGGACATAGGGTAGCAAGTCGTCGGGAACGCCGGTCCAGGAGAGCCCGGCATCGACCAACATCGGATCCTGCCAGCGGGTGCCGAGGGCACGCAATCGACCGTCGACCCGGAGCGCAGGGACGCGGTGCCGGCGCCAGGGCGGCAGGCCGGCCTCGCGCAGGAGCTCGGCGGCTTTCCGGCGCGGACCGCCTTGGTGCAGGCGCAAGCGCTCGCCGGGGTCGAGTGCTCCGATCGCGACGCGGCCGCGGATCGAGCGCCACCCGATCCGCCCCAGGTCGGCCGGCAGGTCCAGATGGGTACGGTCACCCTCGATGGGAGCGTCGCGTGCCTCGACCGCCCAGTCGCTCGGCGTGGCCGGTCCGCGATCCAGCCACAGGGCGTCACGCCATGCATGCAGGCGATATGCGGCGTCGACGAGAACCGGCGTGCGGTCCGCGCCGGCCCGGTGGCACTGGGCGCGGAACTCGGTCAGCCGTTCGTGGCCCGGAGGCGGATCGGGTCGCAGCCAATCGCGCAGCACCTCCAGCGCACGCGCCTCGGGAAGTGCCAGCCAGGCCCTCCGGTCGAGGACTGTTTCGCTCGACGCCTCGTCGTTCGCCCCCGGTTCGGCCGACCGCACGCTTGCACCGCGGCGTCCGATCAAGGCGCTGCGGTCGTCCACGGCCCGTTGCTCGACGGCGTCGGCTGCATGGTCCAGCCAGCCCAGGGAACGGAGGACCGCCGACCGATAGCCCGGCCAGCGCGCCTCGATGATCGGCAGCACGTCATTGCGCAGGTGATTCCGATCGGGGCCGTCGTCGTCGTTGGTCGGATCGGCGATCCAGTCGATCCCCGCGTCTTCCAGCTCGGCGCGCAGTTCGGCCCGGGTCCAGGCCAGCAGCGGACGCCCCAGCCAGCCACGGCCGAGCGGCCTGCGCACCGGCATGCCGGCCAGCCCGCGCGGTCCGGCGCCGCGCATCAGCATCAGGAAAAGCGTTTCGATCCGATCGTCGAGATGGTGCGCGGTGAGGACAGTCTCGCCGGGGGCGAGACGCTCGGCGATGGCTGCGTAGCGGGCCTCGCGTGCCGCCGCTTCGGTTCCGACGCCTTCGCGCAGGCGCCGGGGATCGAGCGTGATGCGATCGCAGGGAACGGCGAGCGACGCGGCGACGCGGCAGGCCCGGTCGGCGCGGTCCGCGCTGGCCTCGTCGAGCCGGTGATCGACGTGCACCGCGTGCAGGCGGGCGGCCAGCCCGGCGGCGATCAGCCGGTGCAGCAGACAGGTCGAGTCGGGGCCGCCGCTGAACGCGATCCAGAGCGTGCCGTGTGCATCCCAGGCCCGATGGTCCAGCGCGGGCCGACCGGATGCGTCGCACTTCACTCGCGGTCCAGTGCGCCCATCTGCATCAGGCGCTGGTAGCGCGTGTCCAGTCGCTCCTGGTCGGACTGCCGGTCCAGGGCCTCGAGCTGGTTGATCAACAACTCCTTCATGCGCTGCGCGGTCTGGGCCGGGTCGCGATGGGCGCCGCCCAGCGGTTCACGAATCACGCTGTCGACCAGCCCCTGGCGCTTGAGCTTCGATGCCGTCAGGCCGAGCGCGCCGGCCGCCACCTCTGCCTTCTCCGCGCTCTTGTAGAGGATCGACGCACAGCCTTCCGGCGAGATCACCGAGTAGATCGAATACTGCAGCATGTTGGTCCGGTCGCCGACGCCGATCGCCAGGGCTCCGCCCGAGCCGCCCTCGCCGATCACGGTGCAGACGATCGGGACCGAAAGACGCGCCATGACCATCAGGTTCCGTGCGATCGCCTCGGACTGGCCGCGCTCTTCGGCGCCCACGCCCGGGTAGGCGCCGGGCGTGTCGATGAAGGTGAGGATGGGAAGGCCGAAGCGCTCGGCCATTTCCATCAGCCGCTTGGCCTTGCGGTAGCCCTCCGGCCGCGGCATTCCGAAGTTGCGGTGGATCTTCTCCTTCGTGTCGCGGCCCTTCTGGTGTCCGATCACCATGCAGGCGCGTCCGTCCAGCGAGGCCAGGCCGCCGACGATGGCGTGATCGTCGGCGAACATCCGGTCGCCGTGAAGTTCCTGGAAACGGTCGAAGACCAGCGGAACGTAGTCGAGCGTGTACGGCCGCTTCGGATGGCGCGCGAGCTGCGAGATCTGCCAGTCGCTGAGACCGGAAAAGATCGTTTCGATGCGCTCGGCGCACTTCGCCTCCAGCCGCTCGATCTCTTCTTCGAGGTTGAGTTCCTGACTGGTGCCGACGTTGCGCAGCTCGGCCAGCTTGGCTTCAAGCTCCGCGATCGGCTGTTCGAAATCCAGGTAGTTCGACGTCATCGATGTCGGGGTCCGGAAAACAATCGCTCAGTATAGCGACCGATGCCCGAGGCCGGAACCCATGTCGCGGCGGCGTCCGGGACCGGGGCCCGAGCCGCGGCAGACGCCGAGATTCTCCGTTTGCTGCTTGCCATGCGCTGGTCGCGGATCGCGGCGTACGGTCACAGTTCGAACGCTTCGGTCGGGATGGCTTCCGGGGTCCAGGCCTCGAGTGCCCAGGACCACAGGGAGTCCAGCGTCCGGACGCCGCTCGGCGGTCGATGACCCAGCGCGGTCAGGGCCAGCGCCAGCGCCTCCCGCGGCGGACGCGAGGCCACCGGGTCGGCGCCGGTCGATTTCGACAGCTTTCGGCCGGTCGAATCCACGACCAGGGGCAGGTGCATCCAGGCCGGCGGCGGCGCGCCGAGCGCTTCGAACAGCGCCTGCTGCCGGCCCGAGGAGTCGAGCAGATCGGCGCCGCGGACCACCTCGGTGATGCCGGCCGCGAGGTCGTCGACCACGACGGCGAGCTGGTACGCGTAGAAGCCGTCGGCGCGGCGGATCACGACGTCGCCGCACAGTTCCGCTAGCGATTCGTCGAACTCGCCGCGCAGCCGGTCGCGGACCCGGACGGGAGCCTCCGGCACCCGGAAGCGGATGCTGCGCGCCTCGGAACCCGGCGGCAGGCCGTCGCGGCAGGTGCCCGGGTAGACGCCGGACGCGGGCAGATCGGATCGGCTGCAGCAGCAGGGGAACGCTCGGCCGGCGGCCAGCAGTCGCTGTACGGCATCCCGGTGCAGCGGAGTGGAATCGATCTGCCGGACCACCGGTCCATCGGAGCGCAGGCCGAAGCGTGCCAGCGTTTCGAGTTGATCACGCGCCGCCCCCGCGACGACCCGTGGCGGGTCGATGTCCTCGATGCGGATGGTCCATCGGCCGCCGTGGTGCCGCGCCTGGAGGTAGCTCCCGACCGCCGCGACCAGCGAACCGAAGTGCAGCGGCCCGGTCGGCGATGGCGCGAAGCGACCTCGATAGGGCGCTCGATCGGCGGCACGCCCGTCCGGGCGCTGCTGCTTGTCTTTTTCCGGCGCGGCAACCATATTCGCCATCGGTCCCTTTCTACGGAAACCCCCACATGATGCGTCGAATCGGCTTGTTCCTGGGCACCAACCTGGCGATCCTCGTCGTGCTCGGGGTCGTGATGAACCTGCTCGAACCCTGGCTGCGCGCGCAGGGCATCGATTACAACTTCGCCTACACGCTGGTGTTCGCGTTCCTGTTCGGCATGGGCGGCGCGTTCGTTTCGCTGCTCCTGAGCAAGAAGATCGCGCTGATGACCACCGGCGCCAAGGTGATCGGGTCGCCGTCGGGGGACATCGAACGCTGGCTGGTCTCGACGGTCGAGCGGCAGGCGCGCGAAGCCGGCATCGGCATGCCCGACGTCGCCATCTTCGAGGCCGCCGAGCCCAACGCCTTCGCAACCGGCGCGTCACGCAACAAGGCCCTGGTCGCGGTCTCGACGGGCCTGCTTCGTACCATGCGCCGCAACGAGGTCGAGGCCGTCCTCGCCCACGAGGTCTCGCACGTGGCCAACGGCGACATGATCACGATGACCCTGCTGCAGGGCGTGCTCAATACCTTCGTGTTGCTGCTGTCGCGCGTGCTCGGCCAGCTGATCGACCGCGTCGTGTTCCGCAGCGAAAGAGGCTACGGGCCGGGGTACTTCATCAGCGTGATCGTTCTGCAGATCGTGCTCGGCATCCTGGCCAGCATGATCGTAATGGCTTTCTCCCGCTGGCGCGAGTTCCGCGCCGATGCCGGCGGCGCGCGCCTGTCGGGACGCCAGAACATGATCGCCGCGCTGGAACGGCTGCGCCAGAGTCAGCAGCCGGGACAGTTGCCCGAAGCGGTCGAGGCCTTCGGTGTCCGGGGTCGGACCGGGCAAGGCTTCAAGCGTCTGTTCATGAGCCACCCGCCGCTCGAGGAGCGCATCCAGGCGCTGCACGACGGCGTCCGCTGAGCGGGGCCGCCCGGCCGCGGACGATTCCGGCTCGACTCCGCCGAGCCAGGGCCTCAGTCGCGGACGAAGTCGTCCTGGACCAACGTGATGCCGTACTGCCAGAGCGCGGCGAGATCGGCGGTGTTCTCGACCTTGGGCGCGATGACCTCGATCGCGTGGCTCTTGGCCTCGCGCGCGAGCGACTCCAGTGCGGCCTTGGCGACATCGTCGCGACCGAGCGCGGACGACAGGTTGCCCTCGATCTTCAGGAAATCGAAGCTCAGGTTCTTCAGCAGCAGGTCGACCTTGGCGTCCAGCGTGACGCCGAGCAGCGCGAAGCGGACGCCCCGCGCGGCGAAGCGATTGGCGAACCGCTGGACTTCACGCAGCGATTCCTGGATTTCGGCCTCGTGGACCCCGACGATCAGGCGCTGGCCCGGCAGCGACTCGTCTTCGATGCGTTCCTGCAGCCAGTCCACGAAGTCGTCTTCCGTGAGACTCGGCAGTGAGAGCGGAATCAGCAGGTGCGATTCCTCGTCGATACCGTCGGCGATCAGCCGCTCGATCAGGTGACGATCCACGTCGGTGGCCAGCCCGGCCTTGACCGCCGCGGGTCGATAGGTCGACGGCAGGATGACCTCGTCGCTGCCCTCGGTGCGGAGCCGGCACTCGCACTCGCGAATCTGGAACGCATCGTCTTCCATGCTGGTGATCGGGAGCTGGACGAGTCGGAATTCCTTGTTGTTGAGCGCGTGGCGCAGTCGCTCGGACCACTGCTCGAGTTCGTCGCCGTCGCCCGTGTCGGCGCTGGGCCGGTAGCGGACATAGCAGTTGCCGCCGGTGCGCTCGGCTTCCTGGAGCGCGGTCTGGGCCTGGGCGAGCAGTTCGTCGGCACTGAACATCTGCCCGGCGCCCAGCGCGATGCCGACGGAGACGGTGATCGTCGGCGACTTGCCGCCGATCTCGAGAATCTTCCCGGAAAAATGTTCGACCAGGCGGGTTGCCAGCGCAACCACTTCGCCGCGGTCTTCGACCTGCTGCCGAACGGCCATCACGTTGTCCGTGAGCCGGGTCGGCAGCAATTCGTCGTCGACGACCTCGCCGAACAGCTCGGCCATCTGCAGGATGATCTGATCGGAGGCCGCGGCGCCGACCTTGCGCTGCAGCGCGGCGTATTCGTCGAGGGAAACCAGCAGCACCGCCGTATTGTGGCCTTCGTCGACGTCGGCCATGTCGTCTTGCAGCAGGCGGATGAACTCCTGGCGGTTGAGCAGGCCGGTCAGCATGTCGCGCGAGCGAAGCTTTTCCAGTTCCTGCTGGAGCTCTTCGCTGTCGCCGGCGGCGACCTTTTCGCGGACCATGATCTGGATGCAGTCCTCGCCCTCGTAGCGCGACGGTGAGAACTCGGCACGGGCACGGAATTCGCTGCCGTCGGCTCGAATCGCCTGGACATCGATCGGCGCATCGGGCACGTCGCCCCGGGCCAGGGACTTCAGCAGCGACTTGAGGTCCGTGCCGTCGTGCGCGTTGGTCAGCAGGTCGAGGATCGAGAAGCCCTCCAGCTCTTCGAACTCGGGATAGCCGAACTGCTCGAGGTAGCTGGGATTGGCGTAGACGTGCAGGCCCTCGTGCAGATAGGCGATCGCTTCGCGCGAGGATTCCAGCAGGAGGTTGTAGCGCTCCTGGATGTCGCTGACCTGGTGCAGTTCGCGAGCCTGGGAACGGGCGGTTCGGATCTGGTCGGCGCGCTCGCGGATCAATCGTGCGGCATTGCGCGGATCGTCGGAGCGCGCGATGCCCTCGGCTGCGCACTGGGCGGCCGCGGCGGCGGATTCGGGTTCCATGTCGACCAGTGCGATCAGCGGAGCCGGCGGCTTCTGCGCGCGGAGCGCCCGCGCCAGCGGTTCGATCAGCGCCTGGCTGCCGCCATGGACGTGGACGATGCCGATGTCGATCGACGCTTCCTCGCTGGTCCGGGTGATCGCGTTCGGCGTGTCGGCGAACTGGAACAGCAGTCCGGCGTCATCGACCGCGGATTCGAGTTCGCCGACGATGCCGGGGTCGTCGTCCACGGTCAGCACAGTGAGTCGGTCCTGGCGGTCCGCCATGCGGGCTCCTTTCCTAGCTTCGGTTGACGTGCGTCGTTGCCATTGAATCGTGACCCCCCATCGTCGCCCCGTTGCCGTTCGGAACGAACCCCCGACCTCGCGCATTCTACGATGCCCGACGACGCCGCGCGACCGCTCTTCGTCCGCCCGCTCGCGAGTCGCGCTTCGGCGCCTCGCAGGCGATCGCTTCAGAGCACGGGAAGCTTGTAGGGGGCCCCCGCACGCTCGCGGACCAGGCGCGGCACCAGGTAGCCGGGAAGCCGCCGACGCAGGGTTTCGACGAGTCGCGATGCGGTGGCCTCGTCGACCTCGAAGTGTGCGCTGCCGTGAACGCGGTCGAGCAGGTGCAGGTAGTAGGGCAGGGCGCCGGCTTCGAAGCCGGTCTCCATCAGCCCGGCCAGCGCATCGGCATCGTCGTTCACGCCGGCCAGAAGCACGGCCTGGTTCAGCACCCAGCCGCCGGCCTCGCGGAGCCGGGCCAGCGATCCGGCCACTTCCGCGTCGAATTCCCGCGCGTGGTTCGCGTGCACGACCACCACCGGCGTCCACGGCAAGGCGGCCAGCCAGTCGCACAGGTTCTCGTCGACCCGGGCCGGGAGCGTGACCGGCATGCGGGTGTGGATTCTCAGCCGTTTCAGGCCGGGGGCCCCGGCCAGGACCTCGCCGAGCCGGCGCAACCGTTCGGTGGACAGCATCAGCGGGTCGCCGCCGGACAGGATGATCTCGGTGACGTCGGGCCGGTCGGCCAGGTACTCGGCGAGGGCGTCGAACTCGGATGCCCGCGCCTGGTGCTCGGCGTACGGAAACTCCCGGCGGAAGCAGTAGCGACAGTGGATCGCACAGGCGCCGGTGGTGATGACCAGCACTCGTCCGTGGTACTTGTGCAGCAGCCCCGCGCCGGCCCGGCTGGCCGCATCGCCGACGGGGTCGGTGTCGAAGCCATCGACCGCCGTCCGCTCGCGGGTCCGCGGCAGGACCTGGCGCAGCAGCGGGTCGTGCGGGTCGCCCTTGCGCATGCGATCGACGAAGGCGCGCGGCACGCGCAGGGGAAACGGGCTGTCGGGGTCCAGGCCCAGTGCGGCCGGGTCCAGCCCGAGGTGGTCGAGAAGGGCATGACCGTCACGCCAGGCGTCGCGAAGTTGCTGCGACCAGTCGGAGGCGGCCTTGGAACGATGCGGGAGCGTTATCATTACGGGCTGGATATCGAAACCTCGGTCGGACCGGATCGAAACGGCAGGAAACGGGCCGGACGGGCACACCCCGATCCGGAGTGCCGGATTGTACGAGACCGACCGCTACCGAACTGGAGACGACATGGCGAACTACGGAGCGAACGACCTCAAGAACGGCCTCAAGGTGCTGTTCGACGGCGACCCGCACAACATCATGGACACGGAATTCGTGAAGCCCGGCAAGGGCCAGGCCTTCACCCGGATTCGCGTGCGCAACCTGAAGACCGGCCGGGTGGTCGAGAAGACCATCAAGTCGAACGAGTCGGTCGAGAGCGCCGACGTGTTCGAGAAGGAAGTGCAGTACCTCTACAGCGACGGCGAGTTCTGGCACTTCATGGACCCGGACAGCTTCGAGCAGTTGGCCGCCGATGCAGTCACGGTCGGCGACAGCGCCAAGTGGCTGAAGGAAGAGGACCGCTGCCAGATCACGCTGTTCAACGGTGAGCCGATCACCGTGATGCCGCCGAACTTCGTCGAGCTGAAGGTCGTCCAGACCGATCCCGGCGTGCGCGGCGACACCTCCGGCGGCGGCGGCAAGCCGGCCGAGATGGAGACCGGCGCCACCGTGCGCGTGCCGCTGTTCATCAACGAGGGCGAGGTGCTGCGCATCGACACCCGCACCGGTGAGTACGTGTCGCGAGTCAAGGAGTGATGGACGCCAGCCCGGTCGCGCTGCTGCCCGACTGGGTCGTCCCGGTCGTCCCCGAAGGCCGGGTGATGACCCGGACGGCGGTGGTCGTCGAAGACGGCCGGATCGCCGCCCTGGTCCCGGTCGACGACCTCGAGTCCAGCCACGCGGGCATCGACCGCGTCGAGCTGGCCGGCCGTGCGCTGATTCCGGGCCTGGTCAACATGCACACGCACAGCGCGATGGCGCTGCTGCGGGGGCTGGCCGACGACCTTCCGCTGATGCGCTGGCTCGAGGACCACATCTGGCCCGTCGAGGGTCGCCTGATGGGACCGGACTACGTGCGTGCCGGGACCGAACTGGCGATCGCCGAAATGGTCCGGGGCGGCACCACGACCTTCAACGACAACTACTTCTTTCCCGACGTGACCGCCGAGGTCGCGATCCGCACCGGCATGCGGGCCGTGGTCGGCATGCCGATGATCCGCTTTCCGACTGCGTGGGCCCAGACCACCGACGAGTACTTCCGGCGCGGCCTCGAGGTGCATGAACGCTTCGTCGGCGAGGCGCTGATCGGGCTCAGCTTCGTGCCGCACGCGCCGTACTCGGTCGACGATGCCGCCTTCGAGCGAATCCGGACCCTGGCCGAGGAGCTCGACCTGACGATCCACCTGCACCTGCTCGAGGCGGCCGACGAGATCGAGTCCAGCCGCCGCGAGTACGGGCTGCACCCGCTGGACAGGCTCGACAAGCTGGGCCTGCTCGGGCCGCGCCTGCTGGCGGTGCACATGACCCAGCTCACGCCGTCGGACGTCGAGCGGGTCGCGCGGGCCGGCGTGCACATCCTTCATTGCCCGGACTCCAATCTGAAGCTGGCCAGCGGCATCTGCCCCGTGGCCCGACTCGACCGTGCCGGAGCCAACGTCTGCCTGGGCACCGACAGCGCGGCCAGCAACAACGACCTGGACCTGCTGGCCGAAATGCGGCTGGCCTCGCTGCTGGCCAAGGGCACCAGCGGTGATCCGGAGGCCGTGCCGGCGGCGCGGGCGCTGTCGATGGCCACGATTCACGGGGCGAAGGCGCTGGGCATGGATGATCGGATCGGCAGCATCGAGCCGGGCAAGCAGGCCGACCTGGCCGCGATCCGGCTCGACGCGATCGAGACGCAGCCGGTGCACAACGTGATTTCGCAGCTGGTGTTCGCCGCGCCCCGAAGCCAGGTCACCGACGTCTGGGTCGCCGGGCGCAGGCTGCTCGACGACCGGCAGCTGACCACGCTGGACGAAGACGGGCTGCTGGCCCGAACGGCGCGCTGGCGACAGCGCATCGCCGAAACGCCGGCGGACTGATCGACATGCGCCAGGCACGCGGCCACGGCCTGCGCCCTGTTCGCAGGACTCCCTCGACACTGAAATCCAGGAGGCACCGAACGTGACCGACAAGACCCCGGATCCGACGGCGACTCCGTCCGGCGACGTCGTAGCCGAAAACGATGCATCCGAGAACGTTGCATCGGAAAACGTCGATCCGCGCGAGACGCAGGCCTTCGACGGCCTGGCCTCGCGCTGGTGGGACCCGCAAGGCGAGTTTCGCCCCCTGCACGACATCAACGGGCCAAGGGCCGACTGGATCGACGAGCGCGCCGGCGTTTCCGGCCGCTCCTTGGTCGATATCGGCTGTGGCGGCGGGCTGCTGACCGAGGCGATGGCCCGGCGCGGCGCGAAGGTGACCGGCGTGGATCGCGCCGGCAAGGCGCTGCAGGTGGCCGAGCTGCACCGGATGGAGTCGGGATTGGAGATCGACTACCGCGAAGCCACGGCCGAGCAGCTGGCGGTCGAGTCGGCCGGCGCGTACGACGTCGTGACCTGCCTCGAAATGCTCGAGCACGTTCCCGACCCGGCCAGCGTCGTCGAGGCCTGTCTCACGCTGGCCCGGCCCGGCGGCGACCTGTTCTTCAGCACCATCAACCGCACGCCGCTGGCCTGGGTGGCTGCCATCGTCGGGGCGGAGTACGTGCTGGGCCTGCTGCCGAAGGGCACCCATCGCTACGACCGGTTGATCCGGCCCTCCGAGCTGGCGGGTTTCGTGCGCGCGGCGGGCGGCGACGTGATCGAGATCGCCGGGATGCACTACAACCCGTTCTCGCACAGCGTGCGAATCGACCACCGGCCGAGGGTCAACTACCTGCTGCACGCCCGCAAGCCCGACGCATGAGGAGTTCGAATTGATGGTCTCGTCGTCGATCCGGGCGGTGCTGTTCGATCTCGACGGCACGCTGGCCGACACCGCGCCGGACCTGGTCGCGGCGGTGGCTCGCCTGCGCCGGCGCCTGGGCCTGGCGGAGATCGACCTGACGCACCTCCCACCGCTGGCCGGGCGGGGCGCGGTGGCCTTGATGCAGGCCGGCATGCCGGAACTCGACGAGCACGAGCGCGATGCGTGGCGGGCCACCTATCTCGACGACTACCAGGCGCACTGCTGGGAAGCCAGCAGGGCCTACGAGGGTGTCGAGGATCTGCTCGACCGCCTCGGCGCGATGGGCCTGCAGCTGGGGGTGGTCACGAACAAGATCGAGCGCCTGGCTCGACCTGTGATCGAGCAGGCCGGCTGGGCCGATCGGATCGGCTGCGTGATCGCCGGAGACACGTCGCCGCGCGCCAAGCCGGCACCCGACCCGATCCTCGAGGCCTGCCGGCGGCTCGACGTGGCGCCCGGCGACACGGTGATGGTCGGCGATGACGAGCGCGACGTGCAGGCCGGCCGCGCGGCCGGCTGCCGGACCGTGGCCGCGGCCTGGGGCTACCTGGGCCGGGACGAAGATCCACGGCAGTGGCGCGCCGACCTGCTGGTCGAGCGGCCGATCGAACTCCTGGCCGGCCTGGCCGAACTGCAGCCCGGGGGTGCGGCATGAGCGGGTCGGACCGGGACTCGAACCGCGATCCGGAGGCGGACGACGCCTTGCTCGACGCCAGCGGCGACCATCTCCAGCGCGTGCTGCTCGAGGACGCCAACGCGCGCTGCGTGGTCGTTCGTCTCGAACGGACGCTGGCCGATGTGCTCGAGCGCGGTGCCTACGCGCCGTCCATCGCCCGACTGCTGGCCGAAACGCTGGTCGTGACCGCCCTGTGCTCCAGCGGCATCAAGTTCCGCGGCCGGATCAGCCTGCAGCTTCGCAGTGCCGGTCCGCTGACGCTGCTGATGGCCGACTGTACCGACGACGGTGGGCTGCGGGGTCTGGCACGCGTGAATGCCGACCCCGTCCCGGCAACCGCCGACCTCAGGGAACTGGCCGAGGACGGCGTGCTGACCATGACGCTGGAGCCGTCGGACCGCGGCCAGACCTACCAGGGCATCGTGCCCATGGCGGGGGGCGGCATGGCCTCGGCCATCGAGGGCTATTTCGAGCAGTCCGAACAGCTGGAGACGCGAATCCTGCTGGCCGTCGACGGCGTCCGCGCGGCCGGGGTGATGTTGCAGAAGCTGCCCGGCGACGCGCGAGATCCCGATGGCTGGACACGGGCCGGCACACTGCTGGAAACCCTGGCGCCAGGGGAACTGCTCGAACTGGACGCCGAGACCCTGCTGCACCGCCTGTTCCATGAAGAGCAGCGGCGCTTGTTCCCGGCCCGCCCGTTGCGCTTCGAGTGCCCGTGCACCCGCGAACGCGTCGCTTCGGTTCTGCGCGGCCTCGGCGAAGACGAACTGCGAGAAATCGTCGCCACCCAGGGCGAGGTCGACGTCGACTGCCAGTTCTGCAACCAGGCCTACCACTTCGACCGGCTCGACCTCGAGCGGCTGCTGCTCAGCGAAGACCCGGAGGCCCCCGATGGCGGCAGCGTCCACTGACGGGCCGGAGACGGATTCGAGAGACTCCCGGCCGCTGGCCTGGTGCGCCGAGCGGCTGCTGGTCCCCGGCAATCCGCTGACCCTGAGCCGGCCCTATGCGGCCGAGGCGCTGCGCGATCCGCTGCTCGCGCTGCGCTCGGTGATCGGCGAGATCGCCCGTGTGCCCGGCGAGGTGTCCGACAGCGACGTCGGGCGGCGCAAGCTCGGGTGGTGGCGCCAGGCCTTGACCGAGCACCTGCCGCATCCCGCGCTTCAAGCACTGAGCGCGACCGGCGCGGCGGCCCCGCAGGTCGTCGCCGAACTGCTTCGCCTGGTCGAGGCGGTCGAGACCACCCTGGACGCACCCCGCTTCGAAACCGTGGCCGCCTTCGACGCCCATGCCCGGGCCCTGGCCGGCCCCGCGGCGCGGGCCGAGGCGCGGCTGGTCGAGCCGGACGCGCCCGAGCAGACCGTCGCCGAACCGCTGGTCGCGCTGACCGCCGGCGCCTACCGCGTCCGGATGGTCCGTGACCTGGTGCTGGACGCCCGCCAGCAGCGATGGCTGGTGCCGCTGGAGTTGCAGGCCGAGTTCCAGGTCACGCGCCAGCAGGTGGCGGCCGGCGAGCAGTCGCACCGGACCCGCGCCCTGCTGGCCTGGATGGCCGGGCAGGCCGTGACCGAGATGACGCGTGCCGAGGCATCGATGGCCCCGACCGCAGCGTGGCGACATCGGCACGCGGTGCTTCACGCGGGGCTGGACGCGCGCCTCGGTCGCCGGATCGTCCGGCGCCCCGGTCGCGCCATGAAGCAGCGGCTTCCGTCGGTCGGACCGCTCGCGGCACTGGTTCTGTGGCGCCATGCTCGCAATCTGCGCCGGCGGGTCGACCGGGCCGGCTGATCCCCTGCCGATTCCGGTCGCCGGTCCGGCGACCGTTACCGAATCGCCGGCACAGGAGGCCGACGGTCGCTCCACGTGCCGGCGTCTTTTCCCGCCGTTGTACTTCCCGCCCGTCCGCCGGCGTCGCACGGGCAGGGGCGGAGGGGCGGCCCGATTGCGAACCGCCCCCGGGGCTGCCTATACTGGTCGCAACGCCGGTGCGTGCCGGCGACCTGTCAGGGAACCAGCCAACCAAGGGATCAGAACCCCAGGGGAGTCTCCATGCATCGTTCACTGCTTCGCGGCGCATTGATCGCCGCGGCCCTTTCCGCGCAATTCGCGTGCGACGCCTTCGTTTCCGCCGGCGCAGCCGCCGCTGAAATCAAGTTCACCGCACCGGCGTCCACGCGGGCGCCGGCCGGCAGCGCGCTTCGAAGCGTGGCCGACTACGGCGATTACGCGCTGTTCGCGATGCCGGAGGACGAATTCCGGGCATGGCGCATCGAGGGCCTTCCGCGCGGCGTCCAGCCTCTGCCCGAGGCGAATCGGTTGCTGTTCGATGCACAGCCCTTCGACACCCAGGCCGACGCGATTCGCGTTCCGGCCGGCTGGCCGACCCGGGCGCCGCAGGGCGAGGCGCTGCAGATGGTCCAGTTCGTCGGACCGGTCCAGCAGGCCTGGCTCGACGAGGTGCGCGCCACCGGCGCCGTACCCGTGCACTACGTGGCCAACTACGGCTACCTGGTCTGGGCCGGCGCGGATGCGCGCGCGGCGCTGGACGCGATGGCCGCCCGGCGCTCGGTGCTTCAGTTCAGCCAGCCCTATCCCGATTTCTTCAAGCTGGGGCCGGCCGCCCGCGGTCGCTTCGACAAGCGCACGAGCGAAGGCGGGACAGTCATTCCCGTCACGATCCAGATGGTCCGGCATGCCGGCTCGGCCGATACGGAGCGGTTCCTCGACGATCTCGCGGTCCGCAAGCACGTCGACTGGTCCCCGATCATGGGGTTCCAGAACGCGCGCTACGACGTCCGGGTCGACGACCTGCAGTCGATCGCCGGCCGTCCCGACGTGTACTGGGTCGAGGAAGTCCTGCCGCGACAGCTGATGGACGAAGTCCAGAACCAGATCGTCGCCGGCAACTTCGACGGCGGAATGACCGGCCCCTCGGGCACCGGCTACCTCGCCTGGCTCGGCGGACTCGGGTTTTCGACGTCCGCGGCCGACTATCCTGTGGTCGTGATCGTCGATGACGGGGTCGGCAACGGCACGGCCGCCAGCGGCGACCCGACGCTGCACGTCGGCGGCGACGCGGCGAACCCGTCGCGGCTGCAGTTCGTCACCAGCTGCCACAGCGTACCCAGCGGGGAGAGTACCGGCGGCCACGGCCACATCAACACCAGCATCGTCGGCGGCTACGACGAGCGCACGGGCTTTCCGTTCGAGGACCCGAACGGCTTCCAGCGCGGCCAGGGCGTCAACCCCTGGGCCTCGCTGGCGAGCACGCGGATCTTCGCCCCGGGCTTCGATCTCTCGGCCTGTGGCGGCACGGACACGGGCACGATCCAGCACACCTGGCAGCAGGGCGCCCGGATCAGCACCAACTCCTGGGGCTGCTCGGGCTGCGCCGGATCCTACGATGACGGCTCGCAGGCGTACGACGCGGGCGTCCGGGACGCCGACCCCACGGCACCGCTGAATCAGGAACTGATGGTGCTGTTCGCGGCCGGCAATTCCGGCCCCGGCACCGGCACGGTCGGCACGCCCGGCAACGGCAAGAACATGCTCACGGTCGGCGCGTCGGAAAATGACCGGCCCAGCGACGAGGACGGCAACTGGACCGACGGCTGCGCGGTCGGGCCGAGCGGCGCGGACAACGCGATGGACGTGATCGGCTTTTCCAGCCGCGGTCCGTCGCCCGGCGGCCGCGTCAAGCCGGAGACGATCGCCCCGGGAACCCATATCCAGGGCACCGCCAGCACCAGCGGCAACTACAACGGCGGATCCGTCTGCGACCAGTTCCGCCCCGGCAGCCAGTCCGTGTTCGCCGCCTCGAGCGGCACCAGCCACTCGACCCCGGCCGTGGCCGGCGTGACGTCGCTGGTCTGGTGGTGGCTCGAGAACGCGGCCGGCATCCTGCCGGCCAACGCCGGGCCGCTGGCCGACCCCAGCCCGGCCCTGCTCAAGGCCTACATCCTGGCCCATCCGACCTACCTGACCGGCGTGTCCGCCAACGACACGCTGCCGAGCAACGTGCAGGGCTACGGCATGCCCAACATGGGCCTGATGTTCGACGACGCGCTGAAGGTGGTGGTCAACCAGGAGGTGCTGCTCGACAACACGGGCGAGACCTGGGACATGACCGTCTCGGCCGCCGATCCGGCCCGCCCGGTCCGGGTGATGATGGTCTACACCGACCAGGCCGGCGCGATCGGCACCAGTCCGCAGGTCAACGACTTGAACCTGTCGGTGGAGGCCGGTGGTCAGACCTACCTCGGCAACGTCTTCAACGGCCAGTGGAGCGTGACCGGCGGCAGCGCCGACAGCGCCAACAACTACGAGGCCGTGTTCTTCGATGCCGGCGCCGTGTCGGCGCTGACCGTGACCGTCTCGGCGTTCAACATCGCCGGCGACGGCGTACCGAACGTCGGCGATGGAACCGACCAGGACTTCGCTCTGGTCTGCTACAACTGCGTGCAGGAGCCGACCTTCACGCTGGCCTCGACACCCACCGACGCGGCCATCTGCACCCCGGACACGGCCGACTTCGACCTCGATGTCGGCTCCGTGCTCGGCTTCAGCAGCCCCGTGGCGCTGACCGCGTCCGGTCAGCCGGCCGGCACCACCGCGACGTTCACGACGAACCCGGTCAACCCGCCGGGCTCGTCCACGCTGACGATCGGCAACACCGGCTCGGCCGCGCCGGGCGATTACACGGTCACGGTCGAGGGCACGAGCGGGGCGACCAGCCGCAGCGTGGACCTGGGGCTTGCGGTGTTCACCCAGGCAGCCGGCACCGCCGGTTTGACCTCGCCTGCCGACGGTGCGACCAACGTGCCGCAGCAGGTCACGCTGGAATGGAGCGCCGCGGCCCAGGCGGCCACCTACACGGTCGAGGTCTCGGATGATTCCGGCTTCGGCACCATCGTGTTCTCCGCGACCACCGACGCGACCTCGGTCGTGACCTCTCCGCTGCCCAGCAACACGGTGCTGTACTGGCGCGTGTCCACCGCCAACCAGTGCGGCGGCGCAGTGTCGTCGACGCGGTCCTTCACCACCGTGGCGCTGCCCGGCGACTGCTCGATCGGCAGCACGGTCCAGACCCACCTGGTCGAGGACTTCGAGTCCGGCGCCAACGGCTGGACCACGGGCGGCACGGGCAGCACGTGGGTGCTGCAGGGCGCACAGGTCAACAGCGGCGTCCAGGCCTGGCACGGCGATGACGTGCCCCAGGTCAGCGACCAGTTGCTGACTTCGCCGCCGATCGCGCTGCCCTCGGGGACCTCGGCCCACACGTTCCAGTTCTGGAACCGGCAGGAAATGGAGGACAGCGGTTCGGGCTGCTACGACGGCGGCCTGCTGGAAATCAGCACCGACGGCGGGGCGAACTGGAACCCGGTGGCGGATGCGAACATGCTGACCGATCCGTACGACGGGCCGATGGACGGCGGGTTCTCGAACCCCGCCGCCGGTCTGGATGCCTGGTGCGGCGACCCGCAGGAGTGGATGAACTCCGTGGTCGACGTCAGCGCCTGGGCCGGCCAGACCGTCCAGCTTCGCTTCCGGCTGGCGACCGATTCGTCGGTGGCCCACCCGGGTTGGTGGATCGACGACATCCGCGTCCAGAGCTGCGCGACCGAGCACATCTTCTCCGACGGCTTCGAGAGCTGAGGTAACGCTCCATGCGACAAAAAAAGGCCCGGGTCGTCCCGGGCCTTTTCGTTTCTGGAGGCGAGACCGCGGTCGCGGCGCGGCCGGGCCGGAGTCAGAGATCTTCGAGCAGGCGATCCAGGCGGTCGAGATTGCGCGCGAGGCTGTTGCCCAGCGGGGCGAGGTAGGGCGGTTCCTGGGCCAGGCTGGTCTTCAGCGAGCGCTCCTCGGCGAGCGCGTCGCGGTCCGGGCCGAGGCCGTAGGGGTCCAGGAACGCCTCGAGGTCGTCCGCGCGCGCGAGAAGTTCGCGGCGCGTGTGCTGGTAGGCGTGCTCGGCCAGGTCGCTGCGGCTGGAGTAGCT
Source organism: Halomonas denitrificans (assembly GCA_019800895.1). NCBI lineage: Bacteria > Pseudomonadati > Pseudomonadota > Gammaproteobacteria > Oceanospirillales > Halomonadaceae > Halomonas > Halomonas denitrificans. The sequence continues at coordinate 486,155 of JAHVKF010000003.1, forward strand.
GAACATGTTGGTGAAGAACAGCCGTTCGTCGTGCCGGTCGGGCTCGACCAGCAGGATCGAGGATTCCGGGAACTGGCTCCCGTACTTGGAGATGCCGATCTGCATCCGCGACTGGATCAGTGCGCGGAAGGTCTGCGCGAGCACCAGCGGCAGGCCGCCTTCGATCATCCGCTCCTGGTCGATCTGCATCCGTTCCGGGTCCTGCGCGGCATCGAAGGGCACCAGCGGATTGACCCCGATCAGCAGGTCGACGCCGTCGTTGAGCGCGACCGAAGCGTGCAGCGTGCGGCGCAGCGCGCCGTCGACGTAGTAGCGATCCTTGATCCGGACCGGGGGGTACAGGCCGGGCAGGGCCGCCGAGGCCTGGACCGCGCGCGAGATCGGCACGTCGTCGAGGCCCGGCTCGCCGAAGCGCACGGCGGCGCCGGTGTTGAGGTCCATCGCGACGACGCGCAGGGTCGTGTCGAGCTCGCGGAAGTTGTTGGTCCGTCCGGGCCGGTCGAGCACGCGCGCGACGAAGTTGTGGATGGTCTCGTTGTCGAACAGGCCGGTCGGCAGGACCCGGGCCAGGTCGCCCATGGATTCCAGGCGGCCGATCCGGGTCGGGTGGCGGATCGCCTCGGTGATCAGGCCCCAGATCGCTCCCGGAGTGTTTCGGGCACGGCCGCCGAGTTCGCCGAAGGCCGGTCGCAGGAATGATTCGGGTTCGAAGGTGAACTCGGCGCCGGGCGCGCCCAGGAACACCCGGCACATCTGGCTGGTGGTCACCTGGTTGGCGAGGCTGGCCGCCAGGAAAGCGCCCGCGCTGACGCCGACGTAGTTGTCGAGCTGGTGCAGCCGCAGGCCGGAAATGCCCTCGTTGACCGCCTGCAGCGCGCCGAGCTCGTAGATCGCGCCCAGCGGACCGCCGCCGGCCAGCGCGAGGCCGATCTTCGGTACCTTGCGGCCCTTGCGTTTCCGTCCGGCGGGGTTCAGCGTCAGCATACGGATTCGTTCCTTGTCATCGCAGGCATTGTAACGCCGGACCCGGCGCGTACGCGCGCAATGCGTCGGCGTTGCTATGCTTCAGCCCCGAGTCTTCCGAGGATGCGTGCATGTCCCTTCGACCCGGCCAACCGGCCCCCGACTTCGCACTGCCCGACCAGGACGGAGGCCGGTGGCGGCTCGCCGACCATGCCGGGAAGCGTCTGTTGCTGGTGTTCTATCCCGGAGACGGCACGCCCGTCTGCACGCGCCAGCTCTGCGAGTACCGCGACGGGCTCGAGGAGTTCGCGGGGCTGGACGTCGAGGTCGTCGGCATCAGCGCCGACGACGCGGATTCGCACCGCGCCTTCCGGGCGACCCACGATCTGCCCTTCACCCTGCTGAGCGACACCGGGCTGGAGGTTGCGGAGGCATACGGCTGCAAGGGCCTGCTCGGCATGAAGCGGGGGGTGTTCCTGCTCGACGCGGGGCACGTGGTCCGATACGCCCACGTCGAGGCGGTCGCGGTGTTCCGGCGCAGCCGCGCGGAGCTGGTCGACGCGATCCGCGCACTGGACGCATGAGCGACGCGCAAGGGGATTCCGGAGCCGGCGTCAGCGGCGCCGAGCACCTCGCCGAACAGGTCCGTCGGAGCCTGGACCTGCTCGACCGGCTGCCGGCCGACGATCCCGTGCTCGAGCGCCTGCAGCGCTGGCAGCGGGCACGGCTCGATGCGACCTACGCCGACCTGGCTGGCCAGGAGCGTTTCCGCGACGCGTGCGTGTTCTTTCTCGACGAGCTCTACGGCGGCAAGGACATGCGCGAGCGCGATCGCCAGCTCGAGCGCGTGGTCCCGATCATGCGCCGCTTCCTGCCCGACCACCTGCTGTTCGCCGTAGGCGAGGCGATGCGCCTGCAGTGGATGAGCCTGGACCTCGATGCGCGCCTGGCCGGCCACCTGGCCGCCGACCTCGACCAGCCGGAGTACGCACGCGCCTACCGCGAACTGGGGGCCTGGCAGGACCGCGAGGAGCAGATCGCATTGATCGGCAGTCTCGGCCGGCTGCTGGCCGAGACGGTGCAGAAGAAGATGATCCGGCGCCTGGTGCGCTGGATGCGTGCACCGGCCGAGGCGGCCGGTGTGGGACGACTCCAGGCGTTCCTGATGGAAGGTCTCGACGCGTTCGCGGTGATGGGCGACCGGGCGGACACGTTCGTCGAGACGATCGAAACGCGCGAGCGGCAGGCGCTGGAGGCTATGCGCAGCGGCTCGGACTGGCCCTTCGAACCCTGGATCGGTCGCGGCCCCGACGCGGCCTGATCCGGAGCGGGCGCGGCCCGGCTGCGGATCGCAGCGCCGGTGGCCGCGCCGATCGATCAGCCGATCAATCTGCCGGGCGAATCCGCCAGACGCCGTCGGCGTTCTCGCCGTTATCGGTCACCAGGTAGACGAAGCCTTCGGGACCGATCTCCAGGTCGCGCACGCGGCCGACCTTGCCCTGGATCAGGCGCTCCTCGTGGACCACCTCGCCGTCCTCGAACACGATCCGGCGCACCTGCTCGGTGGCCAGACCGCCGGCCAGGAAGTTGCCCTGCCAGGCCGGGAAGGTGTCGTCGGTCAGCACCACCAGGCCCGACGGATGCAGGCCCGGAGTCCAGTCGATGTACGGGTCGACGACGCCGTCCATCGATCGTTGCGTGTCCTCGAGGAATCGTTCTCCGGTGCGGTAGTCGCGGCCGAGCGACACCACTGGCCAGCCGTAGTTGCTGCCGGGCTCCATGCGGTTCAGTTCGTCGCCGCCGCGCGGACCGTGCTCGACGGACCAGACCTCGCCGGTCGTTGGATGGACGACCAGGCCCTGGATGTTGCGATTGCCGTAGGTCCAGACCTCGGCGGCGTCGTCGTCGCGATCGACGAAGGGGTTGTCGGCGGGCACCGTGCCGTCGGCATTCAGGCGGAGCAGCTTGCCGGCGTGGTCGGCCAGGTCCTGGGCCCGGCGCGGTTCGGCGCCGCGGTCGCCGATGCTCAGCAACAGCGTACCGTCGGGCAGCCAGGCCAGGCGGCCGGCGTAGTGGCGACCGGGGGTCGAGAAGCGATCCTGGATGAATACCTGTTCGACGTCGACGAGTACGTCACCATCCAGGCGGCCCCTGGACAGCGTCGTCGCTGAATTCACCCCGTCCGGGCCGGCCTGCGACCAGGTGAAGTAGACCCAGCCGTTCCCGTCCTGTTCGAAGTCCGGGTGCAGGGCGACGTCGAGCAGCCCGCCCTGGCCTCTCGCGGCCACCTCGGGGACGCCGGCAATCTCGGACATGCTCCCGTCCGGGGCAACGCGCAGCAGCCGACCGCCGCGTTCGGTGACGAGCAGCTCGCCGTCCGGCAGGAAGGCCATGCCCCAGGGGTGGTTCAGGCCCTCGGCGACGGCCTCGAGCTCGATCGGCTGGTACTCGGTGCGCAGCGTCTCGGCCCGGGTCGGGCCGACCACGAGCAGCACGGCGAGCAGGGCGGCAAGCGCGGCCAGCGCCGTCGGTCGGACTTCGTTGGTGGATCGATTCGTGCTCCGGGTCATGTCGGTTCTCGCAGGGACGTACCTGGCGCGGATCATAGCCCAGGGTCGGGCGAGCACGCGTCGGCGCGGCCGCGATCGGCTAGGCTGGCGGCCCAATCCGACGATATCGCTGTCCATGTCTCTCGATTCCGAACCGGCCGCGCCGCGCGGCATCCCGCCCGCCGGTCGCTTCGCGCTGGCCGCGGCGCTGTGCTCCAGCGTCGGCCAGACCTTCTTCATCGGCCTGTTCGGCGGCGAATTCCGTTCGGCCTTCGGCCTGAGCGACGCGGCGTTCGGCACGCTGTACTCGACCGCAACGCTGGCCAGCGGCCTGCTGATGTTCTGGGTCGGCGGTCTGGCCGACCACGTCGCGCTGAAGCGGGCCGCGTTGGGCGTGGCCCTGCTGCTGGCCGCCGGGGCGGCGACCGTCGCCGGTTCGGCCGAACCGCTGGGCTTCGCGGTCGGCCTGTTCCTGTTGCGGCTCGCCGGCCAGGGGCTGCTCGGTCACCTGGCGGTGGTCGCGGCCGGGCGTTTCGCGACCGCCCGCCGGGGTCGCGCCCTGGCGATGGCCAGCTACGGCTTCATTCTCGGCGAAGCGCTGTTCCCGTCGCTGGTCGCGCTGGCGCTCGATTCGCTGGGCTGGCGCGACGTCTGGTGGAGCCTGGCGGTCGCCGCGGCGCTGCTGATCGGGCCGGGCCTGTACGCGCTGGGCCGGCCGCTGGTCGGCGATCCATCGGCAGAGGGTCCGGACGCACGTGCGCCGGAGGACACCACCGCGCCGCCTCGCGTCGGCCGAGCGGGCTTGCTGATCGACACCAATTTCCTGCGCGTTCTCCTGATCGTTCTGGTGCCGCCGGTGGTGGTCACGGCGCTGTTCCTGCACCAGGCCGCGATCGCGGACCGGCAGGACTGGTCGATGCTGCTGGTCGGTCGCGGGTTCATGGCGTTCGCCGCGTGCCAGTTCCTCGCCTCGTTTGCGGCCGGCCGCCTGATCGACCGGTTCGGCGCGCGCCCGCTGCTGCGGGTCCAGCTGCTGCCGCTCGGCCTCGCGCTGCTGGGGCTCGGCGGCCTGACGCAGGTTCCTTCGCTGTGGGCGATGTTCATCGGGCTGGGCCTCACCGCCGGGATCAACAGCGTGCTGGCCGCCGCGGTCTGGGTCGAACTGTACGGCACCCGCCAGCTCGGCCTGGTCCGCGGTGTGTTCATGGCCCTGATGGTGGTCTCGACCGCGCTGGGTCCGATCGCCCTGGGCCTGCTGCTGGACGCGGGCGTCACCCTGTGGTCGATCGGTGTCGCGGTGATGGCCTGGGTGGTGCTGGTGCCGCCGCTGGCCACGCCCGGCCGCCAGGCGCTGCGCCACGGCTGAGCCGGCAGACCGTCCGCCCGGCAGGTCCGCGGCTCAATCGTCGGTGATGATGCCGGGCCCCTTGCCCGCGGTCTTCTCGTAGACGCCCTTGCCGATCTTCCTGTACTGGGTGAAGCCGTGTTTCTCGATGTTGTCGGGCCGGTGCATGTGCGCCTTGCCGGACACCACCTGCGGCGCGGAGATCACGCGCCGGACCGGCCCGCCGCAGCCCGGGCAGGCGTCCAGCGGCTCCGCCGAAAGTTTCTCCAGCACCGTGAACCCGTCCCGGCAGTGCTTGCAGCCGGGCCCGGCGTGGTCGTTCGCGGCGTCGTGGCAGTACTCGTAGAACGGCATGGCGGGCGTCTGCAGGTCGGGAGATGGCCGCCGAATGTTTCGAGTCGACGGCAGCACAGCGATACTATGGGGCGAATCTTTCAGCAGTACAAGGAAGCCGTCTCGATGAACGACACGACCGCAGGCGCCGTCCTGGTCACCGGCGCGGCCGGGGCACTGGGTTCGGCGCTGGTCCGCCGCCTGCTCGCCGCCGGCACCGACTGCATCGCGCTGGACAAGAACCGTCGCAAGCTGGAGAAGCTCCACGACGAGCTCGCCGCCGACGGCCGCGCGCCGCTCTGCGTGCCGCTGGACCTGGCCGGCGCCGGTCCCGATCACTACGCCGAACTGGCCGAGTCGCTGACCGGCGAGTTCGGACGGCTCGATGGCGTGATCCACGCCGCCGCCGAGTTCAAGGGCCTGCGACCGATCGAACACCTGCCGCCCGACGAGTGGATGCAGGAACTGCAGGCCGGCCTGACCGGCCCGATGCTTCTGACCCGCGCGCTGCTGCCGCTGTTGCGCGGCACCGAGGACAGCCGCGTGCTCTTCGTCGTCGACGACCCGGAGGCCCGCGCCGGCGCGTACTGGGCCGCCTACGGCGTCGCGCAGTCGGGCGTTCGGGCGCTGGCCGCCACGCTGGCCGCCGAGTGCCGCAAGACCGGCCCGGCCGTAGGCACCTACGACCCCGGCGCGTTCTACAGTCCGCTGCGGTCCCGCGTGTGGCCGGCCGAAGACCCCTCGTCCCTGCCGACCGCGGACGTCGCGGCCGAGGCCGTGCTCGAGGCGTTTTCCAGGGTCGAACGACCCGGTGCCGATTGACCCCACCACGCCACAGGAGCCGACCATGTCCGACACCCTGTTCGAGAAGATCGTCGCCCGCGAGATTCCCGCCGACATCGTCTACGAGGACGACGAGCTGCTGGCGTTCCGGGACATCCAGCCCCAGGCGCCGGTGCACGTGCTGATCATCCCGAAGAAGCGCATCGCAACGCTGAACGACCTGGAGACCGACCATGCCGAACTGGTCGGCCGGATGGTCCTCGCCGCGGCGAAGATCGCGAAGGACGAGGGCATCGCCGACGACGGCTACCGCCTGAACCTCAACTGCAACGAGCAGGGCGGACAGTCGGTCTACCACATCCACCTGCATCTGCTCGGCGGCCGACAAATGACCTGGCCTCCGGGATAGGCTTCGATGCCGGTCGAGCGCGAGTCCTTTAGAGGATGGACGCAAAGGCGCGAAGGGGGACGAAGGAACGCAAAGAAGATCCTGAAGCGCTGGAATGCGGTCGCTCATGCTCGCCTGTGACGGGCTACGGCGAGGTTCTGGCCGATAGGCGTTTGATGGCGAGTTGATCGGACACTCAAAGTGAGGAGGCGCTGAGTTTGGGCGACCTTGAAGCGATTTTCGACCGACTTCGATCTCGGCCCAAAGCCTGTTTCATTGAGCCGAGGCCTGTCGAGTGTCGATATCGCTCAGAGCTTTTCTCAGCACATCCCCGCGCTTCTGGGAGAATAGGACGCTCGATGTCCATAGGACTCTTGCCCGGATATATCCTCCGAGGCTCGCCCAGCGCTGCGATCAATTGCTTGCTTTGCGCCCTTCGCTCCTTCGCGCCTTTGCGCCCATCCTCTAGCCGTTCGTGACGTAACTCCGAGTCTTCGCTACAGCACACCCTGCGCAATCATCGCATCGGCGAGTTTTTCGAAGCCGGCGATGTTGGCGCCCTTGCGGTAGTTGACCGGGCCGCCGTTGCCGTCGCCGCCGTGACGCTCGCAGCGGTCGTGGATGTCGCGCATGATCTTCTGCAGTTCGTCGTCGACGCGGTCGCGGGTCCAGACCAGGTGCTGGGCGTTCTGGGCGCGCTCCAGGCCGGAGACGGCCACGCCGCCGGCATTGGCGGCCTTGCCGGGGGCATAGAGTACATCGGCGTCCTGGAAGCGTTCCACCGCATCGGCGGTGCAGGGCATGTTGGCTCCTTCGGCAACCAGCCGGCAGCCGTTGTCGATCAACGTTTGCGCATCGTCGCCGTCGAGTTCGTTCTGGGTCGCGCAGGGCAGGGCGATGTCGCATTCGGCGGCCCACGGCGCCTTGCCTTCCTGGAAGTCCCAGCCCAGTTTCTCGGCGACCTGTTCGATCCGGCAGCCGCGGTCCTGCTTCATTCGCTTGACGGTCTCGAGCTGCTCCCGCTCGAGACCATCGGCGTCGTGCATCGTGCCGCCGGAGTCCGACAGCGTGACCACACGGGCACCGAGCGCGATCGCCTTCTCGGCAGCGTGCAGCGCGACGTTGCCGGCGCCGGAGATCGCGATCCGCTGGCCGTCGAGGTCGCCGTCGGCCCGGTCGAGCATGTCCTGGACGAAGTAGAGCACGCCGTAGCCGGTCGCCTCGGTGCGCAACTCCGAGCCGCCGAAGGACACCCCTTTCCCCGTCAGCGCACCGACGAATTCCCGCGTCAGGGTGCGGTACTGGCCGAACAGGTAGCCGATCTCGCGCTGGCCGACACCGATGTCGCCGGCCGGGATGTCGCGATTCGGGCCGATGTAGTGGACCAGCTGGTTCATCAATGCCTGGCAGAAACGCATGATCTCGTCGTCGCTCCTGCCCTTGGGGTCGAAGTTCGCGCCGCCCTTCGCGCCGCCGATCGGCAGGCCGGTCAACGCATTCTTGAAGCATTGCTCGAAGCCGAGGAACTTCAGCACCGACTCGGTCAGGCCGGGATCGAACCGCAGGCCGCCCTTGTAGGGTCCGATCGCGTTGTTGAACTGGACCCGCCAGCCGCGATGGACCTGGGGTTGGCCCTGGTCGTCGATCCAGCTGACCCGGAACGAGACGACCCGGTCGGGCTCGGTCATCCGTTCGAGCAGCTTGCCGCGCTGGTAGCGGTCGTGCTCGGCGATGAACGGGAGCACGTCGGCGGCGACCTCGTGCACGGCCTGGTGGAACTCCTTCTCGTCCGGGTTGCGCTGGACGACCCCGTCCATGAAGCGCTCCAGATCCTTCCGGTCGCCGTCGAACCGCTTGTCGTCGTTCATTGCCGTTTCCTGTCGATCGTGGTCGCGATGAGATCGAGGCACGGTAGCAGTCCCGGTGCCAACGTATCGACACGGCCCGGCAAGCGCGGGCCGGGCGGCCGGGCGGCCGGGAACCCCGGAAGCCCCGGGTGGCCCGGTCACGGGAGCCGCGGGCAATTGCGGGGCAAGGGGCCTGAATTTGCTAGAATTCCCGGTTCTTTCACCCAGTGACCGAGAATGGCCGGAAAGCTCTACATCCAGACCCACGGCTGCCAGATGAACGAGTACGACTCCGACCGCATGGCCGAAGTGCTGGCGGCGTCGCACGGCCTGGAGCTGACCGACGACGAATCGGCCGCCGACGTCATCCTGGTCAATACCTGCTCGATCCGCGAGAAGGCGCAGGAAAAGGTGTTTTCCCAGCTGGGTCGGTGGCGCCCGCTCAAGGAGGCCCGGCCCGGGGTCGTGATCGGCGTCGCCGGCTGCGTTGCCAGTCAGGAAGGCGACCGCATCCTCAAGCGCGCGCCGTTCGTCGACCTGGTGTTCGGTCCGCAGACCATCCATCGCCTGCCGCAGATGCTGGACCGTGTACGAGAGGACGGTCGGGCTGCGGTCGACGTGAGCTTTCCGGAGATCGAGAAGTTCGATCACCTGCCGCCGCCCGGTGCGAAGGGCCCCACGGCGTTCGTGTCGATCATGGAAGGCTGCTCGAAGTACTGCACCTTCTGCGTGGTGCCCTACACCCGCGGAGAAGAGGTCAGCCGGCCGCTCGACGACGTGATCGCGGAGATCGCCCAGCTCGAGGCCCAGGGCGTGCGCGAGATCAACCTGCTCGGCCAGAACGTCAACGCCTACCTGGGTCCGACCCATGACGGCGGAACGGCGGATCTCGCGATGCTGATCCGCTACGTTGCCGCCTTCGACGGCATCGAGAGGATCCGCTTCACGACCTCGCACCCGGTGGAGTTCTCCGATCGCCTGGTCGAGGCCTATGCCGATACGCCGAAGCTGGCCAACTACCTCCACTTGCCGGTCCAGTCCGGCTCGGACCGGGTGCTGGCGCTGATGAAGCGGGGTCACACGGTGCTCGAGTACAAGGACCGCATCCGCAAGCTGCGCGAGGCGCGGCCGGACATTTCCCTGTCGTCGGATTTCATCGTCGGCTTCCCGGGTGAAACCGAGACCGACTTCGAGCAGACCATGAAACTCATCCGCGACCTGAACTTCGACCAGTCGTTCAGCTTCATCTACTCGGCCCGCCCGGGTACGCCGGCCGCGAGCCTGCCCGACAACGTGCCGATGGAGGTCAAGAAGGCCCGGCTTCAGCGCCTGCAGGCGCAGCTCAACGAGCAGGCGCACGCGATCTCCGAGGCCATGGTCGGGTGCACCGAGCGGGTGCTGGTCGAGGGGCCCAGCCGCAAGGACCCCAAGGAACTGGCCGGACGCACGGAGAACAACCGCGTGGTCAATTTCCAGGGACCGGCCTCGCTGATCGGTCGCTTCGTCGAAGTCGAGATCACCGCGGCGCTTTCGAACTCCCTGCGCGGGCGCATTCCTGCCCGCGAAGTGGCCTGAATGGCCGCGTCCACGCAACCGGTCACGCTCGAACTGGAGCCGGCCGACAACGAGCGGCTGGCCAACCTGTGCGGGCCCTTCGACGAGCACCTGCGCCTGATCGAGAAACGGCTCGGCGTCTCGGTCAACGCGCGCGGCAACCTGTTCGCGATCGAGGGCGAGGCCGACGCCACGGGCGCGGCCCGTCGCGTGTTGCGAAAGCTGTTCCGGCAGACCGAGCGCGAGGTGCTCACGCCGGCGCTGGTCAATCTCAGCCTGCAGGCCTCGGGCCTGGACGAGGCCGAGGACGGCGAGCGGGAGACCGTGATCCGGACCAAGCGCGGCCTGATCCGGGCGCGCGGCCCGAACCAGCGGCGCTACCTGGAGCGGATCGCCAACCACGACATCAACTTCGGCGTCGGCCCGGCCGGAACCGGCAAGACCTTCCTCGCGGTGGCCTGCGCAGTGGATGCACTGGAGTCGGACCGCGTCCAGCGCATCGTCCTGGTGCGCCCTGCGGTCGAGGCCGGGGAGCGGCTCGGGTTCCTGCCCGGCGACCTGGCCCAGAAGGTCGACCCCTACCTGCGCCCGCTCTACGACGCGCTGTACGAGATGATGGGCTTCGAGAAGGTCGGCCGATTGATCGAGCGCAACGTCATCGAGGTCGCCCCGCTGGCCTACATGCGCGGCCGCACGCTCAATGACGCCTACGTGATCCTCGACGAGGCGCAGAACACCACGCCGGAACAGATGAAGATGTTCCTGACCCGGATCGGCTTCGGTTCGCGGGCCGTGATCACCGGCGACCAGACCCAGATCGACCTGCCGCCGAAGACCCTGTCCGGCCTGAAGCAGGCGATCGAACTGCTGCGCGGCGTCGAGGGGGTCGGTCAGACCTTCTTCGATGCGCGCGACGTGGTGCGGCATCCGATCGTGCGACGGATCGTCGAGGCCTACGAACGGGCCGATGCGGCCAGGGACGACGATGGGAATTGACGTCCAGCACGCCGTGGCCCTGGACGGCGTGCCGTCCGATGCCGACCTGGTCCGCTTCGCCGCGGCCGCGCTGCCCGACAGCGGCGCCGAGGTCGAGATCTGCCTGCGGGTGGTCGACGAGGCCGAAAGCCGCGCGCTGAATCGCGAATGGCGAGGCAAGGATGCGCCGACCAACGTGCTGAGCTTTCCCGCTTCGCGCCCGCCCGGCCTGCCCGAGGCGGTCGAGCTGCCGTCGCCGGCCGGCGACGTGGTGCTGTGCGCTCCCGTGATCGCGCGCGAAGCGCGGGACCAGGGCAAGCCTCCGGCCGACCACTGGGCTCATCTGGTGATCCACGGCATCTTGCACTTGCGCGGCTTCGACCATATGCAGGAAGAAGAGGCGGAGCGTATGGAGACGGTCGAGCGCGAGCTGCTGGCCGAACTCGGCATCGCCGACCCGTACCGGGACGCGGACGCGCCCGGCCGATGACCGATCCTGCGAGCGACCCATTGACCCACAAGGAGAGTGGACCTTCCCTTCGATGAACGACGACTCATCCAACAGTAGCAACGGCTCTGCGGGCCGTTCGTGGCTGGAGCGCCTCGGGCGCGCCTTCGGCAGCGAACCGCGGAGCCGGGACGACCTGATCGAGCTGATTCGCGAGGCCACCGAGAGCGGCTTGATCGAATCCGACACGCTGGCCATGATCGAAGGCGCGCTGGAGGTCGACGAGCTCCAGGTCCGCGACGTCATGATTCCCAGGTCCCAGATGGTCGTGCTGTCCCAGGGCAGCTCACTGGACGACATTCTCCCGATCATCCTCGAGTCCGGCCACTCCCGGTTCCCTGTGGTCGGCGAGGACAAGGACGAGATCCAGGGCATCCTGCTGGCCAAGGACCTGCTGCGGCTGGTCGGCCGCGACAGCGACGTGGCCCTGGCCGACCTGATCCGGGCGCCGGTGATCATCCCCGAGTCCAAGCGGCTGAACGTGCTGCTGCGCGAGTTCCGGGTCAACAAGAACCACATGGCCATCGTCGTCGACGAATACGGCGGCGTCTCGGGCCTGATCACCATCGAAGACGTGCTCGAAGAGATCGTCGGCGACATCGACGACGAGCACGACACGGAGGCCGTGGAGGACATCCAGCGCCTCGGCGAGGGCCGATTCCAGGTCCAGGCGCTGACCCCGATCGAGGACTTCAACGAGGCGTTGGGTACCGCGTTCAGCGACGACGAATTCGACACGATCGGCGGGCTGGTGGTGGCCGAGTTCGGGCGCTTGCCGGAAGTCGGCGAGTCGGTCGGCATCGAGGGCTGGACGTTCCGGGTGACCGCGGCCGACGATCGTCGACTGCACGCGATGGAGGTCGCCGAGGGCATCGCGGAGCCCACGCCCGAAGACGCGCTCGATGGGCCGGAGTCCTGACCTCCTGGAAAACGAGAACTCCATCACATAAATTTGCTTTTTCCGTGAGGGCAGTGCAGGATGGCCGGCGTGGCGTCGTGCCTTCGCAGCCGCCAGGCATTGCCGCCCCATCCAATTCAGGGAGAGAGCAGATGAACATCCAGAAGAACGTGCTTGCCGCGGCGATTTCCGCGACGGTTGCTGCAACATGGTGCCTGCCGGTTGCGGCCGACAATCACGAATCCGGCGACGACTACATGATCGCCATGACCGAGATCGGCGTCACGATGGGTCACGGCATGGAGTTTCGCGACGGCATGAAGGCCTACATGGAATGCTACGAGGAGAAGGGGGGTGACAATGCCTGGTCCGCGTGGTGGCCCATCGACGGCAAACTCAACACCGTGACCATCGTGTCGCGCATGGACATGTGGTCGGAGATGGGTGAGCAGGATGCGGCCAGCGAGGAATGCTGGTCCGTGGTCCGCGAGCAGGTCTGGCCGCACATGGACAGCGTCGAGCGCCGCTTCGCCAGGAAGATGTCGGACTGGAGCGGTGACGCGGAGGGCTACACGGTCGTCAAGCTGCACCAGTTCCGCGTCGGCGACGGCGCGGCCTTCCGGGAGGTGGTCGGCGAAGTGGTCGGCCACATGAAGGACGCGGACTACGAGCACATGGGCACCTGGTACGACATGGACGGCAACCACCGCTGGGAGGCCGACTACTTCGTGGTCGAGCACTTCGACGACTTCGCCGCGATGGACGAGGACCGGAAGGGCGCCAACGGCATCCTGGTCGACGCGGTCGGCGAGGAAGAGGCCGCAGCGACGTGGGATCGTTTCGACGAGTCGCTGGCCGACATGGAACCGTACTGGACCACCACGCTGCGTCGCGACGACGAGCTGAGCTTCTCGCCTTCGGACGACTAGCGCCTGGAGACATCGATCCGGCCGCCGGATCGATGCCGAAGAGCTGCAGGAAAAACGGCCCGGGATGTCCCGGGCCGTTTCCATTCCGGTTTGCTGCGCTTCGCGCGCTCAGCTGGCCTCGGCCCAGACCTCCATCGGCGGGCAGGAGCAGACCAGGTTTCGATCGCCGTAGACGTTGTCGACGCGGCCGACCGAGGCGAAGAACTTGCCCAACCTCAGGGACGCGACCGGCCAGCCGGCCTGTTCGCGGGAATAGCCGTGCGACCAGTCGTCGGCGCTGAGTTCGGCGATCGTGTGCGGCGCCATCTTCAGCGGGTTGTCGTCGGCATCGAAGTCGCCGCTGGCGACCCGATCGATCTCCCCGCGGATGGCGATCATCGCCTCGATGAAGCGATCGAGTTCTTCGCGAGATTCGCTCTCGGTCGGCTCGATCATCAGCGTCCCGGGCACGGGCCACGACATGGTCGGTGCGTGGAAACCGTAGTCGATCAGGCGCTTGGCGACGTCTTCCTCGGAGATGCCGGCCGACTCCTTGAACGGCCGCAGGTCGACGATGCACTCGTGCGCGATGCGCCCGTTGCGGCCCGTGTAGAGGATGTCGTAGTGATCCTTCAGGCCCTCGGCGATGTAGTTGGCGTTGAGAATGGCGACCTCGGAGGCGCGCCGCAGCCCGTCGCGGCCCATCAGCGCGATGTAGGCCCAGGAGATCGGCAGGATCGCGGCCGAGCCCCAGGGCGCGGCCGCCACCGCCGGGTTGGTGCCGGCGCCGGCTCCGAGCACGCCGCTGACGTGACCGGGCAGGAACTCGGCCAGGTGCTCGCGCACGCCGATGGGACCGACGCCCGGGCCGCCGCCACCGTGCGGGATGCAGAAGGTCTTGTGCAGGTTCAGGTGGCAGACGTCGGCATAGTCGGCCACGCGCGAGATGCCGACCAGGGCGTTCATGTTGGCGCCGTCGAGGTAGACCTGACCGCCGGCGTCACGAACGCTCTGGCAGATCGCGATGACGTCTTCCTCGAACACGCCGTGGGTCGACGGATAGGTGATCATCAGCGCGGCCAGTTCGTCGCGGTGCTTCTCGATCTTGGCGTTCAAGTCGTCGCGGTCGATGTTGCCGCTGTCGTCGCAGCCGACGACCACGATCCGGTAGCCGACCATCTGCGCGCTGGCCGGGTTCGTGCCGTGCGCGGACGACGGGATCAGGCAGACATCGCGGTGGCCCTGGCCTCGGGCGGCCTGGTAGCGGCGGATCGTCAGCAGGCCGGCGTACTCGCCCTGCGAACCGGCATTGGGTTGCAGCGAGACCGCGTCGAAGCCGGTGATCTCGCGCAGCATGCGTTCGAGGTCATCGACCAGCGCATGATAACCACGGGCCTGGTCGCGCGGACACAGCGGGTGCAGCTCCGCGAACTCGGGCCAGGTCACCGGGATCATCTCGGCCGTGGCATTGAGCTTCATGGTGCAGGAACCCAGCGGAATCATCGCGTGGGCCAGGCTCAGGTCGCGGTTCTCCAGACGCTTGAGGTAGCGCAGCATCTCGGTTTCGGAGTGGTAGCGCGAGAACACTTCGTGGGTCAGGAAATCGCTGCTGCGTGCGAGCCGGTCGGGAATCGCCGGCGCGTGGTCGTCGAGGCCGCGGTCCAGTTCGTCCAGGTCGGGCCGTTCGCCGGTGAGGGCCTCGAGCAGGTCGGCGATCTGTTCGCGCGTGGTCACCTCGTTGACGCTGATGCCGAGCCGACCGTCGACGTCGGTGCGCAGGTTGAATCCGGCGCGCAGCGCGCGCTGGACCCGTTCGGCCCGGGTCCGGTCGTCGACCTCGAGCGTGAGCGTGTCGAAGAACTCGTCATGGACCGGCGGCAGGCCCGCCGCCTTCAGCGCGGCGGCCGCGACCCGGGTCAGGCGATGGACCCGCGTGGCGATCGTGCGCAGGCCATCCGCGCCGTGCCAGACGGCGAAGAAGCCGGCCATCACCGCGAGCAGCGCCTGCGCGGTGCAGATATTGCTCATCGCCTTCTCGCGCCGGATGTGCTGCTCGCGGGTCTGCAGCGCCATTCGCAGCGCCGGGGCGCCGTGACGGTCGCGCGACACGCCGATGATGCGTCCCGGCACGTTTCGGCGATGATCTTCGTGGGTCGCGAGGAACGCCGCGTGGGGCCCGCCGTAGCCCATCGGTACGCCGAAGCGCTGGGCCGAACCGACGACCACGTCGGCTCCCATCTCGCCCGGCGGCTTGAGCAACGCCAGCGAAAGCAGGTCGGCGGCCACGGCGGCCAGTGCGTCGTTCTCGTGAGCCAGGCCGATCACGGTCTCCGGGTTTCCGAGACGGCCTCCGGCTCCCGGATACTGGACGAGCAGGCCGAAGAAGTCGCCCGCCGCCGCGTCCCGTTCGAGGTCGTCGGAGACGATGACGTCGATGCCGAGCGGTTCGGCGCGGGTGCGCATCACGTCGATGGTCTGGGGCAGCGCATCGGCGTCGACCAGGAAGCGCTGGGACGGGTTCTTGCGAGCGATGCGGCGCATCATGGTCATCGCCTCGGCCGCCGCCGTCGCTTCGTCGAGCAACGAGGCGTTGGCCAGACCCATGCCGGTCAGGTCCATGACCGCCTGCTGGAAGTTCAGCAGTCCCTCGAGCCGGCCTTGCGAGATTTCGGCCTGGTAAGGCGTATAGGCGGTGTACCAGCCGGGGTTCTCGAGCACGTTGCGCAGGATCACCGGCGGCACGTGGGTCGGGTGGTAGCCGAGCCCGATCATGCTGTGCAGCACGGTGTTGCGGTCCGCCATGTCGCGGAGTCGGGCCAGCACCTGCGCTTCGTTCCGCGCAGCGGCCAGGTCCAGCGGACGCTCGGCGCGGATGCTGCCGGGCGTGGCCTCGGTGATCAACGCATCGAGCGATTCCAGGCCCAGCGTGCCGAGCATCGCCTGGACATCGTCGTCGCGCGGACCGATGTGACGGCCGACGAACTCGGCGCGGTCCTCGAGCGCTTTCAGCGAAGCGCCGAGTGCGGAACTCTTGCTGGACATGCTGGACATTCAGGCAACCCCGAAGAAGGAATGGAAATAGTGATCGACCAGAAGGATCGCGAACAGCGCCATCAGGTAGATCACGGAATAGTGGAAGAACGCCATCGGCAGCTGCTCGCTGCGGCTGATCATCAGCGCGATCGCATAGCCGAGGAAGCCGGCATTGAGCACCAGGCTGCCGGCCAGGTAGACCCATCCGCTCATCCCGGTCAGGAACGGCAGCAGGGTGACCAGGACCAGGAAGATCGAGTAGAACAGGATCTGCCAGCGGGTGAACGGAACCCCGTGGGTCACCGGCAGCATCGGCAGGCCGACGCCGGCGTAGTCTTCGCGCCGGTAGATCGCCAGCGCCCAGAAATGCGGCGGTGTCCAGACGAAGATGATCAGGAACAGGATCAGCGCGTAGGCGTGCACCTCGCCGGTGACCGCGACCCAGCCCAGGACAGGGGGTGCCGCACCCGCGGCCCCGCCGATGACGATGTTCTGCGACGTGGCGCGCTTGAGCCAGACGGTGTAGATCAGGGCGTAGCCGATCAGGCTGAAGAAGGTCAGCACCGCGGTCAGCCAGTTGACGCCGACGACCAGCATGACCATGGAGATCACGGCCAGGGCCAGCGCGAAGGCGACGACCTCGCCCTCGGTCAGCGCGCGATTCGGTAGCGGCCGGTGCCGTGTCCGCGTCATCCGCGCGTCGATCCGTCGGTCGAGCAGGTGGTTCAGGGCGGCCGCCGACGCGGCCGCGAGCCCGATGCCGAGGCTGCCAAGGACCAGCGGTTGCAGGGGGATCATGCCGGGGGTGGCCAGCGCCATGCCGACGACCGCGGTGAACACGATCAGGGCGACGACCTTGAGCTTGCAGAGCCCGAGAAACGCGGACAGCTTGCGGGTCGCGGCCGACATCGATCAGACGGTCGGTCGGCGGCTGCGATGAAGCAGGAAGATCAGGCTGGCCAGAAGCAGGGCGGCCACGCCGTTGTGGGCGACCGCGTTCGGCAGCGGAAGCGCGCCGATCACGTTGTAGACACCCAGCGCGACCTGCACGGCGAGCACGGCCAGCATCACGGCGGCCGGACGGCGCAGGTCCTCGACCCGCACCAGACGGGCGAACAGCCAGCCCAGTACCCCGATCACGACCAGGGCCCACAGGCGGTGGGCGAGATGGATCGCCACCCGCGCGTGCTGGTCGAGCACGCCGCCCTCGTAGTCCACGCCGACGCCGCGCCACAGGCGGAACCCTTCGCTGAAGTCGGTTCGGGGCCACCACGACCCGGTGCAGGTCGGAAAATCGGGGCAGGCCAGGGCCGCGTAGTTCGTGCTGACCCAGCCGCCGAGCAGGATCTGGATCACCACCACCGCGAACCCGAACCAGATCCAGCGGTGTTCGGCCCGCGCCGGCAGGCTGGGCGGCGGTGAAGCGTTCGACGACACCTTCAGGGCCAGCCAGACCAGCAGCGAGAAGGTCGCCATGCCGCCGGCGAGGTGTGCGGTGACGATGGCCGGCTTGAGCAACAGGGTCACCGTCCACATGCCGAGCAGGCCCTGGAAGATCACCAGCGCCAGCAGCGCGCTGGGCAGGGCGACCGGCTGGGACGGGTCGCGGCGATTCCGCCAGGCCATCACGGCCATGACCAGGATCAGGAAACCGAGCAATGCCGCGATGTAGCGATGTGCCATCTCGCGGAAGGCCTTGCCCGAGTCCACGGCGCGCGACGCCGAGAACTCGTCGAACGCGCTCGTCGCCGACTCGATGTGTTCCGGCGTCTTCGGCCAGGTGACCATGCCGTAGCAGCCCGGCCAGTCCGGGCAGCCGAGTCCGGCGTCGGTCAGGCGCACCCAGGCGCCGGCGACGATCACGATCAGGGCGAGCCCGGTCGCGAACCAGGCGAGGCGGCGGAACATCGTCATTTCAGTCTCGAACGGTCCAGGTCAACAGGCGGCGGAGATCCTTGCGGATTCCGGTCGGATCGGCCCCGAGGCCGAAGCGCTCCATTATATTTCCCTCGGGATCAACGATGTAGAAACCGCCGTCCGCGGCGCCCGGAAAGGTCTGCCGGAGCTCGTCGGCGCCGGGTCCCGCGACAATCCGGAACGTCGGATCCAGCGCACGGATCCGCTCCACGACGTCGGCTTCCGGTGCAACGGCGACGACCAGCAGCAACGCGATGTCGGGCACGTGCCGGTTCTGGCCGGCGCGGATCTGGCGCATCAGGTAGGCCCGTTCCTCGCAGGCCGCGTCGCAACCGCGAGGCTCGACCTGGACCAGGATCCAGCGGTCGCGCAGGTCGGCTGCCTCCAGCCGGTCCCCGCCCTCGGTGCGGAGTTCGAAGGCGGGCAGGGCAACCACTGGATCGAGCAGCTCGCCGTGCGAGCGTTCGGGCGCCGGCTCCCAGTCGATCCAGCGCGAATTCAGCAGCACTGCGACCACGATCGGCGCCAGGAAGAGCGCGAAGAGCAGGATCAGCGTGAGTCGAGCCTTCATGTCGTCGGTTTCCTCGTGGTCGCGCGTCGGCGGGCGCGCAGGGTGAGAACAATCCAGATGGCGGCAACCACGGCGGCCATCAACCCCCACTGGACGGCGTAGCCGATGTGGCGTTCGGGCCCGAAGGTGACCACCGGCCAGTCCGCGCCGGTCAGGTGCCCCGGGTGGGCGGGATCCAGCTGCACGATCTGCGGCAGCAGCGCGTCGCCGAACACCGCGCGCAACGGGCCGTCGGCGTGGTAGGTGAGCAGGTTCGGCCAGTCGTCGGGATCCAGTGGAGCGGTTTCGCCGAGCCGCAGGCCGACCTCGGGCGGATCGACCAGCAGGCCCGCGATGCGCTCGGTCGGCGGCGCGACCGGGTCGGGGCGCGGCGCGCTGCGGTCGGGCCAGGCGGCCCATCCGCGATCGACCAGCACGATCCGGCCATCGTCCAGGACCCACGGCGTCAGCACGTGCACGCCCGGTTGGCGGTTGAAGACGCGATTGTCCAGCAGCACCTGGCGGTCGCCGTCGAAGCGTCCGCGCCCCGCGACCCGGGTCGGCGTGGCCGTCGCAGGGTCGAGCTCCGCCAGAGGGCGGGTCGGCGCGTCGGCGACCTCCGCCAGCCGTGCGCGCTTGTCGTCGGCTCGATCGAGCTGCCAGGTCATCAGCCACAGGCAGGCGCCGACCACGAACGCGGCGGCGATGTGCGGGACCAGCGCCCGGACGGTCGATCGAACGAAGGCGCCGTTCGATGGCCCGGCATTGTCCCGTCCGCGCCGTGGAGTTGTCATTCGCCCGACGTCCAGCGGGTACGATACGGGGGTCTCGAATCCGGACCTTCCGTCGTGCTGATCAAGATCATCATCCTCGCCTTCATGGGGGCCATACTCTACAGCCTGGCCTCGAGCTTCTACTTCCTCGTCAACGACAAGGGTGAAGGCGACCGCACCGTGCGCAGGCTCACCTGGCGAATCGGCCTGTCGCTGCTGCTCGTGATCGGGCTTTGGGTAGGCTTCAAGCTGGGCTGGATCGAACCGACCGGGGTCGATCCGGTGCGCTACACGACGCCGCCTGGCGGCTGAGGGCGGGCCGTGATCACCGCGGGACCGGGGCGGTCCCGCGGCGGGGCGATTCAACCGAGGACGGAAAGGACGTGCTCGGCGCTGGAGACCCGGAATTCGCCCGGAGCCTCGACCAGCACCTGATCGACCACGCCGTCGCGGACGATCAGCGCGAAGCGCTGGGACCGCAGGCCCATGCCGAACGCGCGTCCGTCCATTTCCAGGCCGAGCGCCTGGGCAAAATCGCCGTTGCCGTCGGCGGCCATGACGATCCGGTTCTCGTCGCCTTCCTCGACGCCCGCGGCCTTGCCCCAGGCATCCATCACGAAGATATCGTTGACCGCCATGCAGACGATGCGGTCGGCGCCGGCCGCGCGCAGCGCGTCGGCGTGCTCGATGAAGCCGGGGAGGTGCTTGGCCGAGCAGGTCGGCGTGAACGCTCCGGGTACGGAAAACAGCACCGTGGTGCCTTCGCCCATCAGTTCGGCCGCGTCGATCGGCGTGGGGCCGGATTCGCCCATGATCGTGAGCTGCGCCTGCGGGAGGCGCTCGCCTTGTGCAATCGTCATCGGGATCAGCCCCCGAGGGCTTCGTTGACGGCGTTCAGCAGCTGCTTCTTGTCGACCGGCTTGGTCAGGTAGGCGCTGGCGCCCTGGCGGAGGCCCCAGATGCGGTCGGTTTCCTGGTTCTTCGTGGTCACGAAGATGATGGGGATGTCGGCGGTGTCCTTGTTCTTCGAGATCTTCCGGGTGGCCTGGAAGCCGTTCAGGCCCGGCATCACCACGTCCATCAGGATCAGGTCCGGCTTGTTGGCCGTGGCCGCTTCGACGCCCTCTTCTCCGCTGCTGGCCGTGATCACCTCATGCCCCTGTTCCTCGACGATCTTCGACAGCGTGTACAGGTGCGTGTCGGAGTCGTCGACAATCAGAATCTTGGCCATCGTTTTTCCCTTTGAATGAGTGCCTGGAGAGCCGAAACTATACTACAAAATCCGCGCCGGCCACCACGCCCCGGGTGCTCAGGCCTCGTGCCCGATGCGCACCAAGACCCGCCCCAGCGAGCCGCCGGACAAGGCGTTGTCGAACCACGGCGTCATCTCGTCGAGGCCGACTTCGCGCGCCTCGATGAGGTCGAGACGGGCCGGTTTCCAGTCGCCGGCGAGCCGGTCCCAGATCCGCTCGCGGATCCGGTACGCACAGCCCGAGGAGTTGATGCCCAGCAGGCTGACGCCGCGGATGATGAAGGGCATGACCGTGGTCTTCACGCCGATGCCGCCGGCCATGCCGCAGGACGCGATGTTGCCCCAGGGGTGGATCACCCGGGTCAGGCCCGAAAGCATGTCGCCGCCGACGTTGTCGATCGCGCCGGCCCATCTCGACGAGTCCATCGGTTTTTCGCTCCAGTGCAGGTCCTTGCGGGAGATGCACTGTGTCGCGCCGAGCTCGCGCAGGCGGTCGAACTGCTCGACCTTGCCCGAGATGGCGTGGGCTTCGTAGCCTGCGCGCGTGAGCAGGTCCAGCGCGATCGATCCGACGCCGCCGGTGGCGCCGGTGACCACGACCGGGCCCATGTCCGGCGTCTGGCCGCTGGCTTCCATCCGCCACAGGCAGAGGGCGGCGGTGAACCCGGCGGTGCCGAGGACCATGGCTTCACGGAGGGTCAGGCCCTCGGGCTTCGGGACCAGCCATTCGGAAGGCACCCGCAGATACTCGGAATAGCCGCCGTCGCGGGTCTCCGACAGGTCGCAGCCGGTGATCAGCACCTCCTCGCCGGGGTCGAAGCGATCGGAATCGCTCCGGACCACGGTGCCAGCGGCGTCGATGCCGCCGTTGAGCGGGAACCTGCGCAGGATCCGGCCCTTGCCGGTCGCGGCCAGCGCGTCCTTGTAGTTGATGCTCGAATACGCGACGCGGATGACCACGTCGCCTTCGCTCTGGTCGTCGATCGACTGCTCGACGATCTCCGAGCGGTAGCCGTCCTCGTCGTCGAAGATGCGGAAGGCGCGGAAGGTGTCGGGAATCTCGTTGCTCATTGCAGGGGCTCGGTCATTCGATCGGGGTCGTGCAAGCGTAACGGGTATCGACCCGTGGTTGCAGTGCCATGACGAGGTTGAAAAAAGACTGACCGCAGATGAACGCAGATGAACGCAGATAACCGCGGATGAAGAAATCCAGTTCCTGAGGCGTGTGCCCCGGCCCCGCTTTCCGCTCGGCGTTGGAGCTGCGTGAACGAACGCAGGCACACCTTCGGCATCGCCTTCAGGAGTTGGAGGATCGGCCGGGTCCGCTACGGGGTCTCACTGATTCGATCCGCGTTCATCTGCGGCCATGACTTTTTTCATCGGATGATGCGGACAAGAAAAGGCCCGGCACAGTGGCCGGGCCCCTGGATTTCGCCGCTGCGGCGTGATCAGTTCGCCTTGTGGATCGCCCGCTTGTCGACCGCCAGGGCGGCTTCGTGGACCGCCTCCGACAGGGTCGGGTGGGCGTGGACGATGCGGGCGAGGTCTTCGGCCGCGCCATGGAACTCCATCGTCACGACGACTTCGCCGATCAGCTCCGACGCGTTGGCGCCGACGATCTGGCAGCCCAGCAACTCGTCGGTTTCGGCGTCGGCGAGGATCTTGACCTGGCCCGAGGCATTGCCCATCGCCAGGCCGCGGCCGGTCGCGGCGAAGGGGAAGCTGCCGGAGCGATACTCGATGCCGGCGTCCTTCAGTTCCGCTTCGGTCTTGCCGACCCAGGCGATTTCCGGATCGGTGTAGATCACCCAGGGAATGGTTTCGAGGTTGATGTGACCGGACTGACCGGCCAGCGTCTCGGCCACGGCGATGCCTTCCTCGGACGCCTTGTGTGCCAGCATCGGGCCGCGGACCAGGTCGCCGATGGCCCAGACACCGTCTGCCGAGGTGCGGCAGTGACCGTCGACTTCGACCTGGCCCCGGTCCGTGAGCTTCACGCCGCTGTCGTCGGACACCAGGCCATCGGAGGCGGCGCGGCGTCCCACGGCGACCAGAAGCTTGTCGAACACTTCCGTGTGCTCGTCCTTGCCGTCCGAATAGGTGACCGACACCTTCCCGTCCTCGACCTTCGCACCGCTGACCTTGCAGCCCATGCGGATGTCCAGACCCTGCTTCTTGAACTCGCGCTGGGCGATCCTGGCCATGTCGCGGTCGATCACCGGCAGGAAGTCGTCCACGGCTTCGAGCAGCACCACGTCGCTGCCCAGGCGGCGCCAGACGCTGCCCATTTCCAGCCCGATCACGCCGGCGCCGATCACGCCAAAACGCTCGGGCACCTCGGGAATCTCGAGCGCGCCGACGTTGTCGAGGATGTATTCGTTGTCGACCTCGACATTGGGGATCGAGAAGGGCACCGAGCCGGCCGCCAGCACGATGTGCTTGGCCGTCGCGGTGTACTTGTCACCGTCGTTCGGCGTGACCTCGACCTGGCGGTCGGCGAACAGCTTGCCGCGGCCGTTGACGAAGTCGATCTTGTTGGCCTTGAACAGCTGGATCAGGCCGCTGTTCAGCTGCTTGACCACCTTGCGCTTGCGGTCGAGCATCTTGTCCACGTCGATCGAGACGTCTCCGGTGGAGATGCCGTGCTCGGTGTAGTCGTGCTGGATGTGGTGGAAGTGCTTCGACGAATCGAGCAGCGCCTTGGACGGAATGCAGCCCACGTTGAGGCAGGTGCCGCCCGGCGCCGGCTTGCCGTCGTCGCCCTTGCGGTCGTCGATCAGCAGGGTCTTCAGGCCCAGCTGTGCGGTCCGGATGGCTCCGGCATAGCCGCCGGGGCCGCCACCGATGAAGATCACGTCGAATTGGTTGTCGGACATGGCGATTTCGTCTCTGTTCTATTGTCGGGCGGCGCCGAGCGCCGCAGGCGAAGCGAGCTTCATGTTCGAGGGATGAGGGGACAGGGACGAGGGGCTAGTAGGACCCGCGGATTTTTCATCGTCTCTACCAGCCCCTTTCCCCTAGCCCCTGGTCCTTAGTCCCTGGCCCCTGCAGTTCAGAGTCCGAGCAGCAAGCGGGCCGGGTCTTCCAGCGCTTCCTTGATCGCGACCAGGAACTGAACCGCATCCTTGCCGTCGATGATCCGGTGGTCGTAGGAAAGCGCGATGTACATCATCGGGCGAACCACGATCTCGCCGTCGATCGCCACCGGCCGTTCCTTGATCGTGTGCATGCCGAGAATCGCGCTCTGCGGGGCGTTCAGCAGCGGGGTGGACAGCAGGGAGCCGAACACGCCGCCGTTGGTGATCGAGAAGGTGCCGCCCTGCAGGTCCTCGAGCTCGATCTTGCCGGCCCGCGCCTTTTCGGCGTAATGGGCGATCTGGCGTTCGATCTCGGCCAGGCTGAGCTGACCGGCATTGCGCAGCACCGGCACCATCAGGCCGCGGTCGGTCGAGACCGCGATGCCGACGTCCTGGTAGCCGTGGTAGACGATCTCGTCGCCTTCGACCGCGGCATTGACCACCGGGTGCTTGTCCAGCGCCTCGCAGGCGGCCTTGACGAAGAACGACATGAAGCCGAGCTTGACGCCGTGCTTCTTCTGGAACGCGTCCTTGTACTTCGAGCGGATCTGCATGACCTCGTGCAGGTCCACCTCGTTGAAGGAGGTCAGGATGGCCGCGGTGTTCTGCGCTTCCTTCATGCGCTCGGCGATGCGCGCGCGCAGGCGCGACATCTTGACCCGCTCGACCGGGCGGGGTCCGCCGCCGGACAGGTGGCTGAGCACGTCGCCCTTGGTGATCCGCCCGCCGCGGCCGCTGCCGGAAATCTCGGACGGGTCGACCCGGTTCTCGTCGACCAGCTTGCGGACCGAGGGCGCCAGCTTGCTCGTGTCGGCACCGCCCCCGGAATCCGACCGGGAATCCGTTCCGGCCTCCGAACCGGACCCGCCGTCGCCCTTCGTGCCGTCGGCCGACGACCGATCGGCGTGCTCACCGGCGTCCTTGTCGTCGCCGGACGCGGCCTGCTCGTCCTCGGTCTCTTCGGGCGCGTCGTCGGCGACTTCGCCTTCCTCGATCCTTCCCAGCACCTGGTCGGCGGTCACGGTCTCGCCTTCTTCGGCATCGATCGCCTCGAGGACGCCATCGGCCGGCGCCGGGACTTCCAGCACCACCTTGTCGGTTTCGAGGTCGACCAGGTTTTCGTCGCGTCGGACCGTGTCGCCGGCCTTCTTGTGCCACTTGGCGACCGTGGCGTCCGAAACCGACTCGGGAAGGGTGGGGACCTTGACTTCAGTGCTCATGGTGAATCCTTGGAAAAAGTCTGGATGGACGTTGCTTACGAATCGAGGCCCAGGGCATCCCGGACCAGGCGTTCCTGCTGCTCGACGTGGACCTGGTAGTAGCCGACCGCCGGCGACGCGGACGCGGCCCGGCCGGCGTAGTCGAGCTGCTGGTCGTCGCGCACGCAGGCCTGCAGATGGTGACGGATCTGGAACCAGGCGCCCTGGTTCATCGGCTCTTCCTGGCACCAGATGACCTGGCCGGCCTTCCTGTAGCGTTCGATGATCCCCGTCAGTTCCTCGCGCGGGAACGGATAGAGCTGTTCGACCCGGACCAGCGCGACGTTGTCCAGGTCACGTTCGGCCTCGTCCCTGGCCTTGGCCAGGTCGAAGTACACCTTGCCGGCGCAGAACACGACCCGCTCGACCTTGTCCGGGTCCGGCCCGGCGGGGTCGTCGATGACCAGCTGGAAACCGCCGCTGGCCAGGTCGTCGAGTGACGACACGGACTGCTTGTGGCGCAGCAGGCTCTTCGGCGTCATGACGACCAGCGGCTTGCGGTAGGGCCGGACGATCTGGCGACGGATCAGATGGAACCACTGGGCCGGAAGGGTCGGCACACAGACCTGGATGTTGTTGTCCGAGCACAGCTGCATGAATCGCTCGAGGCGAGCGGAGGAGTGCTCCGGTCCCTGTCCCTCGTAGCCGTGCGGGAGAAACATGACCAGGCCGCAGAGCCGGCCCCACTTGGCCTCGCCGGAGGTGATGAACTGGTCGATCACGACCTGAGCGCCGTTGACGAAATCGCCGAACTGCGCTTCCCAGATCACCAGCGTGCCGGGGTCGGCGGTCGCGAAGCCGTACTCGAAGGCCAGCACGGCCTCTTCGCTGAGCAGCGAGTCGATTACCGCGACCCGATCCGGATCGTCGGTGAGCTCGGCCAGCGGCGTGATCGAGCGGCCGTCTTCCTGGTTGAACAGCACCGCGTGGCGGTGGAAGAACGTGCCGCGGCCCGAGTCCTGGCCGACCAGGCGGAGGCCGGTCCCGTCGTCGATCAGGCCGGCGTAGGCCGCGGTCTCGGCGAAGCCCCAGTCCAGCGGCACTTCACCGGCCGCCATCTTGCGGCGCTGCTCGATGATGCGGTCGACCTGCTTGTGCAGGGTGAACCCTTCGGGCAGGGTGGTCAGTCGTTCCGACAGGGTCCGGATCCGTTCGACCGGCATCGAGGTATCGGCCTCGGTGCGCCAGTCGTTGCCGATGTAGGGCGACCAGTCGACCGTGGTCAGCGCATCGCCGTCATCGACCAGTTCGACCACCGGCTGCCCGGCATCGAGCCGGTCGCGGTAGTCCTTCTGCCAGGAGTCCAGCTCCTTGCGGCCGACCAGGCCGTCGCCGATCAGGGCGGCCGAGTACTGGTTGAACACCGAATCCAGGCTGCGGATCGCGTCGTACATCCGCGGCTGGGTCGCGGCCGGTTCGTCGGCTTCGTTGTGCCCCAGGCGACGGTAGCAGACGAGATCGATGATCACGTCCTTCTTGAATTCGCGGCGGAAGTCGGCCGCCACGCGGGTGACGAACAGCACCGCTTCCGGGTCGTCGGCATTGACGTGGAAGATCGGCGCCTGGACCATCTTGGCGACTTCGGTGCAGTACAAGGTCGAGCGCGCGTCCAGCGGGTTGCTGGTGGTGAATCCGATCTGGTTGTTGACCACCACGTGCAGCGTGCCGCCGACCTTGAAGCCGCGGGCCTGCGACATGTTGAACAGCTCCATGTTCACGCCCTGGCCGGCCAGAGCGGCGTCGCCGTGGATCAGCACCGGGAGGACCTGTTCGAAGTTCTGGTCGTCGAGACGGTTCTGCCGGGCCCGGGCGCTGCCGGCGACCACCGGATTGACGATCTCGAGGTGCGACGGGTTGAACGCAAGCGCGAGGTGCATCACGCCGCCGGGCGTCCGCACGTCGGAAGAGAACCCCATGTGGTACTTGACGTCGCCGGAGCGGGCCGGGTCGTCGTGCTGGATCTTGCCCTCGAATTCCGCGAACAGGTCGCCGGGCGACTTTCCGAGGATGTTGACCAGCACGTTCAGACGGCCGCGATGGGCCATGCCGATGACCATTTCCCGAATCCCCTGGCTGCCCGTGTGGCGGATCAGGGTGTCGAGCAGCGGAATGAGGCTTTCGCCGCCTTCCAGGGAAAAGCGCTTCTGGCCCACGTAGCGCGAGTGCAGGTACTTCTCCAGCCCTTCCGCCGCGCCCAGCTTCTCGAGCAGGCGCTTGCGGTCCTCGGCCGGCAATTCGTAGCGGCCGCGGGTCCGCTCCAGGCGCTGCTGCAGCCAGCGGCGCTGGTTGGTGTCGGTGATGTGCATGTACTCGACGCCGACCGTGCCGCAGTAGGTCTCCTGGCAGATCGCGACGATCTCCGACAGCGGCAGGCGGTCGGGGGCGGCCAGGCTGCCGGTGTGGAACGTGGTGCCGTTGTCGGCTTCCGACAGGCTGTGGAATTCAAGGTCGAGGTCCGGCACCTTCGGCCGCTGACTCAGGCCCAGGGGGTCGAGGCGGGCGCGCTGGTGGCCCCGGACCCGGTAGGCGTTGATCATTCTCAGCACGCCGGCCTGCTTGAAATCCTCGGCCGCTACCGGGGCGCCGCCGCGCGCCATTTCCTCGGCCAGGTCCTCGAAGCGAGCTTCGATCAGGCGGTGGCGCGTATCGTCCTCCGCGCCGTCGAGCAGCTCGGAGAAGGTGTCACGCCAGTGGTCCGGGACCGACCCCGGATCGTCGAGCCAGGCCTCGTAGAGTTCTTCCACGAAGGCAGCATTCAGACCGGACAGGTGGGACGTCCGGTATTTCTGCTCCAGTGTTTCGGTCATGAGTCGGAGAAGGGCGCTGATCGCGTCACGCGGACAAGTCGAAAAGTATAACGCCTGCGGCCCGCGAACAGGGCCCCCGGCGCCATCGCGGCCGCTTGGCCACGGGGTTCACGACGACGGGCGGACGAGCTCGTTCTGTTCGATCAGCTGCTCGAGCACCGCGCGCGCTTCCTCGTCGTCCGGAAGCTGCTCGATCCGGCCGTTCCGGCACAGCTGCCGCGCGAAGTCCGAGGGACAGCTCCACTGCTGGCCGTTGACGAACAGCAGTCCCGTATCGCTCCAGGCCAGGCGTGTTCCCGGCCGGAAGGTCAGCGGCGGTTCCAGGCCCAGGTCGTCTTCGTCGTCTTCGTCCTCGGGAGACCACTGGCGGTAGGCGGTCAGGGTCTGGCCCAACCAGGCGATCAGCGCGTCGTCGTCGAGCTGGATCGCCTGAGCGAGCAGCCGCCGGGCGTGCTGCAGCAGGGTCTGGTCGATCCGCTCGGCGCGCTCCGTGTCGAATTTCAACGGGTTGAGCCGCGGCAGCCGGCCCTCGTGCTCGCCGAGGTAGGCGGCGAGTTCGGCCAGCAGCTCGGCCGACGACGGCGCACGCAGGCCGACCGACCAGGTCTGGCAGGTCTGCTGGGCGATGCCGTGGTGGGCGATGCCCGCCGGGACGTAGAGGACGTCCCCGGGCTCGGCGATGCAGTGGACCTCGGCCTTGAACTTGCGCAGCACGGCAAGCTCGAAGTCCTCGTTCAGGTCGGGCTGGAAGCTGCCGGCCAGTTCCCAGCGACGCGTTCCCGCCGCCTGGACGAGGAACACGTCGTAGGCGTCGACATGCGGCCCGACCGAGCCGCCGGGGCCGGCCTGGCTGACCATGATGTCGTCGAGCAGCCAGTTGGGCAGGAAGTCGAAGGCCTCGAGCAGCTCCGCGACCTGGGCGAACTTCTTGTCCATGTCCTGGACCAGGACCGACTGGTAGGGCCGGTCCAGCTGCGCCAGGTCGTCCTCGCCGAAGGGGCCGTATTCCAGCGCCCAGTCGAGATTCTCGAAGGACCCGGTGACCAGGCGGGAGGCCAGCTCCTCGTCGGCCGCCGCACGCTGGATCTGGTCCAGGCCGAGCGCTGCGGGCTTCAGCCAGCCGCGGATCAGCAGCGGCTTGCGCTGCCAGAACTCGTCGAGGAAGCGGCGCGCCTCGAAGTCCTCCCATTCGGCCAGCGTGATCGGTTTCACGTGTACTGCTCGATCGCCCGGGCCATGGCCGCGGCGTTGCCGGTGTAGTCGGCCGGCCGCAGGGCCAGCAAGCGGTCGCGTTCGTCGTCGGGCAACGCCAGCGACTCGATGAATGCGCGCACCTGCTCGCCGTCGATCCGTTGTCCACGGGTCAGCGCCTTGAGCTTCTCGTAGGGCTGCTCGATGCCGTGCACGCGCATGACAGTCTGGATGGCTTCGGCCAGCACTTCCCAGGCGCGGTCGATGTCCTCGCCGATCCTGGACGGGTCGGGCTCGATCCGGTCCAGGCCGCGCTCGATCGAACGCCAGGCCAGGAGGCAGTAGCCGAGCGCGCTGCCGATCGACCGCTGGACCGTCGAATCGGTCAGGTCGCGCTGCCAGCGCGAGACCGGCAGTTTGGTCGCCAGGTGGTCGAGCAGGGCGTTGGCCAGGCCGAGGTTGCCCTCGCCGTTCTCGAAATCGATCGGATTGACCTTGTGCGGCATCGTCGACGAGCCGATCTCGCCCTCGACCGTCTTCTGCGCGTAGTAGCCGAGCGAAATGTAGGCCCAGGTATCGCGGGCGAAGTCCAGCAGCACGGTATTGATGCGGACCAGCGCGTGGGCGGCCTCGGCAATCATGTCGTGCGGTTCGATCTGCGTGGTGTAGGGGTTCCAGACCAGGCCCAGGTCCTCGACGAAGCGCTGGGCCAGTGCCGGCCAGTCGAGGTCCGGGCAGGCGGCGATATGGGCATTGAAGTTGCCGACCGCCCCGTTGATCTTGCCGGTGATGTCGACCCGGGCCAGGCCGCGGCGCTGGCGACGCAGCCGGAACACCACGTTGGCGAGTTCCTTGCCCAGCGTGGTCGGCGATGCGCTCTGTCCGTGGGTGCGCGAGAGCATCGCGAGGTCGGCGTGGTCGATCGCCAGCGCGGCCAGGCGGTGGTCGAGGTCGGCCAGCACCGGATCGAGCACGTTGACCAGCGCGTCGCGCAGCATCAGGCCGTAGGCGAGGTTGTTGATGTCTTCGGACGTGCAGGCGAAATGCACGAACTCGCTGCGTTCGGCCAGCGCCGGACGTTCGGCGAAGCGATCCTTGATCCAGTACTCGACCGCCTTGACGTCGTGATTGGTGGTCCGCTCGATCGCCTTGATCGCCGCGGCGTCTTCATCGTCGAAGGTCTCGGCCAGTCGGTCGATGTAGGCGGCGTCGTCGGCCGACAGCTTCGCCAGCGGCTCGAAGTCGTCGCAGTCGGCCAGGTGGCGGAACCAGCGCAGTTCGACGAGCACGCGGTGGCGGATGAGGCCGGCCTCCGAGAACAGGTCGGCCAGCGGGCCGAGGCGGGCGGCGTAGCGGCCGTCGAGCGGCGACAGCGCGGTCAGGGTGTTGGAATCCATGGAATGAGGCCGGGTCGAGCCGGTCGTCGGGCCGGGGCGAGGATTCTACCGTCCCCGGGCGGGCTCCGCTGTGTCCGGTGAGGGGGCCCCGGACTGCGGCCGCGGCCCCGCGTCGATGCCCCCGTCGACGGCGGGTGGCGGCTCGGGCGGCGGCAGCGGAAGGAGGGGATCGAGCTCGGTCACGCGCAGCAGCACACCGAAGCGCTCGCTGTCGAAATACTCCCAGCGGTCCGGACGGATCACGCGAGACTGGCGCAGGCGGTGGACTCGCCAGCCGTCGGCGCTGCCGGCATCGTTCGGTGCGAGCCGCATCGAGTCCACGCCCGGGCGAAGCTCGCCCAGGCGCCGGACCGGTGTCTGCCAGTGCAGGTCGAGTTCGGCGTGCAGGAACTGGCGGCGGACCAGCGCCAGCGATCCGTCCAGGCGGAACGCCGGGCCCGTCCGCGCGCTGCCCTCCGGGGGCACGAGCCGTTCGTTCGAATCGATCGCCGCGTTGCGCCGATCGACCGGGCTACGGACCGGCGATTCCGCTTCGCGTGCCACGCGGTCCGGGTTCGTTGGCGGGACCGGCCGGCGATCGACGACGACATCGTCATGGACCCGGATCGGGCCGGGCCGTCGCGGCCGTCCGGCCGGCTGCAGCCAGGCCAGCGCGGTGACCGGCTCGAACTCGCCGCTGTCGGCGACGCGCTCTCGCAGCTCGGCCAGGCCGGCCGGCAAGGGCTCGAGCGCGGCGAACATCGCGGGTCGGGTCAGGGTGCGGTAGGCCTCGTCCGGAGTTCCCGCATCGGAGTCGTCCTCGCTCTCGTCCAGCGCGACCCGACCGGTGCGTTCGGCCAGCGGCTGCGGGATCGGGACGCCGGGCGCGGCAAGCGCCGACCAGGCGGGGGCCAGAAGGGGCCCGGCCTCGGCCACGACGCGGGGATCGAGCGCGCCGTCGAAGCGCCCGGGGGCGTCGACGGGCCAGTCGTCGGAGCGGCCGTCCACCGGCTCGACGACCAGCACCTCGACCCGGTATTCGGTGGGCGCATCGTTCGACTGGGCGCGCGCCTCGCCGATCGGCAGGCTGCCGGCGAGGGAGGCGACCACCAGCGCGGCGGAAAAGGCGGCTCGGCTCATGCGGCGGAGTGTACTGGATCGCCGCCGGCCGGTCGCAGCCGCTCGATCAGGTCTTCGGCCACGCCGATCCGGTCTTCCAGTGCTTCGAATTCGCCGTGGATGCGCAAGCGGTCCGAGTCCGGCAGGGAGTAGCTGTGGGCCTCCTTCTGGATCATCCGGATCAGCTCGGCCATGTCGATCTTCGGTTTCGGCAGGAACGCGACGCGGCCGCCGGCCGGGCCCACTTCGAGCTTGCGGATGCCGAGTTCCCGAGCCTGCAGCCGCAGCTCGGCGGCGGTGAACAAGTGCTTGACGGGGTCGGGCAACAGGCCGAAGCGGTCGATCATCTCCACCTGCAGGTCGTGCAGGTCTTCGGCCTTCTTCGCCTGGGCGATGCGCTTGTAGAGCACCAGGCGCTGGTGGACGTCGGGGAGGTAGTCGTCGGGAATCAGCGCGGAGGTGTGCAGGTCCACCTCCGAGGCGATATCGACCGGCTCGTCCAGGTCCGGTTCGATGCCGGCCTTCAGCGCCTCGACGGTGCGATCCAGCAGCTCGGAGTAGAGCTGGAAGCCGATCGCCTCGATCTGGCCGGACTGGTCCTCGCCGAGCAGCTCGCCGGCGCCGCGAATCTCGAGATCGTGGGTGGCCAGCGTGAAGCCCGCGCCGAGCTCCTCGAGCGACTGGATGGCCTCGAGGCGCTTGCGCGCGTCGCGCGTCAGGGAGCGCTGCGGCGGCGTGATCAGGTAGGCATAGGCCAGGTGGTGCGATCGGCCGACGCGGCCGCGCAGCTGGTGCAGCTGGGCCAGGCCGAACTTGTCGGCGCGGTTGATGATGATGGTGTTGGCGGTCGGGACGTCGATGCCGTTCTCGATGATCGTGCTGGCGATCAGCAGGTTGATGCGGCGCGCGTAGAAGTCGCGCATGGTCCGTTCCATCTCGCCCGGCGGCATCTGGCCGTGGGCGATGCCGATGCGCGCGCGCGGGAACATCTTCTGCAGGTCGTCGGCGATCCTCGGCTGGGTCTTCAGGTCGTTGTGCAGGAAATACACCTGCCCGCCGCGCTGGAACTCGCGGCTGACCGCGTCCCGGATCGTCCCGCTGTCCCATTCCGACACGAAGGTCCGTACCGCCATCCGGCGCGACGGCGGCGTGGCGATGATCGACAGTTCGCGCAGGCCGGTCATGGACATGTTCAGCGTTCGCGGGATCGGCGTGGCGGTCAGCGTCAGCAGGTCGACCTCGGCGCGCAGCTTCTTCAGCTGCTCCTTCTGGCGTACCCCGAAGCGCTGCTCCTCGTCGACCACGACCAGTCCAAGGTCCTTGAACCGGACGTCGCCCTGCAGCAGGCGGTGGGTGCCGATGACGATGTCGATCGACCCGTCGGCCAGGCCGGCCAGGGTGGCGTCGGTCTGCTTCTTGCCGCCGGTCCGCGACAGCAGGGCGACGTTGACGGGCCAGTCGGCGAAGCGGTCGGCGAAGGTTCGGTGGTGCTGTTCGGACAGCAGCGTGGTCGGCGCGAGCAGGGCGACCTGGCGCCCGGCGTCGGTGACCGCGAAGGCCGCCCGCAGCGCGACCTCGGTCTTGCCGAAGCCGACGTCGCCGCAGACCACCCGGTCCATCGGGCGGGCCGCGCGCAGATCGGCCAGGACCGCGTCGATCGCGGCCTGCTGGTCGTCCGTTTCCTCGTACTCGAAGCCGGCCGCGAAGCGCGCGTACAGGCCGCGATCGAACTCGGCGGCCCGGCCTTCGCGCGCGGCGCGCCGGGCCTGGAGATTCAGCAGTTCGGCGGCGACGTCGCGAACTTTTTCCGCGGCCTTGCGCCGCGTCTTCTTCCAGCGATCCGATCCGAGCTGGTTCAGGGTCACGTGCTCGGGATCGGCCCCCGTGTATCGGCTGACCAGGTGCAGGTCGGTCACGGGCACGTAGAGCTTGTCGCTGCCGGCGTATTCGAGGGTCAGGAACTCGCCGCGCGTGTCGCCGACGTCGAGCACCTCCAGGCCGATGTAGCGGCCGATGCCGTGCTCCAGGTGCACGACCAGGGCGCCGGGCTGGAGGTCGGCCAGGCTGCGGACCAGGCTCTCCGGATCCTGGCCCGAACGACGGTCGCGCTGCACGGTCCGCGTATGTCCCGGAAACAGTTCGGCCTCGGTCAGCACCGTCAGGCCGGCCTCGGGCAGGCGGCAGCCGCCGGAGAAGGGCAGCACCGCCAGGGCAAGGCGGGGGGCGCTTTCGTCGGCGCTGACGAACGCGGCCCAGGACGACAGCAGCTTCGGTTTCAGGCCGATCCGCCGGAGGTTGTCGTGGATGAGTTCGCGTCGGCCCGCCGTGTCGGCGGCCAGGAGGACCCGGTCCGACGCGGCCAGCACCTCGGCCACGGCATCCGGTTCGTGATCCAGATCGAGCTTCGGCGGCTCGGCCACCGCATCCCGGCCCGGCGCCCGGCGCGTGACCTGGACCGCGGCATCCGCCTTCAGCGCGTCGACCAGTTCGCGGGCGTCGAAGAACAGTTCGTGCGGGTCCAGGGCCGGGCGCTCGCGGTCGCTCTGGCGCTGATCGTGCCGGATCGCGACCTGTTCGGCGAATTCGGTGGCGGCATCCTCCACGCCGTCGAGCACGACCAGGCGGTGCTCGGTCGGAAGGTAGTCCAGCAACCCGGCCGTCCCGTCGAAGAACAATGGCAGGTACTGCTCGAGGCCCTGGGCGTGGACGCCGTCGCCGACGTCCTGGTAGGGCGTGGCGTGGCGCAGATCGACATCGAAGCGATTGCGGAAGCGGCGCCGAAAGTCGCTGCGCGCGCTTTCGTCGAAGGGGTACTCGCGGCCCGGCAGCAGGCGCACCGCGTCGAGCTTCCCCGTCGAGCGCTGGGTTTCGGGGTCGAAGGTGCGGATCGACTCGATCTCCGTATCGAACAGCTCCAGCCGGTAGGGCTGCTCGCAGCCCATCGGCCAAAGGTCGAAAACCGCGCCGCGCAGGGCGAACTGGCCCGGCTGCCAGACCTGCTCGGCCAGGGAATAGCCGGCGTCGCCGAGCTGGCCGCGGAAGGAATCGAGGTCGAGGTCCTGGCCGACCCGCAGGTCGATGTTGCGGCCGATCAGCCAGGATTTCGGCGCCAGGCGTTGCATCAGCGCGCTGATCGGCGCGATCACGATGCCCTCCGTGCGCGCCGGCAGCGCGGTCAGCACCTCGAGCCGCCGCGAGATCAGGTCCGGGTGCGGCGAGTAGAGGTCGTAGGGCAGGATCTCGAGGTCGGGAAACAGCTCGGCCCGCGGGCCGTCGAGCAGGTTCAGGTCGTCGCGCAGGCGCCGCGCGGCGTAGCCGTCGGCCGCCGCCACGAGGACCGGGCCGCCGGCCCGTCGAGCAAAGGCCGAAAGCGCCAGCGCGAGGCCCAGCCCGTCCAGGGCCGGCCATTGGCTGCGGTCGCCCGAGGCGGCGCGGGGCGGAGCGAGCGGATGGAAGCGGCTGGACATGCGGGAAGGGTGATCCGGGTCGAAGGCAGAAGGGCGGCTATTCTAGCGACAGGGTCCGGCGTCCCGGTGAGCGGCGACGGGGCTGGCGGTTTCGCGAACCCGGTTCCTCCGCGCGAACGCGGTCCGGTATGCTCGGCCGGGGGCGCCATCGCGGCGCGGGTACGGTTCGCACGGAGACTCGTTCAATGACGAATGGCAGCAGCACGGCCCCGGTGGTCGCGATCTCGGGCGCGGGTTCGGGACTGGGCGCGGCGATGGCGAAGACGTTCGCTTCGGCGGGGTACCGGGTGGTGGTCACGGACCAGCACGAGGACCGGGCCCGGCAGGTCGCCGACCGGCTCGACGGTGAAGGCCATTGGGCCTGTGCGATGGATGTCACGGACAGCGCGCAGTGGGCGCGCCTCGACGACGAGATCGGCACCCGCTACGGGCGCCTGGATGTGCTGATCAACAATGCGGGCGTGGCGACCGGCGGGATGCTCGGCGAGACGCCGCTCGACGACTGGACCTGGGTGCTGGACATCGACCTGATGGGCGTGGTGCGCGGCTGCCATCAGTTCGTCGACCGGTTCCGCGGCCAGGGGCACGGGCACATCATCAACGTGGCGTCCTTCGCCGGCCTGGCCGGCGCGCCGGCGATCGCCTCCTACGGCACGGCCAAGGCGGGCGTGATCGCGCTGTCGGAAATGCTTCGCGCCGAGCTGGCGCCGGCCGGCGTCGAGGTCTCGGTGCTGTGCCCGGCCTTCGTGACGACCAAGCTCACCGAAACCATGCGCGCGCCGGACGGCGACTACGCCGAGCGGGTCCAGCGCTGGATGGCCCGGTCCGGGGTCAGCGCGGAGGACGTCGCGGCCGTGGTGTTGTCGGCCGTGCGACGACCGAAGTTCATGCTCCTGACCCATCGCGACACGCGCTGGATGTACCGGCTCAAGCGCTGGTTCCCGGAGCTGTACTTCCGGATCATGATGAAGCAGATGCGCAGGATGATGCCCGAGGCGGGCAAGACCTCCCGCTGATCGGCCGGAGCGGTCCGGGCGCGCCGGCACGTTTCCTTCGCGATCCGCCGGCATCGCATGTGCGGCCCGGTTTCGTGCTGGACGTTCGACCGCGGCCGGCGGTCAACCCAGCTCGGCCAGCCGGTCGGCCTGGTCGGCTTCGGTCAGCGGTTCGATCAGTGCCTCGAGGTCGCCGTCGAGCACGTTCTCCAGGTCGTAGACGGTCAGGCCGATCCGGTGATCGGTGATCCGCCCCTGGGGGAAGTTGTAGGTCCGGATCCGCTCCGAGCGGTCGCCGCTGCCGACCTGCAGGCGCCGCGAACTGGCCTGTTCGGCGCGTTGCTGCTCGCGTTCGGCCTCCAGTAGCCGTGCGCCGAGCAGGGCCAGCGCGCGGGCCTTGTTCTTGTGTTGGGAGCGTTCGTCCTGGCACTCGACCACGATGCCGCTGGGCAGGTGCGTGATGCGGATCGCCGAGTCCGTGGTGTTGACGTGCTGGCCGCCGGCGCCGGAGGAGCGGAAGGTGTCGATGCGCAGGTCGTTGGGATCGACGTCGACCGCATCGACGTCGTCGACTTCCGGCAGGATCGCGACGGTGCAGGCCGAGGTGTGGATTCGGCCCTGCGATTCCGTCGCAGGCACACGCTGCACGCGGTGGGTGCCCGACTCGAACTTGAGCTTCGAATACGCGCCGCGGCCGACGACGCGGACCACGGCTTCGCGCCACCCGCCGGCCTCGCCGGGCTGCGCCGACAGCATCTCGACCCGGAGGCCGTTCCCTTCGGCGTAGCGGGTGTACATCCTGAGGAGGTCGCCGGCGAACAGCGCCGCCTCCTGGCCACCGGTGCCGGCGCGGACTTCCAGGTAGAGATTGCGTTCGTCGTTGGGATCGGCCGGCATGATCAGGCGCCTCAGTTCGCGCTCGTGGGCCGGCCGCTCCTGCTCGACGGCGTCCAGTTCGTCTTCGGCCATGGTGCGCATTTCCGGGTCGTCGAGCAGTCCGCGAGCCTCGGCCTCGCGGTCGTCCAGCGCCTCGAGCGCCCGCCAGGTCTGGACGATGGGCTGCAGGTCGGCGTATTCCTTGCTCAAGCGCCGGAACTCATCGCTGGCGCCGGCCAGTTCGGGGCTGGCCAGCTGGCGTTCGACCTCCTCGAAGCGCTCGACCGCCTGTTCCAACCGGCGGCGCATGCCCGGGCTCACGCGTCGTCTCCCCGCAGCATCAGCCGACGCGCCGCGTCGAGCAGCGGATCGTCGGCGCGCTCGGCGGCTTCGCGCACCGCCGTACTCGGCGGGTGGAGCAGCCGGTTGGTCAGGCGGTGGCCGAACTGCTTCAGCACGTCCTCGGCGTCGCGCCCGGCGGCCAGGTCGCGCAGCGCGCGATCGAGCAGTCGGTCGCGCTCGTCGAAGGCCTGCTCGCGCATGGCCTTGAGCGTGGCGCTGGCCGCGTGCAGGTTCAGCCAGCGATCGAAGGCTTCGGTCTGGCCATCGACGATGGCGCCGGCCTGGTCCAGTGCATCGAGGCGCTGCTGGTGACCGCGCTGGGCGATCTCGCGCAGGTCGTCGATGGTGTAGAGGTAGACATCCTCGAGTTCGCCGATCGACGGCTCGACGTTGCGCGGTACCGAGAGGTCGACCATGAACAGAGGGCGTCGCCGGCGCTTCTCGAGTGCGCGCCGGATCATCGGCTCGGTCACCACCGGCTCGGGGCTGCCGGTGCAGGCAACGACCACGTCGTGGTCCGGTAGCGCGTCGGCCAGGGCATCGAGGCCGATCGCGCGCGCGCCGAACTCCGCGGCCAGTCGATCCGCCCGTTCCGCGCTGCGGTTGGCGATCGTCAGCCGGTTCAGGCCCTTGCCCAGAAAGTGCCGGCAGCAGTCCTCGATCATCTCGCCGGCGCCGACCATCAGCGCGCCGACCCGGCCGACGTCGCCGAAGATCTGGTGCGCGAGCTTCAGGGCCGCGAAAGGCAGGGTCACGGGATTGTGTCCGATGCCCGTCTCGGTCCGGACCAGCTTGGCGGTCTGGAACGCATGCTGGAACAGCCGATCGAGCACCGGGCCCAGCGTGCCGGTCTCGCGCGCCCCGCTCCAGGCGGTCTTGACCTGGCCTGTGATCTGCGGTTCACCGAGCACCATCGAGTCCATGCCGGAGGTCACGCGCAGCAGGTGGGCGACCGCCGGAGACCCCCGCAGGCCGTAGAGGTGTCGGCCCATCGAGCCGGGTGCCGCGCCGTGCCAACGGTGTAGCCAGTCGTCGAGGGCCTGTATGCTAGCCTCGGCGCCGGCGACATAGAGTTCCGTCCGGTTGCAGGTGCTGACGATCGCGCATTCCTCGACACCGTCGACGGCGTGCAGCGCGGTCAGGGCGTCGTCGAGGCGGTCCGGCACGAACGCGAGGCGCTCGCGAACCGCGACCGGCGCCGTTTGATGACTCAGCCCGAGGGCAAGAAGCGACATGCGCGAACCAGGTTCGGACAAACCACTCATTTTCGACGTTCGACGAGAGCAAATCAAGAAAACGACGGGGATTCCGCGCGACAGCCGCCTGCCCGGGGTCCTCACTGCCCGCTTCGCGCGGCGTGCGTCCCGGCCGCAGGGAGGCCTGCGGGGGCTCTGGGGGTCGTTGGTGCCGGCGCTGGTCCTGCTGGCGGGATGCGCCGGCACGGCCGAGCGGCCGCTCTCTTCGTCCGGACCGGACGATCCGCAGGCCGCGGCATCGAGCACCGAGGGGGACGTCGCGATCCGATCCCTGCTGGCCGATGCACGGCAGGCGCAGGACCTGGGGGACGCGGCGACGGCGCTGGATCTCTATCTCGAGGCGATGGTGCTGTCCGAGCGCATCGAGATCGCCGAACAGGCGACCCGGGTCGCGGCGCAGCTGGGGGACTGGCCGGCGGTCGACCGCGCGGCCCGGCGCTGGCTGGAACTGGACCCGGACGCCGCGCCGCCGCATCACTTCCTGATTCTCGGGGCGTTCCGGCAGGACGATCTCGACGCCGCGGGCCAGCGTCTCGGTCAGTTCATCGAGCGCAGTCCGGGCAACCCGTCGACCTGGGGCACGGTGACCGCGCTGCTTCCGTCGGCGCCGTCGCCGTCGGCGGCCGAGGCCATCCTCGATGCGCTGCTGCAGCGCCATGCGCCGGTCGACGATCCGGCCTTCGCCGATCTCCAGCGCAGCCGCCTGCAGGTGCAGCTCGATCGCTTGCCCGAGGCAATGAACTACGCCGATCGTGCCTTCGAGGCCCAACCTTCCGCCGCCGCCGCGATGTGGGCGGGGCGCCTGGCCGAGGCGCTGGGCGAGGTCGAGGGGGCGCGCGCACGCTTCGCGGCGGCACGGCAGCTGGCCGAAGATCCGGTGGGCCCCGGCCTGGCGGAGGTCGAGCTGCTACGCGCCGAAGGGCGACGTGAAGAGGCGCTGGCGGTACTCGCCGAGCTGCCACCGTCGGTCGAGGTGCTCTATGCGCGGGTCCTGGTCGAGCACCAGCTGGGTCGCAAGGACCGCGCGCGCGAACACTGGCACGAGCTGGCCGAATTGTCCGACGACGCCGGGGCCGACGGCGCCGGGGTCGGCGACCCGGACCAGGCGGCCTGGCTGACGGCCCTGGCGGCCGAGGCGATCGGACTGAACGAGGCGGCGATCGACTGGTTCGATCGCGTCCGGGGTCCGGCCCGCCCCGATGCGGACCTGCGTCGGGCGGCGTTGCTCGGCGAGCAGGGCGAGATGGACCGGGCCTCGGACCTGTTCGCCGCGGTCCGCGCCCTGCCGGACCCGCGCCGGGCCGAACAGGCCTGGCTGATCGAGACCGAGCTCCTGCTCCAGCAGGGCCGCGGCGACGAGGCGCTGGCGATGTTCAGCGATGCCCTGGCCGAGACGCCCGGCAGCGCCGCGCTGCTCTACGGGCGGGCAATGGCCGCGGTCCGCCTCGACCGGCTCGAACTGGCCGAGCAGGACCTCCGCACGCTGATCCAGCGCGAGCCGGACAACGCCCTCGCGCTCAACGCACTGGGCTACACGCTGTCGGACCGGACCGACCGGCAGCGAGAGGCCTATCGGCTGATCGAGCGCGCGCTCGCGATCGATCCCGAAAACCCCGCCATCCTCGATTCGATGGGCTGGGTGCTGTTCAAGCTCGGCCGCGCCGAGCAGGCGGCACCCTATCTCGAGCGGGCCGCGACCGCCGAACTCAACGCCGAGATCGTCGCCCACCTGGTCGAGGTCCTCTGGGCGCTGGAACGCTACGACGAAGCGCGCGTCTGGATCGAGCGCGGCCGGGCGGAATTTCCGGACGACCCGCTGTTCGTCGCCACGCTCGAGCGGGTCGGCGTCGACTCATGAGCACGGTCGCTGCTTCGGGGGGGGCGATGAACAGTGCAGGGAACCGCAGGGCGGCGGCCGTCGCCTTCGCCTTCCTTCTCGCGCTGGCGGGCT
Source organism: Halomonas denitrificans (assembly GCA_019800895.1). Taxonomy (NCBI): domain Bacteria; kingdom Pseudomonadati; phylum Pseudomonadota; class Gammaproteobacteria; order Oceanospirillales; family Halomonadaceae; genus Halomonas; species Halomonas denitrificans. Next base: position 526,447 of record JAHVKF010000003.1, read on the forward strand.
GCGCCACGGTTCGCGAGGCCCGCGAGGAGGGTGCCTGGCTCGACGAGCGCGAGCGCTGGCTGGCGGCCCACCCGGTGTGGTCCGTTTCCGGCCGGCTCGGCCTGTCCGACGGCGAGCGCGGCGGCAGCCTGGCCTTCGACTGGTCCGCCGACGGCGAACGCCACCGGGTCCACCTGCGAACGCTCGCCGGCGGCCAGCAATGGCGCCTGGATTTCGGCCCCGATGGTGCCCGGCTGGTCGGAAGCGATCTCGAGGAATGGCACGGTCCGGATGCGGACCGCCTGGTCCGCGAGGCGACCGGCTGGCCGATTCCCGTGCGCTGGATGAGGCGCTGGCTGGTCGGGCTGCCGGCGCCCGACCGCGCCGCGCTTCGCTACGCCGAGGACGGTACGCTGGCCGCCCTGACGATCGACGACTGGGCGCTGGACTTCCAGCGCTTGTCGGTTCCGCCCGGCTACTCGGTGCTGATGCCGGCCCGGATCGAGGCGCGCCATCCCCCGTACCGCATCCGCGCCGCGCTGAGCGGGTGGTCCTTCGAGCGGCCCGTGCCGTCGGGTGGAAACCCGGCCGAAAAGGCGCCGACCGGTCGCGCGCCGGAAGCCGAGCCGCTATAATCCGCCGCGTCCGGACGCCACAGGTTCACGGCACTCGACAGGGACGTCGCCAAGTTGGTTAAGGCACGGGGTTTTGATCCCCGCATTCGCAGGTTCGAGTCCTGCCGTCCCTGCCATTTCTCGAAACCGAACAGCCGAATCCGAACAGGGAGCGGAGCGTTGAGCACTTCGTCCAGCACGTCCTCGAACACACCGTCGCTGATGGTGTTCACCGGCAACGCCAACCCGGAGCTCGCTCACGCCGTGGCTCGCCATCTCGGGGTCCCGATGGGCAAGGCCAACGTCGGGCGGTTCAGCGACGGCGAGGTGATGGTCGAGATCGTCGAAAACGTCCGGGCCCGGGACATCTTCGTGATCCAGCCGACCTGCAACCCGACGGCCGAGAACTTCATGGAGCTTCTGGTCATGATCGACGCGCTCAAGCGCGCGTCGGCGGGCCGCGTCACCGCGATCATTCCCTACTTCGGCTACGCCCGGCAGGACCGCCGGCCCCGCTCCACGCGGGTGCCGATCACGGCCAAGGTCGCGGCCAAGATGATCGGTGTGGTCGGCACCGACCGCGTCGTCACCGTCGACCTGCATGCGGACCAGATCCAGGGGTTCTTCGATATCCCGGTCGACAACGTCTACGCTTCGCCGCTGACCCTCGCCGACATCTGGAAGCACTACGGCAACGACGACATGATCGTGGTCTCGCCCGACGTCGGCGGCGTGGTGCGGGCCCGCGCCATCGCCAAGCGGCTCGATGCGGACCTGGCGATCATCGACAAGCGTCGCCCGCGGGCCAACGAGGCCACGGTGATGAACCTGATCGGCGACGTCGGCGGCAAGACCTGCGTGCTGGTCGACGACATGATCGACACCGCCGGCACGCTGTGCGCCGCGGCCGGCGCGCTGAAGGACGAGGGCGCGAAGAAGGTCGTCGCCTACTGCGTGCATCCGGTGCTCTCGGGGCGCGCGATCGACAACATCTCGAATTCCAGGCTCGACGAGATCGTCGTGACCGACACGATCCCGCTGTCCGAGGCCGCCTTCGAGTGCGGACGCGTCCGGCAGCTTTCCGTGGCCCAGATGCTCGCCGAGACGATCCGTCGCATGGCCGAGGGCGAGTCGGTCAGTTCCCTCTACGTCGACTGAGCCGAGTCGCGCTCGGCACGACGGGTCGGGGCCGCGGATTCCTCCGCCCCGCTCGCGGGCCCCGTGCGAGGCGAAGCGCTCACCCCGGGCCAGCCGCCGAGGTGTAATTCGCCGTACGGGTCTGCTACGCTCTGGGCGATGATGTCACCCCGGTCTGCAGCGCTCCTTCCGAGGCTTCTCGTGCTGTCCTGCCTGCTCCTGCTGGCCGGTCCGGCCGCGTCGTCGGAACCGGAGCCGGCCGCTGCGGGCGAGATCGTCCGGTTGACCGAGGAGATCGCGGTCAAGGACGGTCAGTCCCTGCGCGTGGTCAACCACCTCGGCAACGTCCGCATTCGCGAAGTACCCCTGGCCTCGTCGGTCGAACTGGCCCTGACCGTGCAGACCGAACCCGGTGCGGCCAACCCCGTGCGCCCGTCGATCGAGATGCGCGACGACGGTGTACTCGAATTCCGGCCGGCCTCCGAGGGATCGCAGGAATCGTTCGACGGCGTGCTCCGGATCGACCTCACGCTGGCCGTGCCCGACCGGGTCGAGCTCGATGTCGAACTGGCCGAGGGCGACTTCACCATGCACGGCGCGAGCTATCCGGTCCGCCTGCGCGCCGATCGCGGTACCGTGCGCGTGCGCACCAGCGGCGAGGTGGATGTCGAAGTCACCGAGGGCCACGTCGTGTACTTGCCGCCGCGCGGCGTCGCGCCGGCCGGCGGCCGGATCGCGACCAGCGGTGCGCCGGTCGACGTGCTGATGAACGACCCCCGGCTGCTGGCCTTTGAAGTGCTGTCCGGCGCGGCGGTCACTACCGACTCGCCGTGGCTGCTGAACCGGCGCGAAGTGCGCGGACGCACGGCACACTTCGGCGGCGACGAGGCCGACGCCACGCTGGCGATCCGGACCGACGCGGCCCCGGTCCGCCTCGTGTTCGAAGGCATCCGGTGAGACCGACCACCGGCCGACTCGAAGGACAGGCCTGAACGAACGGCAGAACCGAGAATTCGCGAACGCGGAACGCCTCGAAGCCGCGCAGTGCTTCGACCGGGAACGCGTCGCATCGAATCGAACGCAACGAACCAGGGAGAAACGAACATGAAGTCATCGAAACGCGCCCCGACACGCAGCGCGCTCGTGCTGGCCACGGCGGGCCTGGTGGCCGCCAGCGCCGCGATCGCCCAGGAGAGGATCGTCCTGCGCGGCGCCGAGTTGTACGACAACGGCGTGGTGCCGGCCTACATCCAGGTCGACATGAGCCGCCTGCCGGAGCCGCAGGAGTGGAAACCCGGGGACCCGATCAAGGAGATTCCGCAGCGCAAGGGGGTGCCGCGCGACTACGTGCCGCCGGTGACCGAGCCCCAGCCGACCGGGCCCAACCTGCTTCGCGAATGGCAGAACCGGATGCCTTCCCTGTCCGGCGGCCGGGCCTTCGATACGCCGCTGATCAATCAGGACGGCAATGGCTTTACCGGCGTCAACCCGCCGGACACGATCGGCGATGTCGGCAACGACTACTACATCCAGATGATCAACGGGAATACCCGGGTGCTGATCCTGGACAAGACCGACGGCACCGAGGTCGCGAACTTCAACCTGTCGTCGCTGGCCACGGGTTCCGGCACCGGCTGCACCAGCGGCAGCGGCGACCCGATCGTCATGTTCGACGAGACCGTCGACAACGGCGTCGGTCAGCCGTCCGGCCGCTGGTTCCTGTCCGAGTTCACCGGCAACTCGTTCTGCGTCTACATCAGCGAAACCGCCGACCCGACCGCGGGCAACTGGTTCCTGTACGAGTTCGCCTCGTCGTCGGGCGGCCTGCCCGACTATCCCAAATGGGGCGTCTGGCCGGATGCTTACTACATCGGCGCGAACGAAAACGGTGCGCCGCCGGGCGCCGGTCGCACGGTGTACGCGTTCGATCGCGAGAACATGCTCCAGGGCCTGCCGACGCGGCCGGCCCAGGTCTTCGAGGTGCCGACGCTGTCGGGCTTCGGCTTCCAGATGGTCCAGCCCGCCGACTGGGACGGCGTGGTGCCGCCGCCTCCCGGAACACCCGGCCTGTTCTTCCGCCACCGCGACGACGAAGTGCACGGCGGCTCGGCGGCCACGCCGGGCGTCGATCCCAGCCAGGACTTCCTCGAGATCTGGGAATTCTCGGTCGACTGGGACACGCCGGCCAACAGCACCTTCACCGGTCCGACGGACATCCCGGTCCAGGACTTCGAGTCCGAGTTGTGTGGCCTGACCGCGTTCGCCTGCGTGCCGCAGCCGACCAGCGGCACCCAGCTCGACCCCCTGCGCGAGCCGGTGATGTGGCGGGCGCAGTACCGCAACTTCGGCAGCTACGAAGCACTGGTGGGTACCTGGGTCGGCGACGTCGTTGGCGGCTCGGCAGACGTCCACGGCGTGCTGTGGGCCGAACTGCGCAACACCGGGGCCGGATGGAACCTGTACCAGGAAGGCGTGGTCTCGCCGGACAACGTGAATCGGTGGATGTCGTCGATCGCGATGGACGGTACCGGCAACATCGCCCTCGGCTACAACGTGTCCGACGCGACATCGGTGTTCCCCGGCCTGCGCTACATCGGCCGGCTGGTCTCCGATGCGCTCGATACGATGCCGCGGGGCGAGTTCGTGCTCGTCGACGGCAGCGCCTCGAACAACAGCAACCGCTACGGCGACTATTCGTCGCTCAACGTCGACCCGGTCGACGAATGCACCTTCTGGTTCACCGGCGAGTACAACACCAGCGGCTCCTGGAGCACGCGGATCGGGGCCTTCCGCTTCGACGCCTGCGGCGAACCCGGCTTCGCCCTGAGCTCGCCCAACGCCGTCGGCCAGGTCTGCACGGCGTCTGCGGCCGACGATTTCCAGCCGACCATCGACGTACTGTCGATCAGCGGTTTCACCAACCCGGTCGCCCTGAGCTTCGACCCGGCCCTGCCAGCCGGCATGACCGGTTCGTTCAATCCGAACCCGGTGGTCCCCGACAACTCGTCGGTCGCCACGATTTCCGTCGACCAGACGGTACCGAACGGGCCGTACACGCTGACCGTTCTTGGCCAGTCGCCCGGTGCATCGGACCGGACGGTGGACCTCGGCCTGACCGTGTTCGACGACTTCCCGGGTGCCTTCAACCTGACGGCGCCCGCCGACGGCGCCATGAACACCAGCCGCACGCCCCTGCTGCAGTGGACCGCCTCGTCGCAGGTGCAGGAGTACCTGGTCGAGGTCGCCACCGACGCCGGTTTCGGCAACGTGGTGATCAGCGAACTGGTCAGCAACAACGAGTACCAGGTCGGCGCCGGCGCGCTGAACTCCAGCACCCAGTACTTCTGGCGCGTCACGCCGGGCAACGCCTGCGGCGACGGCGCGGTCAGCGCGGTGTTCGACTTCACGACCCAGCCCGAACCGGGCGACTGCCCGATCGACCTGTTCCCGCTGACCCGCTTCTCCGACGACATGGAGAGCGGCATCAACGGCTGGACGCTGGGCGCGGGCAGCCTGCAGAACACCTGGCAGCAGACCAACGCCAACTCGGTCAGCGGCACCACCGCGTGGAACGCCGCGAACCTCGATTCGCAGAGCGACCAGCGCCTGGTCTCGCCGCCGATCGACCTGCCCGGTGCGGCCGAACTGCCGCTGACGCTGCGGTTCTGGAACCGCCAGGAGCTCGAAGACGCGTCCGGCGCCTGCTGGGATGCGGCCATCGTCGAGGTTTCGACGGACGCCGGCGCCAACTGGACCGAACTGTCCGATCCTCGCGTGCTGTTCCGCGAGCACGACGGCATCGTCAACGACTTTTCCGGCGGGCCGAACCCGCTGGCCGGGCTCCCGGCCTGGTGCGGCGACCCGCGCGACTGGGAGGACTACGTGATCGACCTGTCCGACTTCGCCGGAGAGACGATCCAGCTGCGCTTCCGCGTCGGAACCGACGGTACCGTCGGCGGCCGCGAGGGCTGGACGATCGACGACGTTCGCGTGGAAAGCTGTGTCGGCGAGGACATCTTCGCCGACGGCTTCGAGAGCGCGCCGCCGAGGTAAGCCCCCGGAGCGTTTCCGTGTGTCGTCGGGGCCTGCCCCGGCGACCCGGGCTGCGATCCATCGAGAACGCCGTCCTCCGGGGCGGCGTTTTCGTGTCCGGGTGGTGCGGGACGGGGCTGTGCTTGACCGCGCTGTCTACGGGTCTGGATAATCGGATGCTTTCCTGGCCGAGCCCGCCATGACTTCCTTTCGACTTTTCCTCGCCGCCTTCCTTGTCCTGGCCCACCTGTGCGTCAGCGCTGCCGTCACCGCGCAGCCCGCGAGCTGGGCCGACGACCGGAAGTTGTCCGAATCGCTCGATGGCTGGACCGCGCCTGCGCTGGAGGTCCAACGCCTGGCGGCGGAAGACGCGGTCGCCGAGGCCTTCGGCCAGCCGCCGCGCTTCGCCGAGGGAATCGACGTCGCCGAGACGCCGGCGAAGGGCGGGCGCTGGAGCGCGGTCGGCGACGACGCGGTCTGGCGCATGCGGGTCCGGGCACCGGACGCGGTGTCGCTGAATTTCGGCTTCCGCAACGTGTTCCTGCCCGAAGGCGCGCGGCTCTGGATCTACTCGCTCGACGCGGCCGCCGCCAGGGAGCTCGATCGCTTCGAAGTGCTCGGTCCCTTCGGGCCCGAGATCAACGAGCGCCACGGTGAGTTCTGGACACCGGTGCTGCCCGCAGGCGATGTCGTCATCGAGCTGAATGTTCCCTATGAACAGCAGCACGCCGCCTCGCTGGAACTGGCGCGCGTCAATCGCGGGTATCGCGGCTTCGGGCGCGTGGCCACGGGCTACCGCCAGGACAGCGTCGGCGACGGTCCCGGCAAGCGGGAGTCGGACTGCGGCAAGAGCGACGGCGGCACACGCTCCGGCAGCTGCAACATGGATGTGGCCTGCCTCGGCCCGGGCGACGCCTGGAACGACCCGCGGCGATCGGTGGCCCGCTACACGCTCGAAGGCCAGTTCCTGTGCACCGGGTCCCTGGTCAACAACACCGCCAACGATCGCCGGATGCTGTTCGCCACCGCCAGCCATTGTGGCGTCGAACCAGGCAACGCCTCTTCGGTGGTCGCCTACTGGAACTACGAGTGGCCGTCCTGCCGCACGCCCGGCAGCGCGGCCAGCGGGCAGGTGAATCCGCCCGATCCTGCGCAGACCAACAGCGGCGCGGAGTTTCTGGCGGCGACCACCGACCCCTTCGGTGCGAGCTGCAGCGATCCGGGCGACTGCTCGGACTTCACGCTGATCGAGTTCGACGACCCGGCCGATCCGGACTTCGACCTGTTCTGGTCCGGCTGGGACCGGCGTCCGACCCCGGCCAGCTGCGGACCGCAGGGCGCTGCCGGCAGCACGGCGGGGCTGTGCGCGAGCATCCACCACCCGAGCGGTGACGAGAAGCGCATCACCTTCGTCGAAACGGACCTCGAGTCCGGCGACATCGCGGGCGCCGCCGGCGTGCACTGGCATGCGTTCTGGCACACGGATCCGCCGATCCTGACCAACATCCCGTCGCCGCAGCCGCCGTCACTGCCGCCGGGCGTGACCGAGCCGGGTTCGTCCGGCTCGCCGCTCTACACGGCCAGCCAGCGGCTGGTCGGTGTGCTCTCCGGCGGACCGGCCTTCTGCGGCGCGACCGGGTTGCAGCTGTCGGACTTCTACGGCCAGCTCGCCCACGCCTGGGACGGCCTCGGATCGCCCAGCACCCGGATGCGCGACCACCTCGACCCGATCGGCAGCAATCCGCTCACGATCTCCGGCCGCGGTTCGTCGCCGTTCACGATCGATGCGTTCGACCCGGTCCAGGCCTGCCGGGCCGACGGCTCGGTCGCGGTGCCGGTCGGCGTGTCCGCGGACGGCGGATTCTCCGCGACCGTGACCCTGTCGGCCTCCGGCGCTCCGTCCGGGGCATCGACGTCGTTCTCGCCCGCGGCCCTGGTTCCTCCCGGCAGCAGCACGCTGACCCTGGGCAATCTCGCCGGAGCGGCGCTCGGCCCGCGGACCGTCACCGTGACCGGCACCGGCGGCGGCAACAGCACGTCGCAGTCGTTCGCCTTCCATCTCGCCGCGTCGGCCCCGGGCGCCGCCTCGCCGGTGGCGCCGGCCGACGGCCAGACCGGCCTGGACGCCAGCGTGAGCCTGAGCTGGACCGGCAGCGGCGAGACGGCGGTCTACCGGGTCGAGGTCGCGACCGACTTCGCGTTCCAGGACGTGGTGGTCAGTCAGCAGGTCCGCGGCGCCACGTCGACCACCGTCGGCCTGGATACGCGCACCCAGTACTTCTGGCGCGTGACCGCCGAGAACGGCTGCGGAACCGCCGCCCCTTCGGTCACGCGCAGCTTCGTCACCGCGCCGGCGGCCGGCGAGTGTCCCGCCGGCCAGCAGCCCTTCGAGTTCTGGTCCGACGACATGGAAAGCGGCACCAACGGCTGGACCCAGGGCGCAGGCAGCATCCAGAACACCTGGGCCCGGATCACCAGCGACTCGGTCAGCGGCTCGGCGTCGTGGCAGGCCCTCAACGTCGCTTCCGTCAGCGACCAGCGCCTGGTCTCGCCGCCGATCGACCTGCCGAACATCGGCCCGCTGACCCTGCGCTTCCAGAATCGGCAGGAGATCGAGGCCGGGTCGGGTCTGTGCTGGGACGGGGCGATCCTGGAAATTTCGACCAATGACGGCGGTAGCTGGACCGAGCTGAACGGTGCGAGGATCGGATTCCGCGCCCAGGACGGTCTCATCGACGACGGCTTCGACAATCCCCTGGCCGGATCCCCGGGATGGTGCGGCGATCCGCGGGGCTGGGAAGACTATGCGGTCGATCTCAGCGACTTCGCCGGGCAGACCGTTCGCCTGCGCTATCGCCTCGGCACCGATTCGTCGATCGGCGGCCGCGACGGGTGGTTGATCGACGACGTCCGCGTGCTCGGCTGCGGCAGCGTGACCCCCGAGGCGCCGGTGTCGGGCAACTGGTTCGAGCCGTTGCGCTCCGGCGAGGGCTGCCAGCTGACTCGCGAGGCCAACGGCTCGCTGTTCATCCTGACCTGCTACGTCTACCGCGACGGCGACCAGGTCTGGATGATCGGCACCGGCGGCCTCGGCGACGGCCGGATCGTGGTCGACGACATGGTGATCACCGAGGGCGCCGACTGGGGCGCGGCCTTCGACCCGGACGACGTGGTCCGGATCCCGTTCGGTCCGGTCGAAATGGAGTTCGACGACTGCAACACGGCGACCGTCTCCATGGCGCCGATCGTGGCCGGCTTCGAGGACGTGGTGCTGCCGATGCAGCGCATCGTCCCCGTCGACTGCGCCGGCGGCATCCCCGACCCGGCCAATGCGACGCGCGCCGGCAACTGGTTCAATCCGGATCGGTCGGGCGAGGGCTTCCAGCTCGCCGTCGAGGGCAGCGCGGGCGTCCACGTGATCACCTTCTACACCTACCTCGACGGCGAGCAGGTGTGGCTGATCGGCACCGGCACGATCCAGGGCGACACGATCGAGTTCGCCGACACGGTGATCACCTCGGGCACCGGCTTCGGCTCGAACTTCGACGCCGACGACGTCGTGCGCACCCCGTTCGGAACGCTGACGATGACCTTCAGCGACTGCAACAACGCGACGATCCAGATCGACTCGATCCTGCCGGACTTCCCGGACCGCACGATCGACCTGACGCGCATCGTGCAGGGCGCTTGTCCCTGAGGCATCGTCGGAGCCGGACGCCCTCGCGGTGTCCGGATTTCCGGTCCCGGTTTTTGGGGCTGGGGGTCGCCGACCTTAACCAAAGCACGGGCGATGAGTCTCGTGGCTGGCGCCGGTCTCCGTAGCCCGGGTAAGCGAAGCGCACCCGGGAGCGGGTTGGAAGGCCCCGGGTGCGCTTTGCTTACCCGGGCTACAGGGAGGGCTGCCCTGTGAACGGGCAACGGGCGATCGACCTTGCCAGCGGCAGACGAGTCGCGCCAGGCTACCGATACCCGATCTGCACCGCGACCACCATGAACACCGCGGCCAGGGCCAGCAGCTTCAGCAGCAGCGGCACGACGAACTTCAGCCAGCGCAGGTAGGGGATGCCGGCCAGGCCGAGGATGCCCATCAGCACCGGGTTGGTCGGCGCGACCATGTTCACGAAGCCGTCGCCGAAGTGGTAGGCGAGGACGCTGACCTGGCGTTCGATGCCGACCAGGTCGCCGATCGGGGCCATCAGCGGCATGGTCAGGAAGGCCTGGCCCGAGCCGGAGGACACGAACAGGTTGATCAGAGCCTGGATCGCCAGCATGCCCACGGCGGACAGTTCCGCGGGCAGGCCCACCAGCGGCTCGGCCAGCCCGTGGACGATCGTGTGCAGGACCTGGCCGTCCTCGAGCAGCACCGCGATCGCGCGGGCGAAGCCGATCAGGATCGCCGTGCCGGCCAGTTCGGCCGCCCCCTTGGTGAACCCGATCGCGACGTCGTCGATGCTCATCCGGGCGGCAAGGCCGACCACGATGGCCAGCGCGATGAACATGGCGCCGAGTTCGTTCAGGTACCAGCCCTGCTGGGTGATGCCCCAGATCATCAATCCGATCGCACCGACGGTCAGCGCGATGACCGCCTTGCGAGTTCCGTCCAACGGTGGCTGCTCGGTGATTTTCGGCGGCTGTGCGCCCGGAACATCGGCGACCAGACTGGCCGACGGGTCGGCCTGGACCTTCGTTGCGTAGCGCCAGACGTGATGGACGCCGATCGCCAGGAACGGCCAGAAGATGAAGAATCGGAACCAGAAGCCGGAGCCCGGCTGCAGCTCGGCGATGCCCTGAGCGATGAACAGCGTGAACGGGTTCACCCAGGTCGCGCCGTAGCCGATGCAGTACCCGCAGACCATGATGCCGATCGCGGCGACGACGTCCATTTTCATCGCTCGACACAGCGCGATCAGGATCGCGACCAGGGGGATGTATTCCTCGGCCATGCCCAGCGTTGCCGAGGCGATCCCGAAGACCAGCATGCCGGCGCCGATCAGCAGGGCGGGGCGGTGGTCGAAGCGGGTGATGAACTTCGCGAGGAAGGCTTCGATCGCGCCGGTCGAGCGGATCACCGACATCGCACCGCCGATGATCAGGATGAACACGATGATGTCGGCCGCGCCCTCCATCGCCTTCGGCACCGAGGTGAACAGCGCCCAGGGCTTCAGCGTCTCGGCGTCCTCGATGACCTCGTAGGTGCCCGGCACCACGACCTCGCGGCCGGCCTCGTTGGTCACCTGCTCGTAGCTGCCGGCCGGCAGGATCCAGGTCAGCACCAGCGCGGCGATCATCAGGAAGAACATCAGCGCCAGCGTGTCGGGCATGCGGAAGCCGCGCGCTGGGCGCTCGGATCCGTGATCGGCGCCGGGCTGGGCTGCGTGTTCGGGCGTGCGGTCGGACTGGCTCATCGGGCGGCTCCGGAAAGGGGGCAGGGCGGTCGCAGAGCGCCGTATTGTAGGGAGACGCCGCCTCGTGTGCGAATCCTCGGAGGGCTTGACAGCCCGGGCTATAATGGCCGGATTTACCTGCCGGAGGAGCCGCCATGCGCCTGATCGAAGAAGCCCTGACGTTCGACGATGTCTCGCTCGTGCCCGCCTTCTCCGACGTGCTGCCCAAGGACGCGGACCTGTCGACCCGGGTGACCCGCGACCTGACCCTGAACATTCCGCTGCTTTCGGCGGCCATGGACACGGTCACCGAGGCCCGACTGGCGATCGCCATGGCCCAGGCCGGCGGGGTCGGCGTGGTCCACAAGAACATGACCATCGACGAACAGGCCCACCAGGTCCGCGTGGTCAAGAAGTACGAGGCCGGCGTCATCAAGGACCCGGTCACGGTCGGACCTCAGACGACCATCCGCGAAGTGCTGGAGATCACCCGCCGCCACAACATCTCCGGCGTGCCGGTGGTCGACGACGGGGAGCTGGTCGGCATCGTGACCAGCCGCGACATGCGCTTCGAGAAGAAGCTCGACGACCCGGTCCGCAACATCATGACCCGCAAGGACAAGCTGGTCACGGTGCGCGAAGGTGCCAGCCAGGACGAAGTGCTCGAGCTGCTCCATCGCCACCGCATCGAGAAGGTGCTGGTGGTCAACGACGACTTCCAGCTGCGCGGCCTGATCACGGTCAAGGACATCCAGAAGTCGCGCGATTTCCCGAATGCCGCCAAGGACGATTCCGAACAGCTCCTGGTCGCTGCCGCGGTGGGTGCGGGCGGCGATACGGAAGACCGCGTGGCCGGCCTGGTCGAGGCGGGCGTGGACATCCTCGTCGTCGATACCGCGCACGGCCACTCCAAGGGCGTGCTCGACCGCGTCGCGTGGTGCAAGAAGCACTATCCGCATGTCCAGGTGATCGGCGGCAACGTGTCGACGTCCGACGGGGCCGAAGCGCTGGTCGACGCCGGCGCCGACGCGGTCAAGATCGGCCAGGGACCGGGCTCGATCTGCACCACGCGGATCGTGGCCGGGGTCGGCGTGCCGCAGGTCAGTGCCGTGGCTGCCGCGGCGCGCGCGCTGGAGAAGAAGGGAGTGCCGGTCATCGCCGACGGCGGGATCCGCTTCTCCGGTGACCTGGCCAAGGCGATCGTGGCCGGGGCCTCGGCGGTGATGATCGGCAGCCTGTTCGCCGGCACCGAGGAGGCGCCGGGCGACGTCGAGCTGTTCCAGGGCCGGTCCTACAAGAGCTACCGCGGAATGGGCTCGCTCGGCGCCATGCAGCTCGGCTCGTCGGATCGCTACTTCCAGGGCGACACGGAAGCCGAGAAGCTGGTGCCCGAGGGCATCGAAGGCCGGGTGCCGTACAAGGGGCCGCTCGGCAGCGTGATCCACCAGATGCTCGGCGGCCTGCGTTCGGCCATGGGCTACTGCGGCTGCGCCACGATCGAGGATATGCGCACCCGTCCCGGCTTCGTACGCGTGACCAACGCCGGGGTCACCGAGAGCCACGCCCACGATGTGTCGATCACCAAGGAAGCGCCGAACTACAAGTTGGGTTGATGGAACCGGGGCGAGCGGCCCGAGCGTGAGTCGGATCGTTCCTAGCCCGCCGCCCGGTCGCTTTGCGCCGGCCCCCGGCCGCCGATTCCCGATTCCCGACCCCCAGCCCCTGGATCCAACATCATGTCCGAAACCACGCCGACCCACGATATCCACGCCGACCGGATCCTGATCCTGGACTTCGGCTCGCAGTACACGCAGCTGATCGCGCGCCGGATCCGCGAGATCGGCGTGTATTCGGAAATTCTTCCCTTCGACGTCGGCGACGACGCGATCCGCGACTTCCGGGCCAGCGGCATCGTGCTGTCGGGCGGGCCCGAGTCGGTCGGGCTGCACAGCCCGCGGATTCCGGACATCGTGTTCGAGCTCGAAGTGCCGCTGCTGGGCATCTGCTACGGCATGCAGGCGATGGCCGCGCATTTCGGCGGCTCCGTCGAGCCCTCGGACGAAAAGGAGTTCGGCTACGCCGAGGTCGCCCTGAATGCCACCTGCCGGCTGCTCGACGGCATCGAGGACCGGGTCGACGCGTCGGGCAAGGCCCTGCTCGAGGTCTGGATGAGCCACGGCGACAAGGTGATCCGCACGCCGGACGGTTTCGACGTCATCTGCACCACCGCCTCGGCGCCGATCGCCGGCATGGCCGACGACGCGCGCGCCTACTACGGGCTGCAGTTCCATCCGGAAGTGACCCACACGGCGCAGGGGCGCCGGATCCTCGAGCGCTTCGTCCTCGACATCTGCGGTTGCGCCGCGGAGTGGACCACCGAGGCGATCATCGAGGACCAGGTCGCCCGGGTTCGCGAGCAGGTCGGCGACGACACGGTGCTCCTGGGCCTGTCCGGCGGCGTCGACTCTTCCGTCGTGGCCGCGCTGCTGCACGAGGCGATCGGCGAACAGCTCCTGTGCATCTTCGTCGACACCGGCCTCCTGCGCTACCGGGAAGGCGACGAGGTCATGGCGACCTTCGCCGAACATCTCGGCGTGCGCGTCGAGCGGGTCAACGCGCGCGACCAGTTCATGAACGCGCTGGCCGGCGTGTCCGACCCGGAAGCCAAGCGCAAGATCATCGGCCGCGAGTTCATCCGGGTGTTCGAGGCCGCGGCCGGGCGCCACCGGGAAGCGTCGTGGCTGGCCCAGGGAACGATCTACCCGGACGTCATCGAATCGGCCGGCGCGACCACCGGCAAGGCCAAGGTGATCAAGTCGCACCACAACGTCGGCGGCCTCCCCGAGGACATGAACCTCGACCTGATCGAACCGCTGCGCGAACTGTTCAAGGACGAGGTCCGCCGGATCGGCGTCGAACTGGGCCTGCCCGCCGAGCTGGTCATGCGCCACCCCTTCCCGGGTCCGGGCCTGGGCGTCCGGATCCTCGGTGAAGTGAAGCCCGAGTACGTCGAGCCGCTGCAGAAAGCCGACCACATCTTCATCTCCGAGCTGCGCGCTGCCGGCCTGTACGACAAGGTCAGCCAGGCCTTCGCGGTGTTCCTGCCGGTCAAGTCGGTCGGGGTGGTCGGCGATGCGCGTCGCTACGAGTACGTGGTCGCCCTGCGTGCGGTCGAAACCATCGACTTCATGACCGCACGCTGGGCCTACCTGGACCACGAGTTCCTCGACCACGTCTCGCGCCGCATCATCAACGAATGCCACGGCGTCTCGCGCGTGGTCTACGACATCTCCGGCAAGCCGCCGGCGACGATCGAGTGGGAATGATCGGCGGTCCGGCGCGTGGTCGGGACTGACACAGCCCCCGCCCGAGGCGGCGAGGCAGGGCACGGACGCGGGCAGCACCCGCATCGACCCGGCGCGCTGGCTGCCCTGGCCGGTGGCCTGACCCTGATCCTGGCGCTGCCCGTGGTGCTCACGCTCCGGACGCTGGACGCGACCGGGTTCGAATGCCTGCTGGCGCTGCTCGGCACCCTGGGCCTGGTGCTCGTGCTGATCGCCCTGCACGCCCTGGGTCGACCGAAGCCCGGCTGGGCCTGGCTGATTCCCGTGCTTCTCCTGCTGCTGGTGACGCGCCTGCTGCAGCACGGGGTGGTGGATTTCAGCGGCGCGGGCTTCACCCAGGAGTTCTTTCTCCACCTGCAGGGCGAGTCGGTCGGTGTCGCGCTGCAGGAGTACGACCGGCTGGCGCGTCGCGGCGCCGTGCTGCTGGTGCTGATGCTGGCCCTGGTCATCGGCCTGACTCGACGGCCGGTGCTCGCGGGGGGACGGGCGATCGGCCTCGTTGCGGCGCTCGGCGGCGGGCTGCTCGCCACCGGCTTCGTCCTCCAGCCGGAGGTCCGCTTCGTGCAGGGGTGGCTGAATTGGAACTCGCCGCGGGTGACCACGGTGGACCGGGCCGTGCTCGACCGGTGGGCCGAGAGCGGCCTGGTGGACGTGAGCCTGCGCGGCAAGCACCGCATCGATGCCGCCCCCGCCGCCTCGCCGAAGAATCTCGTCGTCGTCTACCTGGAGTCGATCGGGGTCCATCTCGTCGATCAGCAGCGCTGGCCGGGGTTGATGCCGAACCTGGCGCGGTTGATCGAGGACCATGGCTGGGTCGATCACCTCTGGGCGAGCGGCTACATCACGATCGAGGGCCTCACCAATTCGCTTTGCGGCACGCTGATTCCCTTCGATCGCGGCAGCGACTCGTTGGCCGAAGGCGCCGGACTGGCGGCACAGCTGCCCTGTCTCGGCGATGTGCTGGACCGCGCCGGCTACCGCCAGGTCTATCTCGGCGGGGCCGGTACCGGGTTCGCCGGCAAGGGCGCCTTCCTGGCCGCGCACGGTTACGACGAGGTGCTGGGCATCGAGGACTGGCGCGAGCGTGGCCTGGACCAGCGACCGGACACCTGGGGGCTGGCCGATCCCGACCTGCTCGAGCAGTCGCTGGAGTGGATCGAACGCCTCGAGACCGGCGACGCGCCGTGGAACCTCACGCTGCTGACCATCGGAACCCATCTGCCCGGCTATCGCTACGCCGAATGCACCCCGTACCCGGGCGGCAACGACCGCTTCCTCGACGCCGTGCACTGCACCGACCAGCTGCTGGCGCGATGGGTGGAGTCGATCCGGGCGTCCGGCGTGCTCGACGACACGGTGGTGGTGATCACCGCCGACCACCACATCTTCCCGAGCGACGACATGCAGGACCTGTTCGGCGACGGCGTGTTCGACCGGCGGCTGCCGATGGTCGTGCTCGGCGCGGCCGAGACAGAAGCCGCGCAGTCCGAGGGCGCGAGCTACGACCTGGCGCCGACCGTGCTCGACCTGCTGGGCGTCGAGCACGACGCCGAGTTCGCCCTGGGCCGATCGCTGAGCGAGGCCGCCGAGGGGCCACGCTACTTCGTCACCCGCTTCGTCGATTTTCATGCGGGTCGTCCGCTCGACAACAAGCGCCCCTGCGAACGAGATGCGCCGATCGAATACCCGGTCGACGCCTGCGCCAAGGACGAGCTGTTGTCGGTGCTCAACGGCCTGGCGGCGAGCTTTTCCCTGGCTCCGACCCGGCTCCGCTGCTCCGACCGCGTTCCGGCCGAGATGACCATCGTCGGCGCCGACGCGCAGGCGCTCGAGGTTCGCTTCGGGGGGCGGGACCAGGCGGGTCGCTTCATCCACCGGGGGCGGCCGGTGCCCCCGCAGCGGCCCGGTTGGTACCTGACCCTGCTCGATCGCGACGGTACGGTGCTGGCCCGCCGCTATCGCCCCTTCGAACTCGGGCCGGGGGAAACGGACGAGGACCTGAACGCCGACCTCGCCGAAGCGGCCAGCGCGTTCGTGGCCCGCCTGGGCGCGCCCGGCTCGACCTCGATGATCGACGCACCGCTGGCGACCGTGATCGAGCACTCGTCGCCGCTGGCCTGGATCGAGGTCGACGAAGGCCGGGAGCTGGCAGCAGGGCGATCGGTCGGCGATCCCGGCGGCTGGCACCTGGCCATCGACGGCCGGACCTGTCGGGGCGTACTGGGCGATTCACGCTGAGCTCGGCCGGGTCGTGCAAGGCGCATCGACCGTGCGCCCCCACGACGTCCGATTGCGGCTCAGGGTGTGTGGCTTGCGGCCGCCCTCGCAGGCCTCGCCCGGCAATCGCCCGGCGGTCGATGAAGCACTTCGGCATACAGCGCCAGCATCTCGTCGCTCTCGATCACCCCGGCCAGCGCGGGATCCCCCTGAGCCCGGATCAGCGCATGCTGGATCGGGCATCGCGACACCCCGCTCCGGTCGACCAGCCACAGGCCGAGTTCGTACGAGCGCTCGGGTGCCGCACCGGGCCGGATCGGAGCGAGATCGCGGTTCGAGAGCAGCAGCCAGGGCACCGGCTGCCGGTTCATCGGTTCCGGTCGGTCGAAGCCGCTGCGATCGAAGACCTCGTCGAGGGCTGGAAGGTGATCCCCGAAGAACAGCAGCAGCGTCGGGCGGTCGCGCTGCATCATCCAGTCGACCAGGCGCTCCAGTTCGGCCACGGCAGCGCGCGCGTGGTAGGTGTACTGCCGGAGCGCCAGCGCTTCGTGGGCCCGCAGGTTCGGCGGGACGGGAATGCGATCGAGCTCCGCGGCGCCGGGCCCGGGGCGTTCTTCGTTCCAGGGGCCATGGTTCTCCATGCTGATCGCGAACAGGAACCAGGGTGCGGCGAGCGCGTCGCCGAGGTCGATGACGGCGTCCGTCAGCACCGTGTCCGAAATCCAGAATCCGCGCCGTTGGCGGTCATGCAGCTCGTCGGCGGCGATGAAGCGTTCGAAGCCCAGCGCAGGCATCGCGAGATCGCGGTTCCAGAAGCCGCGCGAGTGCGGATGGACGACCGCGGTCCGGTAGCCGGCTTCGCGGAAGGTCCAGGCGATCGACTGCGTCGGCCGGGTCACGACCGAGTTGTACGGGTAGACCTCTCGCGCCAGGGCGCGGTATGGAACGCCGGTCAGGATTTCGAACTCCGTCCGGGTGGTGTTGCCGCCGAAGGTCGGCACCAGCATCTCGCCGGACAGGCCGGCGTCCCGGATGCGGCACCAGCCGGGCAGGGCGGTGCAGTCCTCGAGTCCGGCCAGCATCGACGGGTCGAAGAAGCTTTCGCTGAGGACCACGAGAACGTCGGGCGGGGTGTCGCCGGTGCCGACCACGGTGCCGACCCCGGTGCGTTGATCCCCGGCGTCTGCACCTTCGATCTTCTCCAGCGCGCGCGCCAGCGCACGGGGATTCCGTGCCGGTCGGGCGGCCACGCGCCGCGCCGAGTGCGCGACCAGCTGCGCGACCAGCCCCACGTTCTCGATCCGGCCATCCACCGCCCACGCGCGCTCGTAGAAACCGGCCTCCTCGTAGACGCGCTCGGCCGACGACGACAGCAACCAGCCGGCGCCGGCGAGGGCGATCGCCAGGAGGGCGACCTGCCAGGCGCCGGCTCGCTGGGGAGGCTCGAGGCGCCGCATCGCGAGCGCGAGGCCGATCACCAGCCCGACGACCACGAGCAGGATCGCCCCGTGACTGTAGCGTACGAACAGGCCGATGTCGGCCAGCAGCTGGGCGGTCAACCCGATGTCGTGGATCGAGAACGGCTGGCCGAGTTCCTCGAGCTTGACCGCATTGATGTACTGGATGAACGCAAGCGGAAGCAGGGCGGCCAACGCGGCCAGCGAGGCCCTGCGAACCAGCACCAGCGCCGCGAGGTAGATCACCAGGACGGGCGCGATGTTGAGAAGCAGCCGGGGCAGCGGCCGGACGGCGTCGATCCAGGGGTCGAGCGCGACGACCGCGGCAGCGAGTGCCAGCACGGCGAGGGCGTGCAGCGCAAGGCGGCCGGTCCAGGGCCACCTCGAACGGCGATTCCGCCGGTTCACTCCCGGACCTATGACATGCTTGGTGCTCAACGGCTCGCCCGACGACTCCGACGCGGCGAGTATAGCGTCACATTTCCGTCATCTTTCGAGTCGCGCGCCGGACTCCGATATGATCCCCGGATGAATGATCGCAACCGTTTCCCGGTGATCCCGGAACGCGCCGGTGCGCCGTGCCCCGTGTCGCTGCCGGTCCAGCGTGAGGGCCCGCGATGAGCGATGTCGATGCGGCATGGATGCAGCGCGCCCTGGAGGTGGCCGATGGTGCGGAGGCGGCCGGCGAAGTGCCCGTCGGCGCGGTGCTCGTCGACGCGCAGGGTTCGCTGCTGGCCGAAGGCGCCAACCGCGTGATCGCCGATGCCGATCCCACCGCCCATGCGGAGATCGTGGCCCTGCGTCGCGCGGCAGCACGCCTGGGAAACTACCGCTTGCCCGGATCGACCCTGTACGTGACGCTGGAGCCCTGCGCGATGTGCGCCGGCGCGCTGGTGCATGCCCGCGTCGAGCGGGTCGTGTTCGCGACCCGGGACCCGCGTGCGGGGGCGTCCGGTTCCGTGTTCGACATCCTCGATCACCCGATGCTCAATCATCGTTGCCGGGTGGACGAGGGCGTGCTCGCCGACGTTGCGGCCGACCGGCTGAGAGGGTTCTTCCGGGCGCGACGGCGCAGCGCCAGGAACGGTTGACGAAGTCGGACGTCGCCTCGACAATTGCGCCC
Source organism: Halomonas denitrificans (assembly GCA_019800895.1). NCBI lineage: Bacteria > Pseudomonadati > Pseudomonadota > Gammaproteobacteria > Oceanospirillales > Halomonadaceae > Halomonas > Halomonas denitrificans. The sequence goes on from JAHVKF010000003.1 coordinate 545,734, forward strand.
GGCCGGGCACGCGCCCGGTCCGCACATCCCGGGTCGAACCCTGAGCGTTCGAGCCATGGTCGTCCACCCCGTACTGCCCCGAAAGGTCTGTCGCAGCATGATCGTCACCCGTCCCGATGAGTTTCGCGAACGCCTGGCCGAAGGCTGGCTCAACGCCGATTGCCCGTCGGTGCCGCGCGCCGTGTTCCTGGTCGAGCCCGCCGATTTCCGCCTCTCCCGCCAGGCCGCTCGCGACAACCGCTACATGGACCTGACCGTCGGAGTCAGCCCGTCGCTCGCGCTGGCGCAGCACCGGCGCCTGACCGAGGAGATCGCCGCCTGCGGCGTGCCCGTGATCCGCTTCCCCGGTCGCGAGGACAACCCCGACGACTTGTTCCCCAACAACGTGTTCGCGACCATTCCCGGGCGCTTCATCGTCGGCGCCATGCTCAACCCCGAGCGCCAGCGCGAAGCCCGGCGCGACGATATCCGCGCCTTCTTCGCCGACCTGATGGAATACGAGACCGTCGATCTCGGTGCGGACGATTCCTGCGTCGCCGAGCTCACCGGCGCGCTGGTCATGGACCGTGCGCGCAGGCTCGGGTTCTGCGGCATGACCCGGCGCGTCGACGAGGCCGGTTGCCGAGCCATGCACGAGGCCTTCGAACTCGCCATGACCTTCCGCTTCGATCTCGATCCGGCGGAGTACCACACCAACGTGGTCATGTCGGTGCTGGCCTCGCGCGCCCTGGTCATCTGCCCGGACGCGTTCGTCGACCCGGCGGTGCCCGATGCGATCGCCGAATCGTTTCCCGGTCACGTGCTCGAGATCTCGCAGGAGGAAAAAACGGCCTTCGCCGGCAACTGCCTGGCCCTGACCGCGAAGGACCTGTTCTTCAGTGCCACGGCCTGGCGGGCGCTGGCGCCCGAGAAGCGGGAGCGGCTGAAGGACTGGGGATTCCGGGTCCATGCGGTCGAACTCGACGAGATCGAGAAGGCCGGCGGATCGTTGCGCTGCTGCATCGCCGAGATCTTCTGATGCCGGGGTCCGGACGGCCCGTTCCGCAGGCCGAGCGCGGCGGGCGACGGCAGGACCCGCGGGGGAGTCGGCGTCCGGACAGCAGGCGGTGACGCGAATTCGTCATGGATCGCGTTTATACAGGTAGGGGTCGAAGTCGCGAACCGGCCCGGAACAGGGCTCCGAAACGTGATGAAATCGGCACTTTCGGGGCCGTAATCGGCACGAATCGGGGATTGGAAACCCGGCGGGAATGCTGCTACTATCGCGCTTGGCGGTCCGGAAACCACGGACGCCGGCGGGGAGTGTGCAAGATTACCGAGGGCCCTAGGTACGACCCGCGAACACCTAACTTATGTTGCTGCAACACATTGAACTCGATGACATTCAGGAGTTGGTTCTCATGAGAAACGCTATTTCGAATTCCATCCTCGGACGGACGGCCGCCGCAGGCGCGTTGCTGCTGGGTGCAGCATTCGCCGGCCAGGCCGCCATGGCTTGCACGCTCAACAACTGGAGCGCCAACTCCGGCGCCGTCGCTGCGGGCGATCCGCAGGCGAACAGCATTGCGCGCTACGCCGGCCTCTGCGGCATGGAAGCCACCGGTGCCGGCTACGTCCAGGACAACAACCCGGGCGGCATCGACCGGATCGTCGCGCGCTTCTACGTGCTCGCCGACAATTCCGCGACCGCCAACGTCTACCAGGGCTTCGGCGACACCGCAGGCGGCAGCCAGCGCTTCGACGTCAGCGTCGATGCCAGCGGCAACATCACCCTGACCGACACGCTGACCGGCCAGAGCGTCAGCCAGGCCGGCGTTTCGGGCAACTGGAACTCGGTCGAGATCGACTGGGCACAGGGCGCCGGCAACGGCGTGATTTCCCTTTCGGTCAACGGCCAGGCCGCGGTCGAGAACACCACGCTGAGCAACGTCGGCACGCAGCTGCAGTCGGTTCGCCTCGGCAACATCAACGGCGCCGCCGGCACCCTGGGCTTCGACGCGTACGAGTCGCGCCGCAGCACGGCGGTCGGTCGGGTCTGCAACTGCAATGCAAACGGTAGCGCCGACGACTCGGTCAACGTTCAGGACGTCATCGTCCTGGTCAACGAGGCGGGTGGTGCTGCGCTGTCCACCGGAACGCCGGACTGCAACGAAGACGGCAACATCAACATCCAGGACATCGTTCAGACCGTGAACATCGCCGGCACCACCGGCGCCTGCCTGCTGTAAACCGAATTTTTGAGGAGTTGACCATCATGTCGATCAATCGTGGAATTCTGGCTGCAGCAGCAGCCGTGACGCTGGCCGCAGGCGCGGCCATTGCAAGCGACAACGAAGCCTCGTCGGCGGATCTGTGGATCCAGAAGTCCGGCAACGGCTTCACCGTGGAGTACGTGTCGGACGGCCGGGTCGCAGGCCTGCAGTTCGACGTCAAGGGGATCAAGGTGGTCGACGGCCAGTTCGACTGCGGCACCAGCGTGGCCGAATCGCACACCGCCAGCTGCTCCATCAACTCGGACGGCAACCTCCGGGTCATCGTGTTCTCGATGACCAACGAGGTCCTGCCCGACGGCACGATGGTGACGATTGCGCCGCCTTCGCGCGACAACACGTCGCGGATGCAGGCGCGCCAGCTGGCGGCCGCCAGCGAGGCCGAATCGGTCGCGCTGGACGGCGTGCTCTTCGCCGATGCGCAGGGCGCGGACGTCACGCCCGACCACCTCCAATAACTAGACAACCGATCTCAATCCAGGAGTGAGACTAGCCATGTACTTCAAGAAACTTCTTCCGGCGAGCATCGCCGGGGCCGCTCTGCTGGCCTCGGCAGGCGCGTTTGCCGATATCGACATCACTGTCAACAGTGCTTCGGGTTCTGTCGGCAGCACCGTGGTCATCACCTATGACTACAGCGCGCTGGATGCCGACGACGTCGGTGGGTTCCAGTTCGACATCACCTACGACCCGTCGTCGCTCACGCCGACGGATATCTCCAACTGCGGCAACAACCGACCGGGCACGCACAATGCATCGTGCACCGAGCCGGGCGGCGCCGGGAACGGGACCATCCGCACGCTGATCGCGGACTTCACCCCGCCGACCGACGAAATCACGCCGTTCAATATCGCGTCGTTCGGCCAGTTCACGTTCCAGATCGACCAGCCGGGCACCCACACGCTGACCTTCACCAATGCCGTGGGTTCGGATACCGCCGGTGGGAACGTCAACATGACCGGCAACAACGCCACGATCACCGGCTCGATCACCGGCGCGGCCGGGTACTCGTCGACCCCGGCTTCGGGCGCGACCATCGACCTCGGGCCGACCCCGGTCGGCACAACGGTCGGCGGCATCGGTGCGGTGACCGTGAGCGAAATCGGTGACCAGCAGCTCGACGTGACCGGGTTCCCGAGCAGCAACGCAGACATCGCGGTGACCACCGCGCCGTTCAGCATTCCGGACGGCGGTGCGTCGGTCGGTGTCGACATCGAGTGCACGCCCTCGACCCGCGGCAACATCATGGGCAACGTCGAGTTCACCAACAACTCGGTGAACCAGCCGAACGCGAACTACGATGTGCAGTGCCAGGGCGAGTCGCCGAACGTGGCCGTTTCGACCACGACGATCAACCTGACCGGGGTGATCGGCGGCACGAACCCGTCGGGCTCGTTCGACATTACCAACGCGGACGACGGCTTCACCAATGCCGCCACCAACGCGACGCTGACCGACGGCGGCGCAAGCACGCCGGACATCATCATCACCGACGGTCTGAACGACGCCACCATCCAGGTCGACGAGACCGACTCGGTGACCGTGGAGTGCGATACGACCACGGCGGGCATGTCGTCCGAGAACATTACCCTGACCTTCGACGACCCGAACGAAGCCGGCGGCACTGGCACGCGCACGGTCACCGTCAACTGCGACATCGCCAACGCGGTTCCGTCCTTCGCCGGTACCCCGGCGTCCCCGGGCCCCCTGAACTTCGGCACGGTGACCAACGGCACCACCTCGGCGCCGATCGGTATCGACGTGGCCAACGACGGCGTCGGCCCGAGCCCGGCGTCCGACCTGCTGCTGTCGAGCGTGACCGTCAGCGATCCGCAGTTCGCGGCCGTCATCAATGACCCGGGTCCGTTCCAGGTCGGCGATCCGGCCACGGCCGACGCGGTCGAGGTGACCTGTACGCCGGACGCCGGCACCACCGGTTCCTTCACCGGCACGCTGACGATCAACCACAACGGTGACGACGATCCGACCACGTACAACCTCGAGTGCGCCGGTCAGACCGACGCCACGTTCTCGTCGACCCCGCCGGACGGCGGCACCCTGAACCTCGGCATCGTTCCGCCGGTGACGATGACGCCCCCGGGCGACATCACGTTCTCCAATGGTGGTTCGGTCGACAGCTACGACGTGGACTGCACCGTGACCGATCCGGACGGCGTGTTCACCTTCTCGCCGGATCCGATCAGCTTCACGGTCGCACCGGGCGGTTCGCAGTCCGCGACGTTCCAGTGCACCCCGGCCGCACCGCAGATCTACCAGGCCGACGTGGCCTGCACGGTGACCGGCGCGGACGTGGCATCGGCCAACTACACCGTGACCTGCGCCGGCCAGCCGCTCGTGGTTCCGACCATGAACCGCTGGGGCCTGATCCTGATGGCACTGGTGCTTCTCGCCCTGGGCGGGTTCGCCGGTCGCCGGATGATGGCGTAACGCAATCGCCGGGCGCCTGACGCCCCGATTCGGAAAAGGCCGCCCCCGGGGCGGCCTTTTTCATTTGTGGCGGCACCGACCCGGCTTGAAGTCGAGCGGTCGGCCACGCCGCGATCCGCGGTTCAGCACGGATTCAGACCGCCGGACTAGAATGGCTGCATGAATCGTCGACCCACCCGGACCGCCCGCCTTCGAACCACGCTTGCCGCGCTGCTCGTGGCTGCGTGCGCCGCGGCCTTCGTGCCGGTCGAGCCGGTGCGGGCCGACAGCCTGCGCGAGGTCGCCGAACGGGTCGCCCGCCAGAACGATGCCCGGGTGGTGTCGGCGCGAGTCGTCGAACGCAACGGTCGACGCTTCTACGAAATCCGCATCATGACCCGCGACGGGGTCGTCCGCACGATCCGGGTTCCCGCCGAGAGAGGTCGTCGATGAGAGTCCTGCTGCTGGAAGACGAGACCGCCCTCCGCGAGACCCTGGCCGAGCGCCTCAAGCGCGAGGGCTTCGTGGTGGATGCCTGCGGCGAAGGCGTCGAAGGCGCCTACATGGCGCTGGAGTATCCGCTGGACCTGGCGATCGTCGACCTGGGCCTGCCGGGCCGCTCCGGCCTGGACGTGGTCAAGGAGCTCCGGCGGGCCGACAAGCGCTACCCGGTCCTGATCCTGACCGCGCGCGATCACTGGGAGGACAAGGTCGAGGCGCTGGAATCCGGCGCGGACGACTACCTGACCAAACCGTTCCGCACCGAGGAACTGCTGGCCCGGGTCAACGCGCTGCTGCGGCGGGCCGGCGGACACGCGACCTCGGAGGTGGAGTTCGGACCCCTCAAGGTGCAGCTGAATTCGCAGAAGGTCGCGTTGAACGGCGAGCCGCTGGACCTGACCCAGTTCGAATACAAGCTGCTGGCCTACTTCGTGCTCCACCCGGACCAGGTGTTGTCGAAGCTGCAGCTGAACGAACACCTGTACGAAGACGACGCGGACCCCGAGTCCAACGTCATCGAAGTCATTCTCGGCCGGCTGCGGCGCAAGCTCGATCCGGACGGCGACTGGAAACCGATCCAGACCCTGCGCGGCCGGGGGTATCGCTTCAGTCCGGATGCCTGATTCCCGAGGTTCTCGAGTCCCGTCGATCCGCCGGCGCGGCCCGGTCCGCGAGCACGCAGGTTCCGACCCTGCCGCCGAGTCGGAGAGCTTCGGCCGGCCCGCCCCATCGCTGTTCGTCCGCCTCGCCGCCTCGGCCCTGGTCGTGCTGTTGGTGGCCCTGGGCCTGATCGGCCTGGCGATCCAGCAGGCCTACCGCGGCGCAGCGGAGCTGGCCCTGGGCGAGCGGCTGGAAGGGGCGGCCTTCCAGGTCCTGGCCGGCATGGACGTCGACGCCGAAGGACGGCTCGTCCCACCCGATAATCTCGGGGATTCGCTTCTTGCCCGGCCGGAGTCCGGCCTCTACGCCGGCATCGTCGCGAATTCGGCGTCCTGGGCGTCACCGTCGGTCCTGGGGACCTCCGTCGAGCCGCTGGCGGCCTCCGTCGAGCGAGGGACCGAGCAGCGCATTCCGGCCGGCGAAGACGATCTGCATCGCTATCGCATCGGCCTGGGTTGGGAGCTGCCCGACGGCAGAATCGTCGATTTCGTGATCTGGGCGGCGGAGGATCGTGCCCGCCTCGACGAGACCCTGGCCCGGTTCCGGTCGGTCCTCTGGCGCTGGCTCGTGTTGGCGGGTTTGATCCTGCTGATCGCCCTGATCGTGCTGCTGATCCAGCCCTTGATGGTGCTGCGTCGCGTCGCCGGCGAAATCGGCGATGTCGAAGCAGGGCGCTCGGACCGCCTGCGCGGCCGCTATCCGAGAGAGCTCGAGCCGCTGACGGCGAACCTGAACGCGCTGCTGGAAACCGAGCGCAGCAACGTCGAGCAATACCGTCGGGCCCTGGGCGACCTGGCCCATTCGCTGAAGACGCCGCTGGCGGTGCTGGGTACGCAACTCGACGATGATTCCGTCGACCTCGAATCGCTGCGCGAGACCGTGGAGCAGATGCGGGTGCGCGTGCGCGCCGAGCTCGACCGGGCGCTGCGGTCCGGCCGGCGAACCATGCGCGCCCTGGTCGGCGTCCGGCCGGTGCTCGAGCGCGCGGTCCGGACCCTCGGCAAGCTCTACCGGGGCGTCGACTTCGAGCTGGACGTCGATGCCGGGCTGGCCGCCAACGTCGAGGAACGCGACCTGCTCGAACTGGTCGGCAACCTGGCCGAAAACGCGGGCAAGTACGGCTCGTCGCACGTCCGTGTGTCGGCCACGCAGGGTACGGCCAGCCTGCGTCGGCGCGGCCTGAGGATCTGCGTCGACGACGACGGGCCGGGCATGAGCGGCGAGGACTTCGAGAAGATGCTTCAGCGAGGCGTGCGCGGCGACCAGCGACGCGGCGGGCCGGTCGAAGGCCAGGGGCTGGGCCTGTCGATCGTCGAGCGGATCGTGTCCAGCTATGATGGAAGCGTGCGGGCAGAGCGATCGCCGCTCGGCGGCCTGCGCGTGATCGTCGATCTGCCGCCCGAGGCGCGCCGCCCGCGCCCGTCCACCGCCGACGAGGAATCCGAATGAGCGAGACCCATCGAGCCATCGATCGCTTGCTGCAGGTCATGGACCGGCTGCGCGACCCGGACACGGGTTGCCCCTGGGACCTGGAGCAGGACTTCCGGTCGATCGCGCCGTACACGATCGAGGAAGCCCACGAGGTGGCCGATGCGATCGAGCAGGGCGACCCGGAACATATCCGGGAAGAACTCGGCGACCTGCTGTTCCAGGTCGTGTTCCACGCCCGGCTCGGAAAGGAGCAGGGGGTATTCGATTTCGCCGCGGTGACCGACGGCATCGCCAAGAAGCTGATCCGGCGTCACCCGCACGTCTTCGATCGGTCGGACGACGATCCGTCTGATCACCATCGGACCGGGCTCGATTCGCAGGCCCAGACCGCGAACTGGGAGGCCATCAAGGCCGAGGAGCGGGCCTCGGCCGGCGCCACCAGCGTGCTCGACGGCGTATCGCGGGGCCTTCCGGCCCTGCGTCGCGCGGTCAAGCTGCAGAAGCGGGCCGGCCGGGTCGGTTTCGATTGGCCGGGCCCCGCCGAAGTGTTCGCCAAGATCCGCGAGGAGCTCGATGAACTCGAGGCCGAGCTAGACGGCGCGGACCCGGATCGTCTCGAGGACGAGCTCGGCGACGTGCTGTTCGCGGTGGCCAATCTGGCGCGCAAGCTCGACGTCGATCCCGGCAGCGCGCTTCGCCGCAGCAACCACAAGTTCGAGCGCCGATTCCGGGCGATGGAAGCCGAGGCCGAGGCCGAGGGTCGTCCGCTCGACCAGCGCGCGCTCGACGAGCAGGAACTCGTCTACCAGCGCGTCAAGGCGCGAGAAGAATGACGTCGAAGCCGCCGAGGTTCATCGGGCCGGTCCGTGCTGCTATAATTCCGCGCTTGTTTCGGGCGGGCCGTTAGCTCAAGTGGTAGAGCACCGGGCTTTTAACCCGTTGGTTGAAGGTTCGAGTCCTTCACGGCCCACCATTTTCCCGAAACCACCCCTGCCGTCTCCCCGGGAAACACCGGCCCGCCGCGTGCACTCATCGCAACGCGGTCCACATCTCCGCCTGGCCGAAACCGTCCGCCGGCACCGGCACGCTTCCTGGGCGGCCCCGATCCACGCCGGCAGTCGAACCGCGTTCGAGACCTTTCTCCGCTGGCGCCAGCGCGATCGGCCGCTGGTGCTCGATGCGGGCTGCGGAACGGCGGCCTCCACCGCGACCCTGGCGCGGCGCCATCCGGGGGCCCAGGTCGTCGGCGTCGACCGCTCGGCGCACCGCCTGTCTCGCGCGCCGTGCCCGCCCATGGCCAACGAACTCCGATTGCGTGCGCGCCTGGAAGACGTCTGGCGACTGTTGCTCGAGAGCGGCGATCGCCCGGTGCGTCATTACCTGCTGTATCCGAACCCCTGGCCCAAGCCGGGGCACCTGAAGCGCCGCTGGCACGCCCACCCGGTCTGGCCTGTCGTGGTCGCGCTCGGCGGCACGCTTACGCTGCGAACGAACTGGGCGATCTACGCCGAGGAATGCCGGCGCACCTTGCAGCTGCACGGCCTGGCGGTTCCGCCGGTGGTATCGTTCGGCACGGACACGGCACTGACGCCGTTCGAGCGAAAGTACTCGCGAAGCGGGCACGACCTGTTCGACCTGACCCTTCGTCTCGATTCTCCGCGAGGAAGACACGAAGCGAACCGCACCTGACCTGTAGCGCCGACCTGCATCCCTGATCCGTATCGCCGATCTACAACGCAAGGAGATCCGACCATGCACCATCGCATCGAGCGTTCCCCGGCCCGAATCGCCGGCCTGTTCCTGACCTCGACCCTGTTCGCGTCCGCTGCCCTTGCCGACGAGCGCCTGGAAGCCGCGATCGCCCACCCGGACCGGCCGGCGGAGGAAGCGGCCCGGGACGAGTACCGGCACCCGTACGAGACGCTGACCTTCTTCGGCATCGCGCCGGACATGACCGTCGTCGAACTCGCGCCCAGCGGGGGCTGGTACACGGAAATCCTCGCGCCTTACCTGGCCGAAGAGGGCCGCTACGTGGCCGGTCACTTCGACCTGAGCATCGAGGACGCACCGAGCTACTACGAGCCCGCCATGGCTGCGTGGCGCGAACGCGTGGCCGACGAAGAGCGCTTCGGCGAGCCCGAAGTGCATCCGTTCCACCCGCCGCAGAGCGCGTCGCTCGGCGAGCCCGGCTCGGCCGACCTGGTGGTCTCGTTCCGCAGCGTGCACGGGTGGAAGCGTGACGGGGTGTTCGACGATGTGCTCGACGCGGTCCACGAAGTGCTGAAGGCCGGCGGCGTGTTCGGCATCGTCGGCCACCGGCTGCCCGAGGGCGCCGACGACAGCGAGTTCACCGGCTACGTCAAGGCCAGCTGGGTCGTCGCCCGGGCCGAAGCCCACGGTTTCCGGTTGGCCGCCTCCAGCGAAGTCAATGCCAATCCGAAGGACACGGCCGATCACCCCAACGGCGTCTGGACCCTGCCGCCGTCGATGCGGACGCCCGAGGGAGAAGATCCGGCGGACTACGAGGCGATCGGCGAAAGCGACCGGTTCACGCTGAAGTTCGTCAAGCGCTGACAGCGCGGTTCCGAAGCGTCAATAGCCCCGCGCCCGGTCGACACGGCCGGGCGGGGGATCGCCACGACGGATCGCGCGGTACTGCTCCAGGGCCAGTCGCGCCGCCTCGGCGGCGTCGGTTCGTGCCGCGATGTGGGGCGTGACGACGACCCGGGGATGACGGCGGAACGGGTGGTCGGCCGGCAGCGGTTCCTCGCCGAACACGTCCAGCACCGCCCGCCCGGGACGGTTGCGCTCCAGCGCATCGAGCAGGTCGGCCTCGACCAGGTGCTCGCCCCGGCCGACATTGACCAGCAGGCTGTCGGAAGGCATCTGCTCGAACAGCGCCCCGTCGAGCAGGCCACGGGTCGCCGGGGTCAGCGGAAGCACGTTGATCAGGACGTCCGAGCGGCCGGCGAGCCGGGTCAGGCCGTCGGCTCCGCTGCAGGTCGCCATCGAATCACAGGCCGCCCCGGACCGGTTCCAGCCCGCGACGTCGAGCTCCAGCGTTCGGAACGCCCGGGCGGCAGTCCGGCCCATGGCTCCGGTGCCGAGCAGGCCGATCCGGGGCGTGGAGCGAGGTTCCAGCGGCCGCCAGTCCGGGCAATGGCGCTGCTCGTCGAGGCGCTTCCACCAGTCCACGGTCATGGCGACCAGGTAGGCGGCGAGGTCGGCGGCCAGGCGTGGGCCGGCCAGGCGGGTCAGGGCCAGGTCGTCGGCCAGGTCGGGTCGATCCACCAGGTGGTCGACGCCTGCCCCCAGGGAACCGACCGCGCGCAGCGCGGGCAGCCCGGCGAAGGCCTCCGCCGGCGGCTTCCAGGCCAGGGCGAAGACGACGTCGCCCGGCCGGCCGACATCGGGCCAGCGGCGCAGGTCGAGATCGGGGTCGAGGCCGCGCAGCCGGCGTTCGAGTTCGGACGTGTCGCGGTCCGGCGCGATCAGCAGCAGAGCCATGGGGCCTTCCTCCGGGCTGGACTCGACAGCTTAATCCAGCCGGTCCCGGCGGTCGCCGGTACGGGGGCAGCACCGGGGACGATTCCATGACAGCCGCCCCGGTTCCGGGCATTCGCCGAATGCGCCGGGTAGAATAGGCCGCCAGTTTCCGGCTCCAGGACATCCCTGCCATGACCCGCACCGCGATCGAAACGGTGGTCTTTCCGGTCGCCGGCCTCGGTACGCGGTTTCTGCCCGCAACCAAGGCCAGCCCGAAGGAAATGCTGCCGGTCGTCGACAAGCCGCTGATCCAGTATGCGGTCGAGGAAGCCATCGCCGCCGGCGCCCGCACCCTGGTGTTCGTTACGGGACGGACCAAGCGCGCGCTGGAAGACCACTTCGACATGGCCTACGAGCTGGAAACCGAGCTCGCCGAGCGCGGCAAGCAGGACCTGCTCGACAAGGTCCGCGACGTTCTGCCGGAAGGCATCCATTGCGTCTACGTCCGGCAGCGCGAGGCGCTGGGCCTCGGCCACGCGGTGCTGTGCGCGCAGCCGTTGGTCGGCGACAAGCCGTTCGGCGTGATCCTCGCCGACGACTTGATCGATGCCGGCGATCGCCCGGTGCTCAAGCAATTGGCGGAACGCTACGCCGCCACCGGCCGATCGGTCCTGAGCGTCGAATCGGTCGATCCGTCGCGAACGCGCCAGTACGGGGTGGTGGAGCCGGAGAAGCGAGACGGGCCGTTCCAGCCGATTCGGGGCATCGTCGAGAAGCCGGCGCCCGAAGACGCGCCGTCCAACCTTGCCGTGGTCGGGCGCTACATCCTCACGCCGCGGATCTTCAAGCTGCTGGAAACGACCGCGCCGGATTCGCGCGGCGAGATCCAGCTGACCGACGCGATCGCGGCGCTGATCGACGAGCAGGGCGTCGACTGCCTGGAGTTCGAGGGCCGCCACTACGACTGCGGAAGCAAGCTCGGCTATTTGCAGGCGACGGTCGACTACGCGCTGAATCACCACGAACTGGGCGCCGACTTCGCCGGCTTCCTGCGCGAGCGAGTGCGGTCGCTATGAACGGGAAAGGCAACCACGCCATGAACGGCCGGGCATCCGGCAACGCTGCCATGACCCACCTCGAGGCGCTCGAGGCCGAAGCGATCCACATCATCCGCGAGGTCGCGGCGACCGCGCAGCGACCGGTGATGCTGTACTCCATCGGCAAGGATTCGGCGGTCATGCTGCACCTGGCGCGCAAGGCCTTCGCGCCGGGGCGCCTGCCGTTTCCGCTGCTCAACATCGACACCACCTGGAAGTTCCGCGAGGTCTACGCGTTCCGCGACCGGGTCGCCGCCGACCCCGATATCGAGCTGATCACCCATCGCAACCGGGAAGGGCTGGCCCAGGGCATCAATCCGATCGACCACAGCCCGGGCGTGCATACGGACGTGCTCAAGACCCAGGCACTGAAGCAGGCGCTGAGCGAACACCGGGTCGACGCCGCGTTCGGCGGCGCCCGCCGCGACGAGGAGCGATCGAGGGCCAAGGAGCGGGTGTTCTCGTTCCGCGACCGCCATCACCGCTGGGACCCGAAGAACCAGCGCCCGGAGCTCTGGAACCTCTACAACGGCCGCGTCGCCGACGGCGAGAGCATTCGCGTGTTTCCACTGTCGAACTGGACCGAACTCGATGTCTGGCAGTACATCCACCTGGAAAACATCCCGGTGCCCGCGCTGTACTTCGCCGCAGAGCGCCCGGTGGTCGATCGCGACGGCATGCTGATCGTGGTCGACGACGACCGCCTGCCGCTGGCCGAAGGCGAAACGCCGCGCATGGAGCGGGTGCGGTTCCGCACGCTGGGGTGCTATCCGCTGACCGGTGCGATCCGCTCCGAGGCCGAGACCTTGCCCGAGATCATCCACGAGATGCTGCTGGCGCGCTCGTCCGAACGCCAGGGCCGTGCGATCGACCACGACGCGTCCTCGTCGATGGAACAGAAGAAGCAGCAGGGGTATTTCTGACCATGAACGGCACGGCCTCGACCGACTTCGACATCCACCAGTACCTGGACCGCCATCGGACCAAGGACCTGCTCCGCTTCATCACCTGCGGCTCGGTCGACGACGGCAAGTCCACGCTGATCGGGCGCCTGCTGTTCGATACGCAGCAGGTCTTCGACGATCAGCTGGCCGCGGTCGAGCGCGACTCGCGCAAATTCGGCACCACCGGCGATGCGCCGGACCTCGCCCTGCTCGTCGACGGTCTGCAGGCCGAGCGGGAGCAGGGCATCACGATCGACGTCGCCTATCGCTATTTCACCACGGGCACGCGCAAGTTCATCATTGCCGACACGCCGGGCCACGAGCAGTACACGCGCAACATGGTGACCGGGGCGTCGACCGCGAGGGCGGCGGTGGTCCTGGTCGATGCGACCCGCGGCATGCAGGTCCAGACCCGGCGCCACAGCTACCTGGTCCACCTCCTGGGCATCGAGCACGTGCTGGTGGCGGTCAACAAGATGGACGCGGTGGACCACGACCGGTCGACCTTCAAGGCGATCGAGAAGGACTACGCCGCCTTCGCCAACCAGCTCGGCATCGAGCATTACCACTGCGTGCCGGTCAGTGCGCTGACCGGCGCCAACGTCACCCGGCCGGCCGAGTCCATGCCCTGGTACGAGGGGCCGACGGTGCTGGACTGGCTGGAGCGGGTGCCGACCGGGGCCGGGCGCGACGCGATGCGTGCGATGCGGTTTCCGGTCCAATACGTGCACCGCAGTCGCTCGGACTTCCGCGGGTACTGCGGCCAGCTCGCCGGCGGTACCGTGACGCCGGGCGACGAGGTGGTCGTGCTGCCGTCGGGAAAGCGCAGCCGCATCCGCGAGGTGCTGCTGCACGGTCGGCCGGTCGAGCGGGGCAAGGCCGGTCAATCGCTGACGATCACGCTGGCCGACGAGGTCGACGTCAGCCGCGGCGACATGCTGGTCCATGGCGGGGACCTCCCACGGGTCGGCGAACTGTTCGACGCCCGCGTCGTGTGGATGAACGAGCGTCCGCTGCTGCCCGGTCGCCAGTACGACCTGAAGCTCGCCGCGACCGAGTTGCCTGCGACGCCCGAGACCTTGCACCATCGCATCGACGTCAACACGCTCGAGCACCATCCGGCCGACCAGCTCGATCTGAACGAGATCGGCTATTGCCGCATCCGGACCGGCCGGCCGCTGGCCTTCGATGGCTACCACGCACACCCGGGCACCGGCGCCTTCATCCTGGTCGACCGGGTCAGCAACCTGACCGTCGGTGCCGGGATGATCGTCCGTCCCGTTACCGACGCCCTGGCCGACAAGTCGCAGAACGTGGTCTGGCATCGCCAGGCGGTGGACAAGCGCTCGAGGGCCGCGCAGAAGGCCCAGCGTCCGGCGGTGCTGTGGTTCACGGGCCTGTCCGGCGCCGGCAAGTCGACCGTGGCCAACGCACTGGAAACGGCGCTGTTCCGGCGCGGTCACCACAGCTACCTGCTCGACGGCGACAACGTGCGTCACGGCCTGAACCGCGACCTCGGCTTCAGCGACGACGACCGGGTCGAGAACATCCGCCGGATCGGCGAGGTCGCCAAGCTGATGGCCGACGCGGGCCTGGTCGTGCTGTCCGCGTTCATCTCGCCGTTCCGGGCCGATCGGGCGATGGTGCGCGAGTTGATGGAAGACGGCGAGTTCATCGAGATCCATGTCGACGCGCCGCTGGAAGTCTGCGAGTCGCGCGACCCCAAGGGCCTGTACGCCAAGGCCCGCGCCGGCGTGATCCGGAATTTCACCGGCATCGACTCGCCCTACGAGGCGCCCGAGGATCCGGAGATCGTGGTCGATACGTCCGAACTCAGCGTCGACGAGTGCGTCGAAGAGCTGCTGGCCTACCTGAAGCGCCGTGGCATCCTGATCGGCTGATCGGCCGACGAGACGGTCGATCTTCCGTCGGATCTTCGCGGCGCCCACACAACGAAACGCGGACCCAACCCATGGCGCGAGGCACCGAAGCGGTCATCGATGTTCCCGCCCTGGCGCGCAACCTGCAGAAGGTGCGTGACTGGGCCGGCGACGCGCGCGTGGTCGCCGTGGTCAAGGCCGATGCCTACGGCCACGGGCTGGAGCGCTGCTTCCCGGCGCTCGGACAGGCCGACCTGCTGGCCGTCGCGACGCTGGACGAGGCGCGCGCGATCCGGGTCCTCGATCCGCGCATCCCGGTACTGCTGCTCGAGGGTGTCCTGACCGGCGACGAACTGGCCGCCGTCGAAGAGCTCGGCCTGGAAATGGTCGTCCACTCGCCGGAACAGTTGGAGTGGATCGAGCGCTCGGGCCGCACGCTGGCACCAAGGATCTGGCTGAAGATCGACAGCGGAATGCACCGCCTGGGCTTCGCGCTCGACCGGGCGCGCGAGGCCCATGCGCGGCTGAGCGACCTGCCCGGGGTGCACGAAGTCGTGCTGATGACCCACCTGGCCTGCGCCGACGAGCCGGATCACCCGATGACCGCACGCCAGATCCAGCTCTTCGATGACGCCGTCGAGGGCCTGGCGGGGCCGCGGTGCATCGCCAATTCGGCCGCGCTGCTGACTCGCCACGACGCGCGCCGGGACTGGGTCCGGGCGGGCCTGCTCCTGTTCGGCGTCTCGCCGATCGCCGATCGTCCCGGCGCATCGCTGGGCCTGGAGCCCGTGATGACGCTCTCGACCCAGCTGATCTCGGTGCGCCACGTGCCGGCCGGGGACTCGATCGGCTACGGCGCGCGCTACGTCGCCGAACGCGATCTGCGCATCGGGGTGGCTGCGATCGGCTACGGCGACGGCTACCCGCGCAACATGCCGGACGGCGCGCCGGTGCTGGTCAACGGTCGTCGCCAGCGGATCGCCGGGCGCGTGTCGATGGACATGGTCACGATCGACCTCGACGGGCAGCCCGACGCCGCGGTCGGCGATCCGGTCGTGCTGTGGGGCGAAGGCCTGCCGGTGGAAGAAGTGGCCGGGGCCCTGGGCACCATCCCCTACGAGCTGGCCTGCCGGGTCACGCGGCGGGTCCGCTACCGCGAGATTCCGTACTTGCGCAGCGCCGCGCGCAGCTGATCGTAGGTCAGGCCCAGGCGAGCGGCCGTGCGCTTCTGGTGATGGCCGCATTCGGCCAGGGCCCGCTCGATCCATGCCTGCTCCCGCTCCGCCAGCCAGCCCTTCAGGTCGTCGGGCAAGCGATCGGAGGCTGCAGCGCGATCGTCGGAACCGGGGCGCCACGGCGATTCGAATGGATCGAACTCGACCCCGTCGATCGGAGTGTCGGCGTCCGGCTGCCGGTAGACGGCGCGCTCGACGACGTTCTTCAGTTCGCGCACATTGCCGGGCCAGGACCACGCGCGCAGCTGATCGACAGCGCGAGGCGAGAACCCGGCGAAGAGCTCGCGCCCCAGCTCGCGACTCATCCGCATCGCGAAATGTTCGGCCAGGGGCATCAGGTCCTCGGGCCGCTCGCGCAACGGAGGGAGGGTGATCACGTCGAAGGCGAGCCGGTCGAGGAGGTCGGCGCGGAACCGCCCCTCGGCGGCCAGCGCCGGAAGGTCTTCGTTGGTCGCGCCGACCACGCGCACGTCGACGCGGCGGGTGTCCGAGCTGCCCAGCCGCTCGAACTCGCCGTACTCGATCACGCGCAGGATCTTTTCCTGCACCGGTGCGGCGGTGGTCGCGAGTTCGTCGAGGACCAGCGTGCCGCCGTCGGCCTGCTCGAAGCGCCCGATCCGGGTCCGCGAGGCGTCGGTGAACGCGCCCGCCTCGTGACCGAACAGTTCGGATTCCAGCAGCGCCGGACTGATCGCTGCGCAGTTGAGCTTGACCAGCGGCTGGTCCCAGCGCGGGGAAAGAAAGTGCACCCGCTCGGCGATCAATTCCTTGCCGGTCCCGCGCTCGCCGACGATCAGCAGCGGACGGTTCAGCGCGGCCGCGTGCGAGACGCGCTCCAGGACCGCCAGGAACGCGCCGGACTCGCCGATCAGGGGTTGTTCTTCGCGCTCCACGCGGCCTCGTCGGTTCGGAGTTGGTACCTGCATTGTATCGGTGACCGGTCCTGCGCCCCGTCTCGGAATCGAGCCCGGATACCGATCGCGCAGGGCGCAGGGATGCAAGCTGCGCCCGGGCTTCTGCCAGAATAGTCGCATGGCCAGGACCAAGACTCTCTACCTGTGCGGCGAATGCGGCGCCAGCCAGCCCAAGTGGTCGGGCCAGTGCCCGGACTGCGGTGCGTGGAACAGCCTCGAGGAGAGCGCCGCGGCCGCGAGCGGAAGCGGGCCGCGCCAGCGGCGCGGTTCGAACTGGACCGGCGAGGCATCGGCGGAGGTGGTGCGGCTCGGCGCCGTGCGCGCCGAGGACACGCCGCGCTTCTCTTCGGGGCTCAGCGAGCTCGACCGCGTGCTCGGCGGCGGCCTGGTGCCCGGTTCGGTGATCCTGATCGGCGGCGACCCGGGCATCGGCAAGTCGACCCTGCTGCTCCAGGCCCAGGCCGCCGTGGCCGAGCGGGTCCCGTCGCTCTACGTCACCGGCGAGGAATCGGCCGCGCAGGTCGCGATGCGGGCCCGGCGCCTCGGCCTGGAGCCCGACCGGCTCGAGTGCCTGACCGAGACGCGGCTGGAAACCATCCTGGCGACCGCGGCAGCCAAGGGGCCGAAGTTCCTGGTCATCGACTCGATCCAGACCCTGTGGAGCGAAGCCCTGCAGTCGGCGCCCGGCGCGGTCGCGCAGGTGCGCGAGTGCGCCTCGCGGCTGGTCCAGTTCGCCAAGCAGACCGGCTGCAGCGTCGTGCTGGTCGGCCACGTGACCAAGGAAGGTGCGCTGGCCGGACCGAGAGTGCTCGAGCACATGGTCGACGGCGTGTTGTACTTCGAATCCGACTCCGGCAGCCGGTTCCGACTGATCCGGTCGGTCAAGAACCGCTTCGGCGCGGCCAACGAGCTGGGCGTGTTCGCGATGACCGACGGCGGGCTGCGGGCGGTGGCCAATCCGTCGGCGATCTTCCTGTCGGAGGATAGCGAGCCGTCGGCCGGTTCCTGCGTGCTGGTCACGCGGGAAGGCACCCGGCCGATGCTGGTCGAAGTGCAGGCCCTGGTCGCGCCCAGCAGCCTGTCGCAGCCGCGACGGGTCGCAGTCGGCGTCGACGCCGGCCGGCTGGCGATGCTGCTGGCCGTGATGCATCGGCACTGCGGCATCCAGGTCGGCGACCAGGACGTGTTCGTCAACGTGACCGGCGGCATCCGCGTCGGCGAGACCGCCTCGGACCTCGCCGTCGCGCTCGCCCTCCAGTCGTCCCTGCGCGAGAAGCCGCTGCCCCGCGGTCTGGTCGCGTTCGGCGAGGCGGGTCTGTCGGGCGAACTGCGGCCGGTCTATAACGGCGAGGAGCGCCTTCGCGAGGCCGCCCAGCAGGGATTCCGCACGGCGCTCGTGCCTTCGGGCAACGTCAAGGGCGTCAAGGCGAAGCTCGACCTGCGCGGCTGCAAGCGCCTTGCCGACGCCCTCGCGGCCGCCCGCGGAGCGGAGTAACTAGGCGGAGTCTGGACGGGCAGGAGAGCAATTCGCTTACCGCAGATGAACGCGGATGAACGCGGATCAGGAAGACGCGAACCCTGGCTAGAGTTCGTGAAGCGACGGAGCGCGCACCATCTCCAGCTGCTGTTTTTCTCCAGTGCGGCAGCGCCGCACTGAGGGAGGTCAGCATCGCTCGTCCGATGCCGACTCGCCGGAACGGGGAGCCGCTCTACCGTGCGATTCCGCGTCGACCCAGGGAGTTCGTCCGGGCCAGTCCCGGATCGGGTGAGCGAGCGCAGGGCAGGGATGTGATCGGCTTGTGCGCGGGCTTCTTTATCTGCGTCCATCCGCGTTCATCTGCGGTGAACGGGGATTCCCCGCAGACGCCGAGGCGGCCATATCGCTGGGGTTTTCTCGACCCCTGAAACCGGTTTATAATGGGCGGCTGGTTCGGAGGCCTGGTCGCGGGCGTCCGGTGTTTCCATTCAACTTTCATGGGGTATTCCCGAATGAGCAAGATCTACAAAGTGCCGGCCGAAGTCCGCGAGGACGTGGGGAAAGGTGCGAGCCGCCGCCTGCGTCACGCGAACAAGGTGCCGGCCGTTGTCTACGGCGGTGGCCGGGACCCGGTGTCCCTGACCCTCGAACACGACTTCCTCTTCCACGCCTCCGAAGAAGAAGCCTTCCATGCCTCCATCCTCGAGCTCAAGGTCGGGGACGGGCGCAAGCAGAAGGTGGTGCTTCGCGACCTGCAGCGTCATCCGTACAAGCCGCGGATCATGCATGTCGATTTCCTGCGGGTGAAGGACGACCAGGAGATCCGCATCTCCGTGCCGCTGCACTTCGTCAACGAAGACAGCTCGCCGGCCGGCAAGAAGGGCGGCGTGGTCATCTCGCACATGGTCACCGAAGTCGAGATCTCGGCGCTGCCGAAGAATCTGCCGGAGTACATCGAGGTCGACCTGGGCGACCTGGAGCCCGGCGGTGCGTTCATGCTCAGCGAGCTGAAGCTGCCGGAAGGCGTGACCATCCCGGCGATCGCGCACGATGAAGAGTTCGACCAGACCCTGGTCTCCGCGGTCTTCGTCCGTGCCGGCCAGGGTACGGGCGAGCTGGCCGCCGAAGCCGATGCCGCGCTGGCCGAAGGCGCCGAGCCGGAGCTGGCCGACGAAGAAGCCGCCGAGGACGTCGAGGGCGAAGAGTCCGAAGACGGCGATGCCGATGGCGATGCCGAAGGCAAGTCCGACGACGAGGACAAGGACAAGTCCGAATAAGGACGTCCCTGACTTCGATCACCGATGGACGGCCTCTGGCTGATAGCCGGGCTGGGAAACCCCGGCTCGAAGTACGACAGGACCCGGCACAATGCCGGGTTCTGGTTTCTGGACGCCGTGCTGCGCCGCTTCGGCGGTGAACTCCGCCGCGAGAAGAAGCTGCTGGGCCGTGCGCTGAAGACGTCCCTGGATGGCCGGGATGTCGTACTGCTCGCGCCCGAAACCTTCATGAACGAGTCCGGACAATCGATCCGGGCGGCCACCGACTTCTACCGGATCGACCCCGGTCGCGTGCTGGTCGCGCACGACGAGCTGGACCTGCCGCCCGGCACGGCCCGCCTGAAGCAGGGCGGCGGTCACGGCGGTCACAACGGCCTGCGCAGCAGCTTCCGCCATCTCGGTACCCCCGAGTTCTGGCGGCTGCGGATCGGCATCGGCCACCCGGGCACTGCCGAGCAGGTGACCCCCTGGGTGCTGTCCAGGGCGCCGGCGGACGACGAACGGTCGATCGAAGCCTCGATCGACAAGGCGCTCGACGTCGTGCCCGAGTTCCTGGCCGGTCGCCCGGGCGAGGCGATGAAGCGGCTGCACGCCCGGGACCGGTCGGCCGACTGAGTCGGCAAGCCGGTCGATCGGACGGTCGGACTACAGATCAGCAGAAAATCGAGGAAGGACCTGATGGGATTCAAGTGCGGAATCGTCGGCCTGCCGAACGTGGGCAAGTCGACCCTGTTCAACTGCCTGACCCGGGCCGAGATCGCGGCGGAGAACTACCCGTTCTGCACCATCGACCCGAACGTCGGCATGGTCCCCGTGCCCGACCCCCGGCTCGACGCCCTGGCATCGATCGTCAAGCCCGAGAAAGTCCTGCCGACCACCATGCAGTTCGTCGACATCGCCGGCCTGGTCGCCGGTGCATCGAAGGGCGAGGGCCTGGGCAACAAGTTCCTGGCCCACATCCGGGAAACCGATGCGATCGCGCACATCGTGCGCTGCTTCGAGGACGACGACGTGACCCACGTCGCCGGCCGGGTCGACCCCATCTCCGACATCGAGACCATCGACACGGAGCTGGTGCTCGCCGACCTCGATGCTGCCGAAAAGGCCCTGGCGCGGACCGCCAAGCAGACCAAGTCGGGGGACAAGGACGCGATCAAGCTGGCCGCACTGCTGGAACGGGTGGTTGCCCACCTGGGCACCGGCGACCCGCTGCGCTCGATGTCGCTGGATGCCGAGGATCGTGCCCGCCTGCGCAGCTGGCAGTTCATTACCGCCAAGCCGGTGCTGTACGTGGCCAACGTCGACGACACCAGCGCCGAGGACAATGCCTTCGTTGCCGCCGTTCGAGAGCGCGCCGAAGCCGAGCAGGCCGAGGTGGTCGTCGTGTCGGCGGCCATGGAGGCGGAGCTTGCCCAGCTCGAGGCGGACGAGCAGGCCGAGTTCCTGGCCGATCTCGGTGAGTCCGAGCCCGGCCTGAATCGCCTGATCCGGGCCGGCTACGAGCTGCTCGACCTCCTGACCTTCTTTACCGCGGGACCGAAGGAGGTGCGCGCCTGGACCGTTCGACGCGGCGCCACCGCGCCGGAAGCGGCCGGACGCATCCATACGGACTTCCAGAAGGGCTTCATCCGCGCCGAGGTCACGGCCTACGACGACTACATCGCCGCGGGCGGGGAAGCCGGGGCCAAGGCGGCCGGCAAGCTCCGCCTGGAAGGCAAGGAGTACATCGTCGCGGAAGGCGACGTGATGCACTTCCGCTTCAACGTCTGACCCTGTCCGGGACCGGTTTTCGAAGCCGGTCGCCGTCTTCGAAGTCTCCTGCTGCAGATCCTGCGGTTCCGTTCTCGGGTTCTGAGAACGCCGGGTGGTCCACTACGACCATCAGGACGATCCAATCCGGTGAACCAGGAGACCGCCATGAACCCGATCGAGACCTCATCCAGCCGCGGCCTGCGCGACGGCATCGTCGGCAAGTGCATCGAGGGCGTGATTGCGCGCCCCGGACGGAACGGCGAGCCGCCGGTCGTGATGATGCTGCAGTTCGACGACGGCAGCGTGCTGGAGTTCGTGTCGCCGCGCAGCGACCGGTTGCTGCGCCAGGCGATCGACGCCACCCGGCGCGGACGGCCCCAGGCGGCACCCGACCAGCTTGCGCTGGCGGTGGCGTAGGCCCCGGTCGGAGCGGCCATCGGGCGGCGACTGGCCGGTGGTGGTGCGTGTCGCCGGAGCCGCTCGTTTATCCACAAAACCTGTGGAAAACTTTGTGTGTAAACGGGCCGGCCCCGACAGCCGCGCAGGTGTCACGGAATTGACCAAAAATCAGCCATTTCACAACAAGCGTATATATTTCAATGCTTTATTGACGAAAGCTTGAAACTTTTTGTAGGAAATTTGCGTAAAGAAAGCGTCAACGTGCGGTCCGTCTCGTGTGTGCATAACGAAAGCGGCCGCCGATTCGGCCAAGCGTGGGATTTCATTCGGGAATCATGCGGACCGGCGTCGCCGGCAGGGGAGTGATCGATGGCCTGGCGGCCCCGCCAGCGCCGGGCCGGTGATCGTTCAGGATGCGGTGGCGCCCGCGTCCAGACCCAGCCGATCGGGCCACTGGCGCAGGGCCCGGAACAGCTCGCCCCGGTCATGATGCTGCTCGGCCAAGGCCTCGACGCGCAGACGGTACTCGTCGATCCGGATCGGCGCCAGGTCCGGGTCGTCGACCAGCCTGCGTCGTCTCCAGCTCTCCCAGGCGGCCTCGAGGTCGGGATGGAGGGTCCCGGGTGCGTGGCGCCCGGCAAATCGCAGCAGCAGATCGTTCAGGCGCGCATCGGCGAACGGCGACGGATCCCGGTTCACCTCTTCGGCGACCTGCTCGGGTGAAAGGTCGGCCATGCGGTCGGCCAGCACGCGGTCCCCGCGCGGCACGAAGCCGGCGTACAGCGCGCTGTCGGCGTCCTCGCGGGCCTCGCCGGCGGCCGGCTCGCGCGGTGCGCCGAAGATCTCGAGCAGGCGGGCGACCAGTGCCTCGGCGCGGCCCAGCCGTTTGGCGTGGTGGTTGGCCAGGGCGAGGTCGATCCCGGTGCGCTCGGCGGCCGCGTCGTCGAGCACGCCGGTCGGCGCGATCATCGGGCAGCGATTGGTCCGCACCCACTTGACCGGAAGACGCTCGAGGTCCTCGGGCAGGTCGGCCGCCGGAGTCCAGTAGAGGTCGGACAGCATTTCGGCGTCGAGGTCCGCGTACTCGGCAGGATCGACCCGGAGATTCCAGACCAGCCACTGGCTGGCGATCTGCGGATGGCGGAACAAGGGCAGGACCGGTGCGATGCAGTGGATCGACGCCGGGAAGCGCGCCGAGGCATGCAGGATCACCTCGCGCTTCGACAGCAGGCCGTCGACAATCGCCTTGTCGCGCAGGCGCAGCGCCCAGTTCCACAGCTTCGGCTGCGCGGTGCGGACTCGCCGCGCCAGCGCCAGCGTATTGCGCACATCGGCCAGTGCATCGTGCGCATCCCCCGTCTCCAGCCCGTTCGCCGCCGCCAGGTCCTCGAGGCGGAACCCCGCAGTCCCGTCGTCGCGGTCGAACCAGGTCAGGCCCTCGGGGCGCAGCGCGCGGGTCAGGCGCAGCACGTCGATCAGGTCGAAGCGGCTGTTGCCGTTGGCGTATTCGCGACGGTACGGGTCGAGGAAGTTGCGCCAGAACAGGAAGCGCGTGACTTCATCGTCGAAGCGGAAATTGTTGTAGCCGACCGCGCAGGTGCCCGGCACGCCCATGAGTTCGGCGATCCGTCGAGCGAACTCGTACTCGGGTACGCCGCGTTGCTCGGCGAGCTGGGGCGTGATACCGGTGATCAGGCAGGCCTCCGGTGCCGGCAGCATGTCCAGGGTCGGCCGGCAGTACAGCATTTCCGGTTCACCGACCGGCGCGAGTTCGAGGTCCGTGCGGATGGCCGCGAACTGGCAGGGGCGATCGCGGCGCGGGTCCGCGCCGAAGGTTTCGTAGTCGTGCCAGAGAAAGGTGTCCGCGGTCATGCCTTCGGTTTCATCGTTTCGGGATCCGGGCGGGTTGAAGATCAGG
This sequence comes from Halomonas denitrificans, assembly GCA_019800895.1. Lineage (NCBI taxonomy): Bacteria > Pseudomonadati > Pseudomonadota > Gammaproteobacteria > Oceanospirillales > Halomonadaceae > Halomonas > Halomonas denitrificans. The sequence continues at coordinate 569,402 of JAHVKF010000003.1, forward strand.
GCGTCGGATTCACGGAGCCGGGGATCGGTCCGCGCCCGCAGCGGAGCGCCGAGGGACTATTTCCTGAACAGCTGCAGCAGTCCGAGCAGCGCGGCGGCGCCGACGATCGCGATGACCAGGCTGCCGATCACGCCACCGGCATGGATATCGAGCAAGCCGAACAACCAGCTGCCAAGGATCGCACCGACGATGCCGACCACGATATTCAGGATCAGACCCTGGCCGCGGCCCTTGACCAGCAGGCCGGCGATCCAGCCGGCCAGCCCGCCGATGATCAGTGCCCCGAGAATGCTTTCGATGGTCATCGTTTGTTCCCTCCTGGATGGAATGACGGACCCAACGCAACGAAGAAGGCTAGTCTAGCCCGTTGCCGGTCGCTCGATCGGTTCGCGGAACGGTCTTCGGACGTCCTTCCCATCCATCGACCGACCCCGTGTACGCTTGTTCGCCATCGCCGTCCGACCCACCCATGCCCGAGGTCCGATTCCTCCGATGACCGCCACCACGACCAGACCCGCTCTCGATGCCTGCGGCGAGTCCCGCAGCGAGCGCTCGACGACGTCGGCTTGCGGGGTCGGCCCGGCCCGGCTCGTGCTGATACGCCACGCCCAGGGGTCGCTGGGGACCGACGACTACGACCGGCTGTCACCGACCGGACACGTCCAGGCGGGAATCCTCGGGCGTCACCTGCAGGAGCGCTACGATGCCGGGCCGGTGGTGCGAGGCGCGCTGCGTCGCCATCGCGAGACCGCGGAGCGGATCGGCGCCGCTCACCGGGTCGATGAGGATCTCGACGAATATCGCGTCGATCATCTGCTGGAGGCTGCGTTCGATCCGGCCTCCGGACTGGACATGACGCCGCCGCCGGACGAAGCCCGGGCCGATCCGGTGGCCTACCTCCAGACCTTCCTGGACCTGTTTCCCGACGTGCTGGCCGCCTGGCAGGGCGAGCGGCTGGCGTGTCCCGTGAACGGCAGCTGGGCCGGGTTCGATGAGCGCGTTCGCCGTGCCGGACGACGCCTGCAAGCCGGGCTGGATCGTGGCGGCTGCGTCATCGCGGTGACGTCCGCCGGCGTCATCAGCACGCTGGCGGCCGCGCTGCTCGGTCGCGATCTCGCCTGGCAGCGCCGCCTGAATGTGGAGTTGTACAATGCGTCGGTCACGGAATTGCAGCGCGACAGGGCGGGGCGGTGGCACGCCGAACGGTTGAACTGCGTGGCCTTTCTGCCGTCCGAACACCGTACGCTTGCATGATCGGATGTGCTGACCCGCGTCCGTGACCCGGATCGGATCGCGTCTATTGTCAACCCGATCATTGTCGACCCGATTATCGTCAACCCAGTGGGAGTCTCGATGAGCGAAGGGCCCGTAACCATCATCACCGGATCCAGCCGCGGCATCGGCCGAGCGGCGGCCGAACTGCTCGCCTCGCGCGGTCATCGGGTGGTGATCTCCAGCCGCAACCAGGAGTCGTGCGACGCCGTGGCCGAGGCGATCCGCGAAGCCGGCGGCGATGCTCGGGCCATCGCCTGTCACGTTGGCCAGGACGAACAGCTCGAGGCGCTGGTCGCCGGCACCGTCGACGCCTATGGCCGCCTGGACAACCTGGTCCTGAATGCGGCCAGCAACCCGGTCTACGGTCCGTCGGACAACGTCGATCGCAAGGCCTTCGACGTGATCATGCACAACAATGTCTTCGGCTCGCTCCGCCTGAGCCACCTGGCCAGGCCGGAGATCGCCAGGGCCGGAGGCGGGGCGGTGGTCCTGGTCTCTTCGATCGCCGGTCAGCTCGGCAATCGCGTGATCGGCGCCTACGGCATGTCCAAGGCCGCCGAGAACCAGCTGGTGCGCAACCTCGCGCTCGAGTTCGGCGGCGACGGCATCCGCGTCAACGGCGTGGCGCCCGGCCTGATCCGAACGGACTTTTCCAAGGCGTTGCTCGCCGACGAGCGGGCGGTCAAGCACTTCGAGCAGACCACACCGCTGGGCCGCATCGGAGAGCCCGACGACATCGCCCGGATCATCGCGTTCCTGGTCGGGCCGGACTCGGCCTGGTTGTCGGGCCAGGTGATCACCGCCGACGGCGGGATCACGGTGACCGGCGGGTTCTGATCGTGCGGCGGGCCGCGACGCTGGTGCTGGTCACGGTGCTCGCAGCGCCTGCGGCCGCGCAGGTCTATCGCTATACGGACGAGAACGGCATCACCGTGCTGACCAACATTCCGCCCGAGCGCGGGCGCTATGCCGATCTCGAGAACATCGGTTGCTACGGCACCTGTATCAAGGGCGTCGACTGGCACGCCACGCCGCTGAAGCGCGAACCGTTCCGTGACGAAGTCAGGATCGCGGCCGACATGTTCGACGTCGACGAGGCACTGGTCCGGGCGATCATGCATGCGGAATCGTGGTTCAACCCCAAGGCTCAGTCGCACGCCGGCGCCCAGGGCCTGATGCAACTGATGCCCGCCACCCAGGCCCGCTTCGGCGTCGCCGACCCCTTCGACCCGGTCGAGAACATCTCCGGCGGGGTGGCTTACCTGGCCGAGCTGCTCGAGCGCTTCGAGCAGGACTGGGAGCTCGCGGTGGCCGCGTACAACGCCGGTGAGAACGCGGTCGACCGCTACGGCGGGGTTCCGCCCTTCGACGAGACCCGCGAGTACCTGCGCCGGGTGCGCATTCTGCGCGCCCGTTACGGCAGCTGACCGCGCCAGCGGATTGCCGCGATCACGACCGCCGCGCCCACCGGCAGGCAGATCCACCAGGGCACTCCGAACCCGGCCGGAAGCGCGCCGAACAGCAGCGCAGCGCCGCCGGCCAGCATCGCGTAGGGCAACTGCGTGCGGACGTGTTCGATGTGGTCGCACTGGCTGGCCATGGACGACAGGATCGTGGTGTCGGAAATCGGTGAGCAGTGATCGCCCCAAACGGCGCCCCCCATCACCGCGGCGACCGTCGCGTAGAGAATCGGCAGGTGCTCGGCGCCCGCCATGCCCTGGGCGGCCATCAGGGCCCAGCTCAGCGGAACCATGAGCGGCAGCAGGATGCCCATCGTTCCCCAGCTCGACCCGGTCGAGAACGCGGTCACCGCCGCGATCACGAAGACCAGCGCCGGCAGCAGACCCGGATGCAGCGAATCGCCGATGAGCGAGACCAGGTAGTCGGCGGTGCCGAGGACGTCGGTCACCGACGACAGCGACCAGGCCAGGACCAGGATGACGATCGCGAAGAGCATCGATCGGCAGCCCGAGAACCACGCACCGAAGGCCTCTTCGATCGAAAGCACGCGCTGGACCACCGACAGCGCGATCGCGACCAGCGATCCGGCCAGCGAACCCCAGATCAGCGATCGGTACGGGTCGGCGGAGCCGATGATGTCCCGGACCGATTCGCCCTCGCCGGTGATGAACATGCCGGCGACCACGCCGAAGATCATGGTCAGGATGGGCAGGACCGCGTTGATCGCGCGAAGCGGGATGCCGTCCTCGGGCTGCACGTCGTCGAGATCGTTGCCGCTGGCCCGGGCGGCGCCGCTCGGCGGTGCCACCTGGCCCTCGTGCCGGGCACGCCGCTCGGCCGCCAGCATGGGCCCCAGGTCGCGCCCGAAGCCGACCACGCTGAACACGAGGACCAGCGCGAGCAGCGGATAGAAGCTGTAGGCGATCGAATTCAGGAACACCATGTAGGCGTTCAGTTCCAGGCCCGGGATCGAGGCCATCGCATCCCGGATCAGGCCGACCTCGTAGCCGACCCAGGTCGTGACCAGCGCGATGCAGGCGATCGGGGCCGCGGTCGAGTCGACGAGGTAGGCGAGCTTTTCGCGCGATACCTTGAGCCGATCGGTGATCGGTCGCATCGTATTGCCGACCACCAGCGTGTTGGCGTAATCGTCGAAGAAGATCGCAAGGCCCATGCCGACCGTGGCCATGGTGGCCCGACGGGCCGTGTCGGCGTAGACCACGATGCGCTCGACGATGCCGAGCATGCCGCCGTTGCGGGAGATCACGCCGACCATGCCGCCGACCAGCACCGTGAACAGGATCACCGACACGTGGTCCGGGTCGGCCAGTGCTTCGGCGATGTAGGTATCGGCAGTGGCCATCAAGGAGGTCAGCAGCCCCATCGGCGAGAACCCCGTTGCTGCCCAGGCACCGACCCAGACGCCGGCGAACAGGGCAGGGATGACCTGTCGCATGACCAGGGCCAGACCGATCGCCAGCACCGGCGGCAGGAGGGAAACCCATCCGGCGTTGGACACCGTACCGCCGTCCTGCGCGAAGGCCACGCCGGGCAACAGGATCGTCGCTGCGACGATCGACAGCCCGGCCGGCACACCGGCCGGAAGCGAGAACGGCGGTGAGGTCGCCACCCGAACACCATGCGTCATGAAGCGCCCATCTGCTTGAGAATCCGGTCGGCCGCGGCGAAGCGTTTCTCCAGTTCGCCGTGCGCCTCGGGGTCGTGCGGAAACGAGTTCAGCCAGCGTTCGCGAAGGTCGCTGCGCTCGGTGTCCAGGTCCGGTCGCTCGGCACCTTCGCCGAGACGTCCGGCCAGCCGGCCGAGTTGGTAGTCCATGCGCAGTTGCTTGTCCGCCGCGGGGGTGTCCAGGCCGGACAGGCACTCCATCTCCACGCAGACCTGGCGGGCCTGGTCGGTGAATCGCTGGACCTGCTCGGCGAGGACGTCGGGCGTCGCGTCGTCGGCCAGGAAGGCATCGAGGCGCGCATCCAGCTTCCGAGCCAGCTCATCGTCTTCCGGTACATCGGGGCGGTCGATCTGCGCCGCCTTGCCCTCGGCGCGCGCGCCCCAGGCCGACTGAAGCGCATCGGTCAGCGCCTCGAGGTGGGCCTGCGCGGCGCGCTCCCGCGCCTCGTCCCGTTCGCGGATGCGCTGGCGATGACGCTCGATCGCGGCCTCCATGCGCTTGCGCAGCGCGGGCGGCACGCGTCCGTGCTGATTGAACTCGGCCTCGAGACCGGCCAGCGGTCCGGCGGCGTCGTCGAGCTCCGCGTCGTCGGCTTCGGCCAGCACCTCGGCCTTCTCGCACAGGCTCTTCAATGCGTCGACCGCTGCCTTCTCCGCCTGGCGTCGTTCGTCCCGCTCCTGTTTCAGCCCCTCGAACAAGGGGTCGATCGGTTCGCGGAATTCCTTCCACAGCGCGTCTTCGACCTTCCTGCGCCCGCGCCCGGCCTTCTTCCATTCGGCCTGCAGCGCCTTGGCCCGGTCGATGGCGACCGCGCGGTCCTTTTCGTGCGCCAGCTTGCGCGCCTCGGCGACCAGGCGCCGCTTTTCCTGTTCGATCGCTTCGGAGGCCTCGTCGAGGCGGGCGGAAATTCGGTCCATCAGCGCACGCAGGCGCTTGGCGACCTTGCCGCGGGCCTTCGGCGGGACCTGCTCGAGGTTCCGGATCACCTGCCGCGCAGCGCGCTGATGACGCACCAGCGCATCCCGGTCCGCCTCGGGATCCCGGACCAGCTGGTCGGCCGCGGCCAGGAACTCGTTGACCTCGTCCAGCGAGGCCTCGCGCGCTTCGGTCCGCTTCTCGAGGTAGGGCTTGGCGCCCTCGAACGCCTCCTTGCAGGCGGCCTGGAAGCGGCGCCACTGCGCGTGCGGTGCGGCGAACTTCCGCTTCTCGCCCGGCAGGATCTCCTGACGGTCGAGATCGCGCCAGCGCTCGCGCAATTCCTTGAGCCGCTCCGTGATCGCGTCCGGATGCAGTTCGGCAGCATCGAGGTCCTCTGCGCGCTGGATCAGCCGCTCGCGCAGCTTGTTGTTCGACCAGTGCTGCCAATCGCGCATCTCCTTCAATCGGCGCGCCATTCGATTGAGGCGGCCCTCGACGTCGCGCGGTCGATGCTTCTTCGGAATGCGATCGTGGGCGCTGCGCGCGCGGGAAATCGCCTCTGAGGCTGGCGGAATCTCGCCGTGCTCGATCGCCGCGTCGGCAGCTTCGAGGGCGCGGTCGAGGGCCTCGAGGGACTCGGGGTCGGGCCCCGCCGGCGCCGGCGTCGGCTCGCGGGCGGGTCGGGCCGGCGCCGCCGGTTTCAAGCGGGCACGCAGTTCATCGGCCAGCGCGTGGAAATGCTTCATCTTCGCCCGGGCATCGTCGTCGGGTGCCTCGAGGGATTTCCACGCCTGTTCGAATTCGGTAACCAGTTGTTTCAGCCGCGCCTCGCTGTCGTCGCCGAGCGGACGGCTCGCCAGCGCCTGGACCCGATCGACCAGGGAGTGCAGAACGTCGTCGTCCGCCGCGTCGGACGGCTCCGGGGTGTTCGTGGCCGGTTCCGGGCGCGGCTCGAGCGCACGCCGGACGATCCGCATCGCGCCGTCGAAGCGGCGCGCGTGTGCCGGATCGGGGTCGGCGAGCTGCTCCCAGTCGCGCTGCAGCGCATCGGCGCGCTGGGCACGGTCGCCCGTGAACTGGCCGCGGGCCAACTGCTCGATCCGTTCGATCAGCTCCAGCGCGAGCGCATCGCGGGTTTCGTGCCGGTCGTCGCCTTCGAGCGAGGCCAGGCGCTCGAGCGCGGCGTGATGTCGCTGCTTGTGGCGCGTTCGCAGCCGGTCGGCGATCCGCTTCAGGGTCGAGACCTGGTCGAGACGCGCGAGGATCTCGGCGGCCAGCGCGTCCGACGGTTCATCGCAGTAGCGATCGCCGAGGAACCCCTGGGCCTGGATCCGCGCCAGCGCATCGCGCCGCAGCGCCTCGTCGGCCGCGCGCTCGGCCACCTGGCGAAGCCGGTTGCCGTCCTCCACCGCCTTCAGCCAGCCGCGCCTGGCCTCGAGATCGCCGCCGGGCTCCGCGACCAGCCGGACCAGCGCTCGATCGGCCGCGTCGCGCACTCCGGCGTCGCCGTCGTCCGCGCGAGCGGCCAGCCAGTGCGATTCGTCGTCCATGCGCTTGAGCGCGGCCAGGCGGACCGCGGCCTCCGGATCGTCGGAGGCCAGTCGGGGGAGGGCATCGCGCAGTCGCGGATCGGCGCCCTCGGCCACGGCGCGGGTGCGGGTTGCGGTGTCCTTGTGTTCCCAGGGCAGCCCGAACAGGCGCTCTTTCAGACTCATCGGGTGGTCTCGCAGGTCTCGAACAATGGCTTGGCGCGAGGGGCGTCGCGCATCCGACGCGGCTCCCCCGACCTCCGATTGTGCTTGAATTCGTTGACCGTCGCCACCGCGCGGCGGTCCGGCGTCGGCGCTCAGGCCAGTTGCTTGATCATGCTGGCCCCGGCCACCCAGGTCCCGATGGCCGAGCCGAGATTGGACAGGAAGAACACCAGGAACACGCGGGCGACCCGATTCTTCCACCAGCCGGACAGGTGGATGACATCGTCGCGCAGCGACTCGAAGTCGCCCATCCGTGGCTTGCGCAGCCAGGCCTCGACCGCGCCGGTGACCATTCCGGCTCCGACCGTCGGGTTCAGGGACGTGAGCGGGGCGGCGCACAGGGCGGCGAGCACGGTCACCGGGTGGGCCCGGGCCACCGCTGCCCCGAGGGCCGAGAGCCCGCCGTTGATGACGACCCAGGTCGCCACCAGGGACCAGCCGAGCTCCGGGCTGCGGGAGAACCCGATGCCGAAGCCCGTGAGCACCGCGGCCAGGATCAGCCAGGGGATGAATTTCCAGATTCTCGAGGCCGGGGGCACCGCATCGAGTTCGCGGACCTCTTCGACCGGGTCCGCGTCGGCCCGAAGCGCCTCGACGGTGCCTGCAAGGTGGCCGGCGCCGAGCACGGCGAGGACCCGTCGCTCGCCGCGCCCCTCGTTCTCCGCACGCAGCCGGGCGGCCATGTAGCGGTCGCGCTCGGCGATCAGGCTTTCGTACAGTTCGGGCGACTGGTCGGCGAATTCGCTGAAGGTTTCGGTCAGGATGTCGCCCTGTTTCAGGCGCTCGATATCCTCTTCGGCGATTTCCTCGCGCGAGAACAGGCTCAGGACCATGCCGTTGGTCAGCACCCAGCGCTTCCACCACGACAGGCGGCGGCTGGTGCGCTTCAGGGTCACGCCGATTTCGCGGTCGATCAGCTGGAGGGGCCGGTCGGCCGCTTCGGCCGCGTCGATCGCGGCCTTCATCTCCGCCCCCGGTTCGATCCCGAACTGTTCGGCGATCCGCCGCTGGTAGGCGGCCAGCGCGAGGCTCGCCATCATCATCCCCGCCTTGCGGTCGCGGATGATCTGGAACAGGTTCATGTTGCGCCACGCGTCACGATCGGTCAGCGCCCGGTGGCGGGAAGAACACAATTCGATCGCCACCGCGTCGAAGCGGCCCGACTCGATGTGATGGCGCACGGCGGCGACCGAGGCCGGCGAAACGTGCGCGGTCCCGAGCAGCGTGTACCGGACGCCGCCCCGTTCGACCTCGCGGACCGGTTCGTCGGCGAAGTCCGGCCGCTCTCCGCTCCGGTCGGCTCGTGGTTCGTCGGGCGTGTCGCGTTGTGGCATGTCGGATCGAGGCCTCGGGCAGCTGGCGGAGGACGATGGGCGCAGGATGGGCGCCGAAGTGTAGCAGCCCCGGCGCAGTCGGATTCGGGGTTGCCGAGTCCGGCTGGCGACACTCCCATCGGCGGCGTAGACTGCCAGGCTGCTTCTACCGTGTCGCACCCCATGCCCGCATCCTTCCAGCCAGGACCTGCCGATGGCGACGTCGAACGTGCGACGCGTCGCTGGCTCGAGCGCGCCGTGCTCGGTCTCGACCTGTGTCCGTTCGCGCGCGGCCCGTACGAGGACGGCCGGGTCCGGATCGTCGTCAGCGCCGCGAAGGACGCGAACGAGCTGGCCGGCGATCTCGAGCAGGAAATGAAGAGACTGGCCGATACGGATTCGAGTCGCCTGGAGACCACGCTGCTGGTTCACCCCGGGGCGCTGGTCGATTTCCTCGAGTACAACGATTTCCTCGACGTCGCCGACGCGCTGCTCGACGCGCTGGACCTGGCCGGAACGCTCCAGGTCGCCAGCTTCCACCCGTACTATCGCTTTGCCGATGTCGCCGCGGACGATCCGGCCAATTGCACCAATCGATCCCCCTATCCGACCCTGCACCTGCTTCGCGAATCGAGCATCGAGCGTGCCGTCAATGCCTACGGCGACACCGATGCAATCTACGAACGCAACATCGAGACGCTGCGCAGGATCGGCGAGGCCGGCTGGCGGGCGCGGATCGAAGGCGAAGAGTGAGCCGGCTCCTCGCGCGGTTGGAACTGAAGGTGCCGCCGGTCGCGGTCGCGCTGGCGTTGATGGCGTCGATGAAGCTGGTCGCCGGTTATGGTCCGCCGCTGCTGCCGGATGCCGGTCGCGCCGATGCGGTCGGCTGGGGGCTGATGCTGCTGGGGCTGGGCCTGGCCATCGCCGGCGTGGCGAGTTTCTCGCGCCACGACACCACCGTCGATCCGATGCACCCGGAGCGCGCCGGCGCGCTGGTCGAATCGGGCATCTACCGGTTCACGCGAAACCCGATGTATCTCGGGTTCGTCGTCCTGCTGCTGGGCGTCGCGTTCCTGGTCAATGGCTGGACCGCGGTGCACGGGCCGGTGATGCTCGCGCTCTGGCTCGACCGCTTCCAGATCCGGCCCGAAGAGCGGCTGCTGCGAGAACGGTTCGGTGACGACTTCGTTGCGTACTGCCAGCGGGTTCCGCGCTGGATCGGACGGCGTCGCGGGCGGTCGAAGGGTCGCTGAGCGAGCGGAACTCGGGGTAGGATACGCGCTGATCGACTCACGCCGACCCTGCCGATGAACCTCCTCCCATTCCCGATGATCCGCGTCGCCGCGATGCTCGCCTGCCTGGCTCTGTCTGCGCCTGCGCTCGCCCGGGACCACGATGACCACGAGGACCGTAGCGGCCGGTGGCACCTGTCGGTCTACTCCGGCAAGGCCGCGACCGACCGGCTGCTGGACATCATCACGAAGTTCGACACCCCCTTCATCGACTCGTACATGGTCAGCGTCGCGCCGGCCTGGACGCACCGTGAGACCCGGCGCTGGCGTTTCGAGGTCGAAGGTCAGGCGGTCAGGCACTGGGGCGATTTTCAGGATCACTGGGAGTTCAACAGCGCCTACATCGCTCGCTGGAAGCCCTTCTGGTGGGATGCCTACGTCGATACGAGCGTGGCGGTCGGTGCCGGATTCTCCTATGCGACCGAAGTGCCGCCGATCGAACCGCGCGCGACGCGCCCCACCACCGAGGACAGCGCCAAGCTGCTCGGTTACCTGATGCTGGAATTCGAGTTCGCGCCGCCCAACGATGCGCCGATCTCCGCCTTCGTCCGCCTGCACCATCGGTCAGGCGGCAAGGGCATCTTCAAGGACGTCGACGGCGGGTCGAACTTCATCACCGGCGGGCTGCGCTGGCAGTTCTGATTCGCCCCGGCCGGGGTCCGCTTCGGCCTCCGGTCCGAGCCACGGATGCAGCCGCCTGGGCCGCTGCGTCCAGGCGCCCTTCCCGAAGTGGCTCGAGCAGGGGCACCCAGGGCGTGGAGCCGGCGGCCGACAGGTCCGGCGCGCCACTCGTCCCTGCTCTCGTTCCTGAAATCGTCTGGACGAGCTGCCCGGGCACCCGCACCGGGTAGGCCGCGCGATCGGGGTCGCGGATCGCGACGTCCGGGTGGGCGAGGCAGATCACGCCCTTCGGTTCGGCTGCAACGCCGTTCATCAGCAGCCAGCGCTTCAGCGCGTCGATCTGGTCGCGGACCTGCGGCTCGGGATTGTCCATGGCGTTCCAGCTCGGGCAGCTCGAGCAGCCCGAGCGTTTCGACAGGGGCCAGTGGCGGGCGCCGCCGACGACCTGGACCAGCCCCGGCGTGTTCTTGACCTCGACGACCCAGAGGCCGGACGGGCCGGAAATCACGAAGTCCAGTTCGCGTTCGCCGTTCGGCAGGCGCGGGTCGGGCAGGCGGACCCGGTTCACGATGCGGTAGGCGTCCGGCAGGCGCAGGAGCTGCTTCAGCGTCGCGACCTCGCCCTCGATACCGGCCAACGCACCGGGATCGACAGAGGTCGACCCGGGCAGGAAGGCGAAGAACAGCAGCATGGACGCGATCGCCGCGACCATCAGCGCCGCCGGCGGGCTCCAGGCGTACAGCGACGTGACCAGAAGCGCCGCCAGCGGAAGGAGCACGGCCAGCCGGATCCGGCGCTGGCGTCGCGCCGCGCTCTGCTCGGCGCGGTGCCGGGTCAGTGCCGGGTAGTCGCGAAGAAGTCGGGTATCGGCCATCGGTGGCGAGTGTGCCACAGGCCGATGTTCCGGTACCCTGACGACCTGGACTCGAGGTACCGACGATCGGGACGACCGGGGCGGGAGACGCAGCATGAGCGGAACGCGGGAGGTGGATGTCGCAGTGATCGGTGCCGGCAGCGCCGGGCTGGTCGCCTTCGGCCAGGTACGCGATCACACCGACCGGGCCGTGTTGATCGAAGGCCGTGAGTACGGGACGACCTGCGCCCGCGTGGGCTGCATGCCCAGCAAGCTCCTGATCGCCGCGGCCAACGCGGCGTACGGTGCGCGCGAGGCCGACCGTTTCGGCGTTCGAGCCGGCTCCATCGAGATCGATGGCACCGCCGTGATGGAGCGCGTCCGCCGCGAGCGTGATCGCTTCGTCCGGCTGGCGGTGCAGTCGATGCACCGGCGCATCGATGATGAGATGCTGGTTCGAGGCCGGGCAAGATTCACCGACCCCCACGTGCTCGAACTCGAAGACGGGTCCCGGATCCACGCGGCGCGCATCGTCATCGCCACGGGCTCGCGCAGCCACGTCGTTCCCGCGCTCGAAGCGGCGGGCGATCGACTGGCGACCAGCGACGAGGTGTTCGACTGGACGGACCTGCCCGCCTCGGTGGCGCTGTTCGGGCCCGGCGTGATCGGGCTGGAGCTCGGCCAGGCGTTCGCGCGCCTCGGGGTCCGGGTCCGGATCTTCGGCGTCGGCGGTTCGATCGGATCGATCCGCGACCCGGCGATCCGGGCGCTGGCGCTGGAGCGCTTTCGCGAGGAGTTCCCGCTGCACCCCGATGCCGATGTGCGATCGATCGAAGCGGGTACGGACGGCGTGCGCGTTCGCTGGCGCGATGGCGGAGGCATCGAGGAAGAGACCTTCGAGCGCCTGCTGGCGGCGACCGGCCGGCGGCCCAACGTCGAGGACCTCGGCCTGGAGCACTCCGGACTGGCCCTCGACGACCGCGGCGTGCCCGTGTTCGACCGCTACACGATGCAGTGCGGTGAGTCGCACGTGTTCATCGCCGGCGATGTGAACAGCGACGTTCCCCTGCTGCACGAGGCCGCCGACGAAGGGCGGATCGCCGGCGCCAACGCCGGCCGCTGGCCCGACGTGCGGGCCGGTCTCCGGCGCTGCCCCCTGTCGATCGTGTTCACCGAGCCGCAGATCGCCCGGGTGGGCCTCGGCCGGGACGAGGCCGAGGCGCGCTGCGGCGATCAGCTGGCGGTCGGCGGCGCGTCGATGCGCAACCAGGGCCGTGCGCGCACGATGGGCGTGGACTGCGGCGAGATCCGCCTGTTCGGCCAGCACGGCAATCGCCGTTTCCTCGGCGCGGAACTGTTCGGGCCGGGCATGGAGCACATCGCCCACCTGCTGGCCTGGGCGGCCCAGCAGCGGATGACCGTCCCGGACATGCTCGACATGCCGTTCTATCATCCCGTGCTCGAAGAGGGACTGCGCACCGCACTGCGCGACCTGAACGCCTCGCTGAAGCAGACCGGCGCGCCCGACGACGAGTGCATGGAGTGCGGTCCGGGCACGTGACCCTGCGGCCGGGCTCCGACGGTCCGGTCGCTGTATCCTTGGCCACCGATGCACCCGCCCGACTTCTTCCTGCGAGACCCCCGATGAACGGCTCCGTCGACCTGACCCAGACCCGGCAACTGCTTGCCCGCGGCCGGACCGAGGAGGCACTTTCGACGCTTGCGAGCGCGGCGTCGGAAGCGACCGCCGCCGAGCTGCGCGACTGGTGGCTGGCCGAGGGCCGGCCCGACCGAGCCGAGCCCGTACTCCAGCGCCTTGCCGCGCGCGATTCCGCCGAGGGGCGGGTCAGCCGCTCGGCGCTCGCCCTGCTGCGGGGCGACCTCGCGCGGGCCGTCGATGCGGCCCAGGCCGCCCGGCAGCTGGACCCGGACTGCGTCGCTGCCTACGGCCACCTCGGCCGCGCGCTGTTCAATGCCGGCCGGCTGACCGACGCCGGGCGCTGTTTCGAAGAGGCCGTGCGTCGCGATCCGGAGTCGGCCGTCGCGGCCTACAACCTCGGCCACCTGCGCCGAGCGTCGGGGCGGATGGACAGCGCCGTCGAGGCCTACGCCCGGGCCCTCGAACTCGCGCCCGGCCTGCGCGCGGCTCGATTCAATCGCGGCATCACGTATGCGCTGCTGGAGCGGCCTGCCGAGGCGCTGGCGGATTTCGAAGCGCTGCTGCAGCGCGATGCCGGCGACGTCGACGCGCGCCTGAACGCGGGCCTGGCCCGACAGACGCTCGGCGAACTCGATGCAGCGGAAGCGGACTACCGCGCCGTGATCGAGCAAGCCCCCGATCATCCGCTGGCGTGGACCTATCTCGGCATCCTGCTCAACGAACGACTGCAGACCGCCGAAGCCGTGTCGGCGCTGGAGCATGCCCTTCAGCTGGACCCGCAGGAGATCGACGCCCGCCGCGAGCTGGCCAACGTGTACGAGAAGGCCAACCGCCTGGACCAGGCCGAGTCCGCGCTGGCACCGGCCTTGCCGCACGCCGCCGACCATCCGGGTGTCGCGATCGACGCCGCGCGCCTGAAGCGGCGGCGCGGCGACGCCGAGGCTGCCCTGGCGATGCTCGGCCGGATCGATGCCGGCGGCCTGCCCGAGCGCCTGGCGCTGGAGTACTTTTTCGAACGGGCCGGCGCGCTCGACCGGGCCGGGCGCCATGACGAGGCGCTGCGCGCGTACTCGGCCGCCAACGAGCTGGCCGGCCGTGGCTCTCGCCGCGCCCGGATCGACCGCGCGGCCTTCCCGCGCGAGATCGAAGGCATCCGCGACTGGCTGGCGCGAGGGGCGCCGGGCATCCGGAGCGATGGACAGGGCGAAGGGGGCGGTGCCGACCTGTGCTTCATGATCGGCTTCCCGCGCTGCGGCACCACGTTGCTCGACACCATCCTGAATGTCGCCGAGAACACGGCGACGCTGGACGAACAGCCGACCTTCGAGCGGGCGAGGGCGGTTCTCGAGGCCGAGGGCGCGTATTGGTCGCGGACCGAGCCGATCGGTTCCACGCGGGCCGATGCGTTCCGCACCGCCTACCGCCAGGCCGTGGACCGGGCGCTGGACGGGCGCTCGGCCGGGTTGATCGTCGACAAGCTGCCCCTGAGGGTCCTCCATGCCCCGCTGCTGGCGCAGGCCTTCCCCGCGGCGCGCTTCGTCTTCTCCCTGCGCCACCCGGCCGACGTCGTGCTGAGCAACTTCATGCAGCACTACGTGCCGAACGAGGCCTACGTCCACTTCGACACGTTGGAGGATTCCGTTGCGACCTACGTGCAGGTCATGGAGCTCTGGCGCGCCGTCCGGCCATTGATCGAAGACCGCACCCACGTCGTGCGCTACGAGGGCCTGGTCGAGAATCCGGAAAACGAAGTCGAAGCGGCCTGCCGCTTTCTCGGTATCGCCTACGATCCCGCCATGCTCGACCCCGCCCGCCGCCTCGAAGGCCGCGAACGTGTCCGCACCAACAGCTACGAACAGGTCGCCGAGAAGATCTACCGCCGCTCGGCGGGCCGCTGGCGGAACTACCGCGATGCGTTGATGCCGTTCAAGGACCGACTGCAGCCGTTTCTCGACGAGTACGGGTACTCGATGGATTGAGGCTTCGTTGGGTTTTGGGGGCTGTGATCTTTAGAGGATGGGCGCAAAGGCGCGAAAGGAACTGCAAGGGCGCGAAGAGAAGCTCCTCTTTGATGAAAGTCAAAAGCGAAAGGCGTTTTCTCGCAGAGACGCGGAGACGCAGAGGAAAGCAGAACCAGTTTCAAGAACCCGGGTGCGCTGCGCTTACCCGGGCTACAGGATCGGGAATTCGTACGGGAGGAGGCAGAGCCAGCGTACCTCGTAGCCCGGGTAAGCACAGCGCACCCGGGGCCTTTCTCTTTTCAGCATTTCCCTTTCACGCCTTTCCTCTGCGTCTTTGCGTCTTTGCGAGAAAACGCTTTTCGCTTTTCGCCTTTCGCTTTTCGCCTCTGTCTTTGTCTTTCAAATAAAAACGCTTCTCTTCGCGCCCTTGCAGTTCCTTTCGTGCCTTTGCGCTCATCCTCTAAAACAACGAAGTCGACCAGCCAGACAAGCCGCAAAGAACGCGAAGGGCGCTAGCGGCGGAAGCGCTTGGTCAGGTCCCCGTAGGCGTCGATGCGGCGGTCGCGGAGGTAGGGCCACATGCGGCGGACGCGGGCGGTGCGGGTGCGGTCGACGGTGGCGACGAGGACCTCCGGCTCGGCGCCGGCCTCGGCCAGCAGTTCCCCCTGCGGGCCGCAGATGAAGCTGTTGCCCCAGAACTCGGCGTCGTGGCCGTTGCCGGTGCGGTCGGGCTCGAAGCCCACGCGGTTGCAGGCCATGACCGGGATGCCGTTGGCCACGCCGTGGGCGCGCTGGATGATCTTCCAGGCGTCGAGCTGGCGCTTCGATTCGGCCTCGTCGGCGTTGGGGTCGTAGCCGATCGCGGTCGGGTAGAGCAGGACCTCGGCGCCGGCGAGCGCCATCAGGCGGGCGGCCTCCGGATACCACTGGTCCCAGCACACGAGCACGCCGAGCTTTCCCAGCGAAGTCTCGATCGGCTCGAAGCCCAGGTCGCCGGGCGTGAAGTAGAACTTCTCGTTGTAGCCCGGGTCGTCCGGGATATGCATCTTCCGGTAGATGCCGGCGAGCGTGCCGTCCGTGTCGAGCACCAGCGCGGTGTTGTGGGCCAGGCCGGGCGCGCGCGCTTCGAAGATGCCGCCGACGACGACAAGGCCGTAGTCGGCTGCCGCCTCGGCCAGCAGTTTCCTGGTCGGCCCGTCGATCGGTTCGGCGAGGTCGAACAGGTCCGGGTCCTGCACCTTGCAGAAGTATTCGCTGGCGTGCAGTTCGGGCAACAGCACGATCTGCGCACCCTTCGCCGCGGCCGCGGCGATGCCGTCGAGGCTCGCGGCGCGATTGGCGTCGAGGTCCTCGCCCATGGCGTGTTGGACCAGGCCCAGGGTCAGCGTGGATTCGGTCATCAGGGGGAGTCCGGGTCGGGATCAGTTCAGCGCGGTCGGAATCTGCATGCTGGCGCAGTGCGGGCCGCCGCCCTGCGTGGTCAGGGTGGCGCCCGGTACCCCTTCGACCGTTCGGTCGGGAAAGAGTTGCGCCAGCCGGTCGCGTGCATCGGCGTCGAAGCGGCTGTTGTACTGCGGCACCAGCACCGCGCCGTTGATCAGGATGAAGTTCGCGTAGCTGGCCGGAAGCTGCGGGTCGGTGTCGTCCGGGTGCGGAAGCGAGAACAGTTCGAAGGGCCGGCCGTCGGCGTCGCGCAGCGCCTCGAGCTGTCCGTTGAGGTCACGGGTCGCGGCATCGTCGGCCAGGGACTGGAACGCGATCGCGTCGCGACGGACGAAGCGGGCCAGGGTGTCGATGTGGCCGTCCGTATCGTCGCCGGGCAGCGGCTCGACGTCGATACCCAGCACCCGTTTCAGGTTCAGCCAGCGAGAAAGTTCGTGATCGAGCTCGGCGTCGTCGAGGAACGGCATGCGCGTTCGCATGCAGTGGCGGTTGACCAGCAGCAGGCCGTCGCCGTTGCACTCGATCGCGCCGCCCTCGATCTCGAGATGACACTGCCGGAATTCGATGTCGTCGAACAGCGGATGCCGCGCGAGGTGGGTGTTGACCAGGTTGTCGAGCCCGGACTCGTGCTTTCCGCCCCAGCCGCCGAAGTGGAAATCAAGCGCCAGCCGCTGCCCGACCCGGCACAGCGTGATCGGCCCGTAGTCACGGATCCAGGTGTCGTTGTACCGCGCTTCGATGCGGTGCAGTCCTGGCCGATCCTCGCCCAGTCGATCCCGGTCTCGCCGGCTGCCCTTCGGCACCAGCAGGACGACCCGCTGGTGACGCAGGGCCGCTTCGACCAGGGCGACGTAATCGGACTCGATCGCGTCGAGGTTCGCGGACCAGGCACCGTCCGGGTTCGGCCAGGTCAGGAGCAGCGCGGACTGCCGCTCCCATTCGGCCGGCAGACGATAGTGCGAACGATCTTCGACCCGGGACAAGGCGGTCAGCCGTTGTTGCCGGCCTGGTCGCCGGAGGCGGCGCGGATCACCGCGCCCCGATGCAGCACGCTGTCGATGACCAGGTCGTATTCGAAGTACACGCTGTAGTCGTCGTAGACCCAGCGGGTGATCGGCGGATCGCCGACCGGGCCGCTGCGGTTGACCGGCGCGCCGTAGCGTTGCTCGACGACCTCGGTCGTCATTCCGTTCTCGGGCAGGTCGCGGCGCATCCGCTCGCGGACTTCCTCGATCAGCAGCACGTCGGCGACGGCGGGCGCCGTCGATGCCGTCAACAGCAGGCCGAAGGCCAGCCCGTTCAGTGCCTTGCGCATCGCGAATCTCCTCTTGCTCATGGTGCTCTCCATGGCCCCCGGTGGTCCAGGCCGCCGCCGACGCGATTCGTCGGAATCCAACCCTTGCGGCGACATTCTCGTGGCGTCGAAATCGTAGCATAGCGCTTCGATTTTCGAGAATTCATCGCGCAGCGCGGGCGTCCCCCGGGCTGCGTACGTCCCTCGACACGAAGGAGATCTCCATGGCCAACGTACTCGTTACCGGCGCGAATCGCGGCATCGGACTGGAACTGGCACGACAGCTCGCCGAGCGCGGGGATCGCGTCATCGCCGTGTGCCGCGAGCGCTCCGACGAGCTCTCCGCGCTCGATGCCCGGATCGAGTCGGGCATCGACGTGACCGACCGCGACTCGCTGGCCGACCTGGCCGGCCGACTCGACGGGGTCGAGCTTCACGGTCTGTTCAACAACGCCGGCGTGCTGCGGTCCAGCGACTTCGACGCACTCGAGGACCAGCTCGACGACTACCGCCTGCAGTTCGAAGTCAATGCGCTGGGGCCGCTGCGGGTGACCCGTGCGCTGGTCGATCGCCTGGTCGAAGGTTCGAAGGTCGCGATCATCACCAGCCGGATGGGTTCGATCGCCGACAACACGTCGGGCGGCCATTACGGCTACCGGATGTCCAAGGCCGCGGTCAACATGGGCGGCGTGTCGCTGGCCCACGAACTGAAGCCGCGCGGCATCGCCGTCGGGCTTCTTCACCCGGGCTACGTCCAGACGGACATGACCGGACACACCGGCCACGTCGGCCCCGCCGAGGCGGCCGCGGGCCTCATCCAGCGCTTCGACGAATTGTCCCTCGAGTCCACCGGCAGTTTCCGCCATGCCAACGGGGAGGCGCTCGACTGGTAGGCGCCGGACGGACGTCGGTTCAGCCGTCGGCGGCGAGCCGCCGCTGCTCGTCGAGCAGGCGAAGCCAGGCCCGGTAGCGGCACGGCGGGACGACCCCGTCGTCGGCCGCGCTGCGCACCCCGCACCCGGGCTCATGGTCGTGCGTGCAGTTCCTGAACCGACAGTCCGGCGCGTCGGCGAATTCGGGGAATCCGCGCTCCAGTTCGTCGACCGGCATTTTCCATAGGCCGTACTCCCAGACCCCGGGCGTGTCGACCAGCCAGCCGCCGCCGGGGAGCGGGTGCAGGCGAGCGGCCGTGGTGGTGTGGCGTCCCTTTCCGGTACTGTGCGAAAGCCCCCCGGTCTGCAGCCCCAGATCGGGCAGCAGCGCATTGGCCAGCGACGACTTGCCGACGCCGGACTGGCCGGCGAGAAGGTGGATTCCTTCGCTGAGCCGCGCGCGGAGGCCGTCGAGATCGGCCGGCGGCTCGGCGCGCGTACGATGGACCTCGACGTCGAGGTCCGCCAGGTCGGTGAACGGCGGCGCCCCGGGAACCGGCAGGTCGCACTTGTTGATCACCACGACCGGGTCGATGCGCTGCATCCATGCAGCAGCGAGGTAGCGGTGCAGCAGGTCTTCGCTGGGCGCCGGCTCCGGCGCGATCACGACCAGCAGCGTATCGAGGTTGGCGGCGATGGGCTGGAACGCCCCGCGCGCCGTGCCGCGACCGAACACGCTGCTGCGCGGAAGGATGGCCGAGACCGCGCCGTCGCCATCGACTTCGACCCGGTCGCCGGCCAGCGGACGACCGGCGCGGCGGCGGAAGTGCAGCTCCGTCGGCGTCGCCGTCGGGTCCTCGTCCGGTACGCCGAGACCGTGGTTGCCGAGCGCGGTGACGATCCGCATCGGCGGTCTCATGCCGGCCACCCCGAGGTGCGGACGAGCCGCTGGTATAGTCCCCGCTCGAATTCTGGATCTCGTCGAGGATCACGTCGCATGGAAGCTACCCGCCTGATCTGGATCGATCTCGAAATGACCGGCCTGGACGTGCGCCGTGATCGCATCATCGAGATCGCCACCATCGTCACCGATGCCCAGCTCGAGGAAATCGCGACCGGGCCCAACCTGGCCATCCACGCCACCGACGACGAGCTGTCGACGATGGACGAGTGGAACACGCGCACCCACACGGCCTCGGGCCTGGTCCAGCGCTGCCTCGAAAGCCATATCGACATGCGCGCCGCCGAGCGGCGAACGATCGAGTTCCTCGAGGAGCACGTGCCGGCCGGCACGTCGCCGATGTGCGGCAACTCGATCTGCCAGGACCGGCGCTTCCTGGCCCGCCAGATGCCCGACCTGGAGGCCTATTTCCACTACCGGAACCTCGACGTCAGTACCCTGAAGGAACTGGCCCGGCGCTGGGCGCCGGAGATCGCCGACGGGCTGGTCAAGGACACGGGCCACCAGGCGCTGGAGGACATCCGCGACTCGATCCGCGAGCTGCGCTACTACCGCCAGTACATGGGACCGCTGGGCGGAAGCTGACGGCAAGCGGCTTTGCCCCTACGCGCCGTTCCGGATCGCCGCGAGCCGGCGCCAGGTGTCGACGACCGTATCCGGGTTCAGCGATACGCTTTCGATGCCTTTTTCCATCAGCCACTCGGCCAGGTCCGGGTGGTCGGACGGTCCCTGGCCGCAGATGCCGATGTACTTGCCCTGCGCGCGGCAGGCCTTGATGGCCATCTCCAGCAGCGCCTTGACCGCACCGTCGCGTTCGTCGAAGCGGTGCGCGACCAGTCCCGAGTCCCGGTCCAGGCCCAGCGTGAGCTGGGTCATGTCGTTCGAGCCGATCGAGAAGCCGTCGAAATGCTCGAGGAAGGCGTCGGCGAGCAGCGCGTTGGACGGCAGCTCGCACATCATGATGATCTTCAGGCCGTTCTCGCCGCGCTTCAGGCCGAAGCGCTCCATGACCTCGACCACTTCCCGGGCTTCGTCGACGGTGCGCACGAAGGGCACCATGGCCCAGACGTGGTGCAGGCCGAGCTCGTCGCGGATCCGGCGCATCGCCCGGCATTCCAGTTCGAACGCCGGCTGGAAGCTCTCGGTGACGTAGCGCGAGGCACCGCGCCAGCCGATCATCGGGTTCTCTTCGTCGGGCTCGTAGGCTTCGCCGCCGATCAGGTTGGCGTACTCGTTGGACTTGAAGTCCGACAGCCGGACGATCACCGGATGCGGTCCGAAGGGGGCTGCGATGGTTGCGATGCCCTCGACCAGGCGGTCGACGTAGAACCGTTCGGGCGAGTCGTAGCCGGCGATCCGCCGGTCGATCTCGGCCTTCAGTTCCGGGCTCTGCCGGTCGTACTCGAGCAGCGCGCGCGGATGGATGCCGATCATCCGGTTGATGATGAACTCGAGCCGGGCCAGGCCGATGCCGTGGTGCGGAATCTGGGCGAAGTCGAACGCGCGATCCGGATTGGCAACGTTCATCATGATCTTGATCGGCGCTTCCGGCATCTCGTCGAGCTTGTCCTCGGAGACGCTGAACTCCAGCAGGCCGGCGAACACGCGGCCCGTGTCGCCCTCGGCGCAGCTGACCGTGACCTCATCGCCGTGGCGCACGCGCTCGGTGGCGTCGCCGCAGCCGACGACGGCGGGAATTCCCAGTTCGCGCGCGATGATCGCCGCGTGGCAGGTCCGGCCGCCGCGATTGGTCACGATCGCCGAGGCCTTCTTCATCACCGGCTCCCAGTCCGGGTCGGTCATGTCGGTGACCAGCACGTCGCCGGCCTCGACTTCGTGCATCGCCGAGATGTCGTCGATGACCCGGGCCTTGCCCTTGCCGATCCGCTGGCCGATCGCGCGGCCCTCGGTCAGGACCTCGCCCGATTCTTCGAGCTTGAAGCGCTCCATGACCTGGCCGCCGCGGCTCTTCACGGTCTCCGGGCGCGCCTGGAGGATGTAGAGTTCGCCGGTCTGGCCGTCCTTGCCCCACTCGATGTCCATCGGCCGGCCGTAGTGCGCCTCGATGGCCAGCGCCATCCGGCCCAGGGCCTCGGCGTCGGCGTCGGTGATCGAGAAGCGGTTCCGGTCGGCTTCCGGCGTGTCCTCGGTGGTGACGCCGCCGCCGTCGGCGTAGACCATCCGGCTGGCCTTGGTGCCGATCGACCGCCGCAGCACGGCCGGGCGACCGTCCTCGAGGTTGGCCTTGAACAGGTAGAACTCGTCGGGATTGACCGCGCCCTGGACCACGCTCTCGCCGAGGCCATAGCTGGAGGTGACGAAGACCACGCCGCGGTAGCCGGACTCCGTATCGAGCGTGAACAGCACGCCGGCCGCGCCGGTGTCCGACCGGACCATCAGCTGGATGCCGGCCGACAGGGCGACGTCCGCGTGCTCGAAGCCGTGGTGGACGCGATAGGCGATCGCGCGGTCGTTGTACAGGCTGGCGAAGACCTCGTGGATCTTCTTCAGCACCGCGTCGAGGCCGCGCACGTTGAGGAAGGTCTCCTGCTGGCCGGCGAAGGAGGCGTCGGGCAGGTCCTCCGCGGTGGCCGACGACCGCACCGCGACCGCCAGGTCGTCGCCGAAGCGCTTCTGCATTTCCGCCCACGCGTCCGTGATCGCGGCGTTCAGCGCATCGGGCAGGGGGGTCTCGACGATCCACCGGCGGATGTCCGACCCCGCGGCGGCCAGCGCCTTGACGTCGTCGGTCTCCAGGCCCTCGAGGCGCTCGGCGATCTTTGCGTCCAGGCCGGTCTCGGCGAGGAACTCGCGAAACGCATCGGCGGTCGTGGCGAAGCCGCCCGGCACGTTCACCCCGGAGGCGGCCAGGTTGGAGATCATTTCGCCCAGCGAGGCGTTCTTGCCGCCGACCTGGTCCAGGTCGTCCATGCCGAGCTGGTCGAGCCAGCGGATATACTCGTTCACGTGCGTTGCGTCCCGGGTGGGTGAGTTCTGAAGCCCGGCATTGTACCGTCCCCCCAATCGTCCGTTCCGACCAGGTCACCTGCATGCGCCGAACCGTTCTGTTCATTTCCGACGGCACCGCGATCACCGCCGAAACCTTCGGACACAGCCTCCTGACCCAGTTCAAGGGCTGCGAATTCCGCCAGATCCGTTTGCCCTTCGTCGACACCCGCGAGAAGGCCGAGGACGCGGTCCAGCTCATCGACCGCGCCGCGGAGGCCGACGGCGTGCCGCCGCTGGTCTTCAATACCATCGTCAACACGGAGGTCGGCGAGCTGCTGGGGCATTCCAAGGGGCATGTGTTCGACCTGTTCGGCACCTTCCTGCCGCCGCTGGAGGACATTCTCGGCCAGAGCCGGTCGGACTCGGTCGGCCAGGCGCACGGCATTCGCGACAGCCACCAGTACGAGGACCGGATGGAGGCGACGAACTACGCCCTGACCCACGACGACGGCATTTCCAAGCGCCTCGACGAGGCCGACGTGGTGCTGGTCGGGGTCTCGCGGTCGGGCAAGACGCCGACCTGCCTCTACATGGCCTTGCATTTCGGGATAAAGGCCGCAAATTACCCCCTGACGGAAGAAGACTTGGAAAAACCGCGACTGCCGGACTTCTTGCGCCAGCATCGGCGCAAGCTGTTCGGCCTGACGATCGACGCGGAGCGACTGGCCGAAATCCGCCAGGTGCGGCGGCCGGACAGCCGCTATGCGTCGGTCAAGCAGTGCCGCTACGAGGTCGACGCGGCCGAGGCGCTGCTCCGGTCCGAGGGGGTTCCGATGCTGAGCTCGACCAGCGCCTCGGTCGAGGAACTCGGCAGCCGGATCCTGCTCGAACTCGGCCTCCAGCGCGAACTTTTCTGAACCACTTTCGAGCCGATTTGTCAAGAATCGGAAATCGCGAATCGCTGTGGTAACCTGCCGAAAATGTCGACTCTACTGCGCAATCCGAACACGCTTTCCCGGGTCATCGCCCGACGCCTGCCGTCGCTGCACTCGGGCGTTTTCCATGCCCTGAACGTGCTGATGCCGAACGACCTGGGCCGCAGCGACCTGCTGGTCTCCCGCGTCAAGGGCGCCCCGGACCTGTATCTGCGGGTCCTGGAACGGCACAACTACACCACGTTCCTGCAGCTGACCTACGTGCTCGGGCCCGAGCGCGAGCAGCACCCGAACGCGCACATCCGCGTCTACCACGACGCCCGGATGGCCGAGGCCACCTCGTTCTCGCCCGAGCAGGGCATCGAGCGGCTGGCCGGCCCGGACCTGCCGGTCCGGGGCCTGGTCGAGCGCAGCTGGCGGATGAATCGTGCCCTGCTGAAGTGGCTGGAATACCTGCTCTCGGAGGGCCACAGCGCCGAGACCATGACCGCCACCGAAGACGTACCCGACCTGCCCGATCCCGAGCCGGTCCCGGCCGAGATGGCCAAGGAAACGCTCCGCGTCGAATAACGCAGGACGTTCGAAGCGCATCGTCCATCGAATTGCCGAAACGGCCGGGTCGCCCCCGGCCGTTTTTCGTTGACGGATTCATCGTCCGGTTCGGTGGTGCTTCCGCACCCGGCACGACGTGGCGCCGTACATGCGGCGTTGATAAATCCCGTTATTTCAATCGCTTGGCCAGCGCTTCTCGAGCCGTTCCCGCGGCACCCGGCAGGCCGTACGATACGACCCTCGCACGGACGCTCGATCTCAGCCCGCGCTCAACCAGGTCTCCTCGCCCGACATCGCGTCGTGGCGCAGGCTCCGCATGCGGACCCGGAAGCCGGTCTGGTCGGCGTCGACGTCGATCAAGCGCGCCGACGCGTCCGGCGCCGACGCCGAGGCGGTGCAGAGCAGGGGGATCGTCGATCCGTCGACCGCTGTCAGATCGTGCCGCCGATCGTGATGCAGGTGGCCGTGAAGGACCAGTCCTGCGCCCTCCCTTGCGAGGAGATCGGCCAGTTCGGCGTCGTCGGCCAGGGCCTTGCGCCGCTTGCACAGCCCCGGGGCCGGCGGATGGTGGATCAGGACCACCCGGAACGTGCCGCGGGCGTCGCGCAGCGCGGCACCGAGCCGATCACGGGCGCGCGCGCCGATCCGGCCGGCTGCGGAACCGACGCGAGTCACCACCGCGGAATCCACGGCGATCAGCGTGGCCGGCCCGAAGCGGCGGACGGCGACGCGGTCGATCGGACCGTGCAGCCAGCGGGCCCATCGTAGATCGACCCGTCGCCGCGAGTCGGCGCCGAACACGTCGTGATTGCCGGGCGTGAGGAGAATCCGCTCGGCCGGCGCAAGTTGCTCCAGCCAGCGGGTCGCGACCTCGATTTCCTCGGCGGTGCCGGTCTGGCACAGGTCGCCGGTCAGGGCCCAGGCGTCCGGGGCGTGCTCACGGGCGGCCTCGATCAGCGCGTCCAGGCGCTCGCGGACGTGCAGGTGGCGGCGCCGGCGCTGCCAGCTCAACCAGCTCAGCCAGCGCTTGGACGGCCAGCCGGGGGGCCAGCGCCCCGTCAGCGGCGTCAGGTGCGGGTCGGTGAGGTGAACGAAGCGCATCGAGCGGGTCAGGGATCCGGAACGAGGTCGGACAGGCAGCGTGCAGTGTACCCGCGCCGTGCATCGGCGCTCACCGCAACCGCCCCCTCGAATGCCATAATTGGTCTTGGAGTTTTTGTTCCGCATTCGACGGGACGCCGGCAGGGCCGTCGCCCGTCAATGCTTGCATTTTTCGGGTTTCCGGCAGGGCCGACGCCCGTCAATGCTTGCATTTTTCGGGTTTCCGGCAGGGCCGACGCCCGTCGATGCTTGCGTTTTGCGGGTTTCCGGCTGGGCCGGCGCCCGTCGATGCTTGCGTTTTGCGAAAGTCGGAGGGCGAATGCCCACCACCAGCCCGGATCGATGACAACGAGTCCCTGACCCCTAATTTCCTGTCCCCCCTATTTCCCTGACCCCGGATTCCCTGACCACCAGTCCCTCGCCCCTGACCCCGAGCCCCTTGACGCCCATGTTCCTGGACACCGAAAAACTGGCCGCGATGGACGGCGAAGCCTTCCGCGCCACCCACCCCTATCCCTGGGCCAACCCGGCCGGACTGCTGACCGACGAGGGCTACAGGGCGCTGATCGACCACCTGCCCGAGGTCGAGCTGTTCGACCCGGTCTTCGGCAAGAGCCGTAAGCACGGCCAGCAGAGCCACGACCGCTACGCCCTGGAATGGAACGACACGCTGCCCGTTTCCGACGCATGGAAGGCCTTCGTCGACGAACTGCGCGGGCCGGTCTACCAGGAGTTCCTGGCCAGGATGATTGGCCACGACCGGTTCAGTCTGCGGTTCCACTTCCACTACACGCCGAACGGCTGCTCGGTCTCACCGCACTGCGACGCGGTCTGGAAGCTGGGCTCGCACATCTTCTACCTGAACACGGACGAGGACTGGAACCCGGAGTGGGGCGGCGAGACTCAGGTGCTCGACGACAATGGGCGCTTCTCGGCCAGCTCGGCGCCTGCCTTCGAGGACTTCGACGCAGCCATGGGCTCGGAGTCGACCGGAAACCGCAGCCTGCTGTTCATCCGCCAGGGCAATTCCTGGCACGGCGTCAAGCCGATCCGGGCGCCCGAGGGGGCGCTGCGCAAGGTATTCATCGTGGTCATCAACCGCGATACCCCCTGGTACCGCCTGCGCAGCAAGCTCAAGATCTAGGCGCACCGACCGGGTTCGCAGAAACCCGAGCTTCAGGAGTGAGCTTGCGAGCGAAGGCTGGGGGACAAGCTGTGGGGGTGAACTTGCGAGCGAATGGTTCGAGAGGCGCCAGCCCCGAAGAATCCTCTCAGGGCTGACCCGGCGGTCGATCGTCCACCCTGGCCTTCGCCGCACCCCGTCGGGCGGCCCACAGGAACTTCGCACTGAGATTTCCCGGCAGGCCCCTCGCCAGGCCGGACCCGAGCATCCGCGCCATCGCCTTGCGGCGCCCGAGTTCCCGCCGCGCGTGCCAGCAGTTCAGCGCCCAGATCGCGCCCAGGGATCGGCCGAGGGCCGGCTCCGGGTAGTGCGGGCTCGAGCGATTGGCCTGCTTGATCCGCCACAGCCACGACTCGGTCCAGTCCAGGTGGCCCAGCGGGTCGTCGCGTTTCTCGTCCCGTCGCGTCAGGGCGTAGTGCCGGCGCAGCTCTCCCTCGTCGGCCTCGATGCCGATCCGCTCGAGGAGACGGCGCGCAACGGCCATCTTGCGCTCGCGGCCGAGGCCTGCGCTCTTGCCGGTCCAGCGGCCGGGGTGCTCGCGTCCGCAGACCAGGATTTCCGGCAGGTTGGCCATCCGGTGCTTCGCCGACAGCCGCGCGTGCAGGTCGAAGTCCTGGCAGCGGGGGAAGTCCAGGTCGTAGCCGTAGTCCCGATAGACCGCGGTCCGCGCCATGATGGTCCGGTTGACCAGCGGGCAGTGGAACAACAGGTGGGCGTGGATGTCGTCGGGGTCGATCGGTTGGCGCCGGACCTTGTTCAGCATCTTGCCGTCGGCGTCCATGAAGCTGCACCAGCTGCCGACCTGCACGATGTCCGGGTTGCGGTCCAGGAACTCGACCTGCCGGCCGAGCCGCTTCGGATAGGCGTGGTCGTCGCTGTCGAGCAGGGCGATGTACTCGCCGCGCGCGAGCTCCAGGCCGCGGTTGCGCGTGTAGGGGATGCCGCGGTTGCCCTCGTTCTTCTCGATACGCAGGCGCGGATCGTCGAAGCGTTCCAGCGTCTCGAACGTGTTGTCCGTCGAGCCGTCGTCGACGACCAGGAGCTCGAAGTCCTCGAAGTCCTGCGCGAGGATGCTGTTGACCGCCACGCAGACGTAGTTCGCCCGGTTGTGGACCGGGATGAACACGGTCACCTTCGGATTCGTTTCTGCGGGTCCGGGCATGCGTGGAACCGGGGGGTGCAAGGGGACGCGCATGCTACCATCCCGGCAGCCGCGACGCGCCGCAGGGCCCGCCTTTCAGCGGTTTTTCAGCGACTACGCCGACAACCCAAGACGACGACCCACGACGACGATGAAGGCCCGACTCGGTTCGCTGTTCCAGACCAATGCCCACTCGTTCGCGCGCCGGCTCTACTTCTGGTGGCTGCAGCGCTGGCGCGGCGTGTTCGCCAAGCGCCAGCAGGTGTTCTTCGTCCGGGTCGGCAGGACGCGGTTCAAGCGCGTGGTCTTCGGTGACAGCGCGCAGGCCGCGGAAGTGCAGGCGGCGCTGGACGACTTTGCCGGCAGCGGCCGCTTTCCGCCCCTGGTCCATCGCCACGAGAACGAGCTGCTGCTCGGCTTCGTCGAGGGCAGGGCGTTCGACCCCGACGACTCGGCGGACCGCGCCCGGCTGGCGCGCTTCCTGGCTGAGCTGTGGCGACGGGCGCCCGAGGAAATCGCGCGGAGCGATCGGCCCTTCGATGCCCGACTGCGGGTCGACCTGGACTTCCTGGTCACGGCCGGCGTGCTGGCCGCCGAGCGGGCCCGGGCGCTGGCCGCGCGCGCCGAGGCGGTCGCGCCCGACACGCTGCTGCTGGGCTACGACTACGTCGATCCCGTGGCCAAGAACTTCGTCATCGCCGGCAGCGCGCCCAGCGGAACCGACGGGGCCCGCCTGGTCGCGATCGACGTCGAGAGCCTGCGCGCCGACCAGCCGCTGGGCGCCGGCCTGGCCCAGGCCTCGCTGCGCTGGCTGGCGCCCGGCGACGTCGCGGTCATGGCCTCCCAGGTGACCGAATCCGGCGGCCCCGACATCGACGCCCAGCTCGATTACGTCCGCCTGATCACTACCGTCGCCTGGACCAAGCGCAAGTTCCTTCAGGGCAAGACCAACTTCATTCGCAGCGCCCACTTCGACGCCTTGCTCTGATCGGCGCCTCCTTCGACGGTTTCGGCCTCGACCGGGCCGTGCCTATACCGGCGTCGCAGCTTCGGCTTCTAGATGAAGGACGCAAAGGCGCGAAGGAGCGAAGAGCGCCAAGGAAAAACTCTTTTCTTTGACCAGGGTGTGGCTCTTCGTTCAAAGCAAGAACGTCGGCAGGCGCCCATCTAGATTGTTTTCTGAGCGACTTTGCTCGGGATGACCGATTTTTGTCATTGCCGAGTTCTTTGCTTTGCGCTCTTCGCCCCTTCGTGCCTTTGCGTCCATCCTCTAAAGAACATTGCCTCCCGACTCGCACGAAGTCTCAATCCTCGACGAGCGACTCGATGCGAGCCAGGACGGGTTCGAGCAGGGACTCAAGCGTCGGCGGGTTGTCGACCGGGCCGTCGAGGAGGCGGTACAGGGGGCGGACCCAGCCGTGGGTGGCGGCGACGGCGTGGAGGCGGGGCAGGTCGCGGGCCGGGAGCCAGAGGCCGCGGCGGGTCAGGGCGTTGCGGGTGGTTTCCGGCACCAGCCGGCCCAGGGCGCGCGCGATGCGGCTTCTCCGGCGCGGGTGCAGCGGCAGCACGGCCACGGGCTTGCCCGAAAGACACGCTTCGGCCAGCATCGACGCGCTGTCGCCGGTCACCGCCAGCGCATCGCAGTCCGCGAGCACGGCCGGGTAGGGGTTGACCGCGCTGGGCGCCCAGGGAAACAGGGTGACCCGGTCACCCAGGCGTTCGCGCAACGCGTCCAGGGCGCCGGCCGGCGTGCGTGGACTGCCGCAGGCGACCAGGTGCGCACCCGAGGCGTCGACGAAGTCGCTCAGCTGGCCGGAAATCCGCTCGATCGCCCGAGGCCCGAACCTGAAGGACCCGGAGTCGCCGCCGAGCAGCACGCCGACGGTCGGTGCATCGACCCGGTCCAGCGCCTCCCGGACCCGCTTCCGGGCGTCGGCCGCCACCGCCGGCGGCGCGTTCAGCGGCAGCGGGATCTCGACCACGTTCCCGGCCGGCGGAAGCCGGTACTGCGGCGTGGTCACGAGCACGTCCACGGGTGCGTAGGAGGACCAGGGCCGGCCGACGGCGATGGTCCTTGCCCGCCCGCCGGACGCTTCGCGAATCCGCTGCGCATCGACCACGCTCCGGCCGCCGGCGATCAGTACGAGGTCGGGCCAGGGCGGGACGTAGCGCACGGCCTTCGCGCCCGAAAACGTCCGCCTCGCGGCCCCCGAAACCCGGTCGACGAGCACCGTGCCGACCGGATCGATCTCGTCGAACACGCGCACCTCGCCGTGTAGCGCGTCGGCGAGCGTCAGCAGCTGGCGCTGGTCCCCGGCCCCGGGTGCGGCCAGCACCCAGATCGGGCGCGATGTCGAAGGTTTCGGGTCGGGCATCGGGAGGGGCGTCGAGACAGGAAATTTTTCGCCATTGTAATTGACAAACTCACGCTTCCCGGCTAATATGCCGCGCTTGATCTCTGGGGCCATAGCTCAGCTGGGAGAGCGCTACAATGGCATTGTAGAGGTCGGCGGTTCGATCCCGCCTGGCTCCACCAGAATCGAAAGAATCCTAGGCGTTTCAGCAGTGCAGTTCTTGCAGGCTCTGCTTTGAAGGTTACAACGTCCCCTTCGTCTAGAGGCCTAGGACACCGCCCTTTCACGGCGGCGACAGGGGTTCGAATCCCCTAGGGGACGCCAATAAAGAAAATGCCCGGCCTTGCGCCGGGCTTTTTCTTTATTGGGGCCGCCTCTGGCGGCTTTGAACCCACGCCCAATCAACGCCCCAATATTCACGAATCTCCAGCCTCCGATCCAGGGCGGATACCGTGATCCGGCACCCAAGGGTTCGAACCGAGCGGCGCAGCCCCGAGCTCGCTTGAGCGAAGCGAAAGCCATCCCCTAGGGGACGCCGGTCGGGGCTCGATGGTCGATCGAGGCTAAGGCTTCTCTTGCCGATCCCACCGAACCTCTTCGAGACGCTGTAACTTTCAGGGTTCGAACCGAGCGGCGAAGCCGCGAGCTCACGAGACAAGCGGCAGGCTTGCGAGCCCGAAGGACAAGCTGCCGCAGGCAGCGCAGTCATCCCCCAAGGGACGCCGGGTCGGGGCAGGGCGGTCTTTCGAAGTTGAGGGTCTCTCGCTGAATCTCCCGATATCGTCAGCTACACGGCACCCAGGGGGTTCGAGCCGAGCGCCGAACGAGCCGCTCTCATTCGGCTGGAAGGTTCCGATCCTGGATTCCCTCGCTCCAGATTCGTAGCTCGTCGAGGGTCTTGAGTGCCGTTTCGCCAAACGCCGTGATCGAATACTCCACGGTGACCGGCTTCGTGTCGACGACCGAACGCTGGATCAAGCCGTTTCCTTCCAGTTCCTTGAGTCGCGTACTGATCATCTTCTTGCTCGCCCCGCCGACCATGCGTGCGAGGTCGTTGAAACGCACCGGGCCGTCCTTCAGGTGCCAGAGGATCGAGCCGGTCCACTTTCCTCCGATGATCCGCATGCCGCGTTCGATCGCACAAGGTTGCAGGCACGGGTTTTCAGCGGTGCGTCGTCCGTTTTCATCGTGTTGGATTCGTGCGTCCATGCCGGGCTCCGGGGTGCGGGTGGTTCAACTGCACTGCAGGTTACTAAAAGTATACTGGTTGAAAAAAGAAACTGCAATCGGCATGCTCCCGCTTCGATCCATCCGGCCCATCCGAATTCGAGGAGAGCTCATGAGCAAGGTCCTGGTTCTGAACGGTGCACAGCCCTATCCATTTGCCAAAGGAGAATTGAATGCAGCCCTGGCTGATCGGGCCGCCGCCTTTTTCGAGGCACGCGGTGATGAAGTCCGGCGTACGACGACCGCGAACAGCTTCGATACGGACGAAGAAATCGATCATCACCAGTGGGCCGAGATCATCGTGATGCAGTTCCCGATCAACTGGATGGGCGTGCCGTGGTCGTTCAAGCGCTACATGGATTCGGTCTATTCGGCCGGGATGGACGGCCGATTGTGCAATGGTGACGGTCGATCGGCCGCCGCGCCGACCGAGAACTACGGCATGGGCGGAACGCAGGGTGATACGCGCTACATGCTGTCGGTCACGTTCAATGCGCCTTCGCAGGCGTTCGACGATCCGGCCGAGCCGTTCTTCGAAGGCATGTCGGTCGACGATCTCCTTCGGCCGATGCACTTGAACGCGAAGTTCTTCGGTATGAAGCCGTTGCCCACCTTCTCCGCGCACGATGTAATGAAGAACCCGGCCATCGAGAACGATTTCAAGCGCTTCGATCACCATCTGCAGAACACGTTCGGAGATCTCTGACGATGAGCCAGCCCGACATCCATCTCTACACCGCCGCCACGATGAACGGTTACAAGCCGGTGATCTTTCTCGAAGAGGCGGGCGTGCCCTACGACCTGACCCTCGTCGATTTCTCGAAGCAGGAACAGAAGGACCCCGAGTACCTGAAGTTGAATCCGAACGGCAAGATACCGACGATCTTCGACCGCTCGGAAGGACGCCCGATCTTCGAATCCGGGGCAATCCTGTGGCATCTCGCGGAGCGCTACGGTCGGTTCCTTTCCGACGATCCGATCGAGCGATCGGAAACGATGCAGTGGCTGTTTTTCCAGGTCGGGCACGTCGGGCCGATGATGGGGCAGGCGATGTACTTTCAGCGCATTGCAGCGCCCAACGGCCGCGTAGAGCCGTTCAGCATCAAGCGCTATGTCGACGAGAGCCGCCGGATTCTCGAGGTGCTGGACACGCGACTGGAGGACAGGGACTTCCTGGTCGGGGACTACTCGATCGCGGACATGGCCGTGTATCCCTGGGCGCGGGCCTGGCCCTGGGCAAGGGTCGACGTCGAGGGGCTGGATGCCCTGAAGGCCTGGTTCGAGCGGGTCGACGCCCGGCCCGCCGTGCAGCGCGCTCTGAGAGTGCCGCAAGCGCAACCCCAGTTCTGGGATCCCGACGCCGATGCCGGCGACTTCGGTCGTGAGAACGCGGCTCGCTTCGCGTCGGACGTCGACCGGGACTGAACCGGCGGGGCCGCGATACGGTTTGTTCTGTACGCGTTCTCCGGCTGATGGCCGGGCGTTCGTCGAGCCACTCGGTTCGGGAATTGCCGGACCATCGAAAGCGCCACGAAAAACGCCCGCCGGAACCCGGCGGGCGCTGTGCGCTCCGGCGCGGGGCGCCGGCGAGCCTGCAGTGGTCAGTTGTCGGTCGCGCGCCGCCGGAACCACACGGCCCCGGCCAGCAACACGAGGCCGATCGCCACGCCGACCCACATCTCCAGGCTGAACAGGTGGCGGGTCACGGAGCCGAAGTTCATGAACAGGTCTTCGGACGGCCGGATCGTCGAGCCGCCGGAGGTCGCGATCTGCTCCCACTCGATGCTGGCCGGCGTCACGCCCTTGCCGATTCGGTCGAGCATGATCAGCAGCAGGTTGACGTCCGGCAGCTTGAAGTTCGAGAAGAAGCTCCAGAAGTGCTGAAGCATCCCGATCAGCAGCGGTACGAGAACGGCGATCAGGATCGGCAGGCGCGGCGCCCACGACGAACAGAAGATCAGCCACGCGTAGATCGGCAGCAGCCACAGCGCCTGGACCAGGCTGCCGTAGAGCATCAGCGTCCACTGTTTCGGCAGGTTGGCCGGCATCCAGAGCTCGGCGAACACGTTGATGTCGGCCATCAGCCCCAGCACGGAGCCGATCAGCAGCAGCGTGACCTGGGTCAGCACGATGCCGGCAAGGTAGAGCAGCGGCGCCAGCAGGCACGCGGCGAGCACCTTCGAGGCCACGGTCATCAGGTCGGAGACCGGCAGCGACTTCCAGAACAGGATCGAGCGGTCGCGTCGATCGTCGTACAGGCTTCCGGCCAGGTAGAAGATCAGTACCAGGTACATCACCTGGTGGAACAGCGCGGAGATCGAGAACAGCGCGCCGGACGTGAACAGTCGCTGCTGCGCATCGTCCAGCTCGGCGAACATGCGGATGCCGTCCTTGGTGAACACCATCTGGTCATCGACCCGGATGCCGATGATCAGCGTCAGCAGGGTGATCAGCAGGATGAAGCCGAAGATGATGACCGGCGTCCACTTGAAGGCCACCGGGCTTTCCCACATCTCGCGCCGGACCAGGATGAACATGCGGTTGATCGAAGCCTTCATGCCGCGCCCTCCACGATGTCCGCGTGCGCTTCCGCATCGGCTTCCTTGTCGCCCATCAGGGCCACGAACAGGTCGGACACGCTGGGCTTGTGGATCTCGCCGAGGGTCTCGAGGCGCTCGGCGTCGGCGCGGTCGAACAGGAAGATGTGGCGGCCGAACAGCACGCGCTCGTGGAGAGGCTTCATCGAGCGCGCTTCGTCGACGTCGCCGGGCTTGACCATGACCTCCGTGTAGCGTTCGTAGATGTCGTCCATGGTGTCGTTGAGCACCAGCTTGCCGTCCTTGATGAAGATCAGGTCGGTGAGGATGTGCTCGACTTCCTCGACCTGGTGGGTCGTGATCAGGATCGTGCGCTGCTCGTCGAAGTACTCGTTGAGCAGGTTCGAATAGAACTGCTTGCGGAACAGAATGTCGAGGCCCAGCGTGGGTTCGTCGAGCACCAGGAGCTTGGCGTCGATGGCCATGACCAGGGCCAGGTGCAGCTGGACGATCATGCCCTTGGACAGCGACCGGATCTTGGACTTGTGCTTGATCTTCGTCTTCGCCAGGTACTTCATGCAGATCTCGCGCGAGAACTTGGGGTGCAGCTTCTCGGTCAGGTCGATGATCTGCCAGACCCGCGCCCAGCGGGGCAGCACCGCGACGTCGGCGATGAAGCAGACGTCCTGCATCAGGTCGTCCCGGTCCTTGGAAGGGTCGAGTCCGAGCACTTCCAGCGTGCCGTCGAAGCGGGTCAGGCCGAGAATCGCCTTCAGCGCGGTGGTCTTGCCGGCGCCGTTCGGGCCGATCAGGCCCACGATGCGGCCGGACGGCACATCGAGATCGACGTGGTCCAGGGCCACGGTCGATCCGTATCGCCGGCTGAGGTTTCGGGCGTGGATGGTCGCGTTCATCAGTGCTCCGTCGGTTTCGTTGAATTCAATCCGGGCAGTTCGTCGATGTCCAGCCCCAGCTGCTGGATGCGCTCGGCGATCCGCGGCCAGTCTTCCTTGAGGAACCGGGCGCGCTCGGAAGCCAGCAGGCGCTCGCGCGCGCCCTCGACCACGAACATGCCGACCCCCCGGCGCTTCTCGACCAGTGCATCGTCGACCAGCGACTGGTACGCCTTGGAGACGGTCAGCGGGTTGATATGGAAATCCACCGCGACCTGGCGCACCGAGGGCAGGGGTTCACCCTCGGCGAGCGTGCCGTCGAGAATGGCCGCGACGGTGCGCTCGCGCAACTGCCAGTAGATCGGCTGGTTGTCGTCCCAGCGATCGCTCATCGGCGCCCCGGCGAGAAGGGCAGGACCAGCGGGCCGAAGCCCGGGAGCATTTCGCGGCCGCGCGGATCCTCGCGACCCGGCCCGGGCACGTGCTTGTCGGCCGCGTCGTCGCGATCGTCCTCGATCGTGACCATCGGCGGCGGCGAAGCGGTCGCCGCGCCGTCGATCGCCTGGGGCCGATCCCAGCTCAGCGCCACGATCAGGCCGACGATGGCGGCTCCCACGGCCAGGCTGTGCGGAACGTGCAGCACCCGGTGGTTCGTGATCGGCAACATGGTCAGGCTCCTGGCGGCAGTGGGCCGCGCGTTGCATGTGTTGGTGTTCTACTCTACTAGTACACCAAGACGCTGTCAAGCGAATTCGATGGATCGAATCGGATCGGGTGTGGTCACAGTCAGTCGGCGGCCGGCGCGAAGCGCGCCGGTCGCTTTGGTATCATTCGCCCGTTTCGCGCCACCCGGGTGACGACAACGGTTCCATCGCGATGCTTGCGGTGCCCGGTGGCCGGTGGAATGATCGCCACATCTGCACGAATCCAATTCAACGTTTCGGAGTACCAATCTATGATTCGCAAGCCCGTTGCACTGGCCGGCGTCGCCCTGTTCGCACTCGGCACCGCCCACGCCCAGACCACCGAGCTGGAAACCCCGGAAGAGCGCCTCAGCTACACCATCGGCATGGACATCGGTCAGTCGCTGACCGGCCAGGACATGGAGCTCGACATCGACATCCTGATCGAGGGCCTGCGCGCCGTCTACACGGGTGAAGAAACCCTGCTGACGCAGGAAGAGGCCCTGGCCGAGCGCCAGCAGTTCATCGAGCGGCGCCAGCAGCAGCTCGAGCAGGAGCGCACCCAGGAAGCCCGGGTCAACCTCGAGGAAGGCCAGGCCTTCATGGAACAGAACGCCGAGAAGGACGGCGTGATGACCACCGAGTCGGGCCTCCAGTACCGCGTCATCGAGGAAGGCGACGGCGAGCGTCCGTCGGCCACCGACCGCGTCACCGTGCACTACAAGGGCACGCTGATCAACGGCGTCGAGTTCGACAGTTCCTATGCGCGCGGCGAGCCCGCCACCTTCGGCCTGAACCAGGTCATCCCGGGCTGGACCGAAGGGCTCCAGCTGATGCGCGAAGGCGCCAAGTACGAACTGGTCATCCCGTCCGACCTCGCCTACGGCGAACAGGGTCGCCCGGGTCCGATCGGGCCGAACTCGACGCTGATCTTCGAAGTCGAGCTGCTCGAGATCGCCGACGCGGCCGGCCAGGAATAAGCCTTCGGGCTCGACCCCTTCGCGGCCGGCCCGGCCGGCCGCGATCCCTTCCAACGGAGACTTCGACCTTGGGTTCCCTTCAGGACGCATTGTTGAACACGGGCCTGGCCAGCGAGGAGCAGGCACGCAAGAAACCCCGCAAACCCCAGGCCAAGGGCGGCAAGCCCGGCGGCAACAAGGGGCCGAAGAAGGCCCGGGGCGGAAAGGGCGCTCCCGGTCCGCGCACGTCGCGGAAGCCGGGCGGTCCGCTCAAGGAGCGAAAGCCGCAGAGCGATCTCGAGCGGGCCTACGCCGCCCGGATGCGGGCCGAGAAGGCCGAGAAGGAGCGCGAGAAGCAGGCGCGCGTGGCCGACCAGGAAGCCCGCCGGAAGCGCAACCTCGAACTCGACAAGCTGGTCGAAGGCAAGGCCCTGAACGTCCCCGAGGCGGAACTGCCGCGCTATTTCGAGCACATCGGGCGCATCCGGCGCGTGCTGTGCACGCCGGAGCAGCGCGAGAAGATCAACGCCGGCGAGCTGGGCGTGGTGAGCCTGCGCGGCGGTTACCTGATCGTCGAACCCGAGGTTCTCGAGGCCTACAAGGCGATCGCGCCCGACCTGGTGCCCGATCTCGCTGGCAAGGAGCCGGACGCGCCCGAGGACGATGACTATCCGCCGGTGCCCGACGACGTGACCTGGTGAACGGACGCCCGCAGGGCAGCGCCGAGGGCCTCGACTACAAGGCCAGGCTCCACGCGCTGCAGATCGAGCTGGTCAAGCTCCAGCGCCACGTCATTGCCTCCGGCGAACGCATCGTCGTGGTGTTCGAGGGCCGCGACGCGGCCGGCAAGGGCGGGGCGATCAAGCGCATCGTCGAACACCTCAGCGCCCGCGACCTGCGCGTGGTCGCGCTGCCCAAGCCGTCCGACCGCGAACGCAGCCTGTGGTACTTCCAGCGCTACGTCGCGCACCTTCCGGCGGCCGGCGAGATGGTCCTGTTCGATCGCAGCTGGTACAACCGGGCCGGCGTCGAGCCGGTGATGGGGTTCTGTTCCGACGCGGAATACCGGCGCTTCCTGTCCACCGCACCGGACTTCGAGGCGATGCTGCTCCAGTCGGGCATCAAGCTGATCAAGTACTACCTGGACATCGGGCGCGAAGAGCAGGCCGAGCGCCTCGCAGCCCGCCGGCGCGATCCGCTGAAGCAGTGGAAGATCAGCGCCGTGGACGAGGCCGCGCTGGAGAAGTGGGACGAGTACACCCGCTACCGCGACGTGATGCTCGATCGCACCCACGCACCGATCGCGCCGTGGACCATCGTTCGCAACGATGCCAAGAAGCCGGGTCGCATCGCCCTGATCCAGGACCTCCTAGATCGTCTGCACTACCTCGACAAGGACCCCTCGGTCCTCGACTGTGACCGGACCATCGCGTTCCGCTATTCGGCCGAGCAGGCCGAGCGCATGTCGCGCTGATCGACCCCGAACCGGCGCGGCCCCTGCATGACTTTGGTCAGGGGTGCCGCTGACGGCCGGGATGCTATGCTTTTCGGCTGACCGCTGGGTTGGTCCGACCGACCCACGATTCACCCGCGGTCCACTCACACGATCCACTCACGATTCACCAACGGAGAGTCCCCACGTGAACGTTCCCAACCGAATTCTGATCGTCGCCA
Source organism: Halomonas denitrificans (assembly GCA_019800895.1). NCBI lineage: Bacteria > Pseudomonadati > Pseudomonadota > Gammaproteobacteria > Oceanospirillales > Halomonadaceae > Halomonas > Halomonas denitrificans. The sequence continues at coordinate 606,955 of JAHVKF010000003.1, forward strand.
TGGCGGCGGCCCTGGCTGCCTGCGGCGACGCCGAACAGGCGCCGGTCGAGACGACCGACAGCACCACGCCCGAAGCATCGGTTCCGGCCGAAGCCACGTCCGACACGACCGCGGAGGAGTCCACCGCCGGTGTCGAGAACCCGTTCTTCGAGGACTGGACCCTGCCGCTGGGCATGCCGCCCTTCGACCGGATCGAAGACGACCATTTCGTCCCGGCCATGGAGCGGGGCATGGAAGAGCACCTGGCCGAGATCGAGGCGATCGCGACCAGCGAGGAGGAGCCGACCTTCGAGAACACGATCGTGGCCATGGAGCGCAGCGGCGCGCTTCTCGGCAAGGTCACCCGCGTGTTCTTCAACCTGGTCAGCGCCGATACCAACGACGAGCGGCAGGCCATCCAGCGCGAGATGTCGCCGCGCCTGACCGCCCACTCGGACGCCATCCAGCTCAACCCGGAGTTGTTCGCCCGGGTCGACGCGCTGTACCAGCAACGGGAGTCCCTGGAGCTGGACGCGGCTTCGATGAAGCTGTTGGAAGACACGCACCGCGGCTTCGTCCGCTCCGGCGCGCTGCTCGACGAGGACCAGAAGGCACGCCTGCGCGAGATCAACGCCGAGCTGTCCCGCCTGGGGACCGAGTTCTCCCAGAACGTGCTCAAGGAAGTCAATGCATCCGCCGTCGTCGTCGACACCGCCGAAGAACTCGACGGCCTGACCGAGGCGCAGATTCAGGGCGCGGCGGCCGAAGCGGCCGACCGGGGCCTGGACGGCAAGTACGTGCTGACCCTGATGAACTACTCCAGCCAGCCCCAGCTGGCCTCGCTGACCAATCGCGACGTACGCCAGCGCCTGATGGAAGCGTCGCTGCAGCGAGGTGCCCGCGGCAACGAATTCGACAACCGCGAGATCGTGTCGCGCGTGCTCACGCTGCGTGCCGAGCGCGCCAACATGCTGGGCTACGACACGCACGCCGATTTCGTGCTGGAAGAGCGCACGGCGAAGACCGTCGCCGCCGTCGACGAGCTGCTCGGCCAGCTGGCGCCGGTGTCGGTGGAAAACGCACGCAAGGAAGCCGCCGATCTGCAGGCCATGATCGACGAGAGCGAGGCCGAGCCCTTCGAGCTCGCGTCCTGGGACTGGCCGTTCTACGCCGAGAAGGTCCGCCAGGAGCGCTACGATTTCGACGAGAGCCAGATCAAGCCCTATTTCGAGCTCGAAAGCGTGCTGGTCAACGGCGTGTTCTGGGCCGCCCACCAGGTCTACGGCCTGGACTTCGTCGAGCGTCCGGACCTGCCGGTCTACCACCCCGACGTCCGCGTCTGGGAAGTGCGTGAGGCCGACGGCGAGCTGCTGGGCATGTTCTACGGCGACTTCTATGCGCGCCCGTCGAAGCGCGGCGGGGCGTGGATGAATGCCTACGTCGGCCAGTCGGGCCTGCTCGGCACGAAGCCGGTGGTGGCCAACCACCAGAACATTCCGAAGCCGCCGGAAGGCGAGCCGACGCTGATGACCCTGGACGAGGTCACCACGATGTTCCACGAGTTCGGCCACGCACTGCACGGCCTGTTCTCCGACGTGCGCTACCCGAGCCAGGCCGGCACCTCCGTGCCGCGTGACTTCGTGGAGTATCCGTCGCAGGTCAACGAGATGTGGGCCACCTGGCCGAGCATCCTCGAGAACTACGCGCGGCACTACGAGACCGGCGAACGCATCCCGCAGGAACTGCTCGACCGGGTGATCGAGGCCGAGAAGTTCAACGAAGGCTACCGGACCACCGAGTACCTCGCGGCGTCGATCCTGGACATGTGCTACCACACCAAGCCGGCCGACGAGATCCCGTCCGCCGACGAAATCCTCGAGACCGAGGCCGAGTGCCTGGAAGCCGCGGGCATCGCCTACGACCCGGTGCCGTCGCGCTATCGCACGACCTACTTCTCGCACATCATGGGCGGCTATTCGGCCGGCTACTACTCCTACATCTGGAGCGAGGTGCTGGACGCCGATTCGGTCAAGTGGTTCAAGGAGAACGGCGGCCTGACGCGCGAGAACGGCGACCACTTCCGCGCGACCCTGCTGTCGCAGGGCGGCAGCAAGGACGCCATGCAGCTGTTCGAGGACTTCGCCGGCCGCACGCCGGACATCCAGCCGCTGCTCGAGCGCCGCGGACTGGCGGTCACCGAAGGCACCGGCGAGACCACCGGTCCCATGTGATCGGTACAAGCAATCGGTCCTGCCGCGGTCGCGCCACGCCGCGCGGCCGCAAGGATGACGAAAACGCCCGGGTTCGCGCCCGGGCGTTTTTTTTGTCCGTGGACGCGTTCGGGGGGCGGGACGATTTCGGTGCGCTCCCGTCACGGAGCGGCCGGTGCGGGAAGCGCCGGCCGGTGCAGACACGAAAACGGCCGGGCAGGACCCGGCCGTGATCGAAGCGCTTGCAGGGACCGGCGTGCCGGCCCGCCGGGCGGGTCAGCCGCCGTTCGGGTTGCGGTTCGGCGAATTGCCGTAGCGGGTCTCGGCGAGGCCCTTGGCGCGCGCGATGACTTCGGCGCCGGTCATGCCGTCGACCAGGTCGCGCAGCTGCTCGGAGCTGCCGAGCACGGCCGGATCGTAGGCGAGCAGGAAGCGGATGGCCTGCTCGAGTTCGCCGTACTGCTCGGCCGACGTGCTGGCGGCGACGTCGTTCAGGCTCTGCCGGAACGCGGCGTCGGAGGTCGCGTCAAGAATGGTCTCCAGGCCCTCGCCCTCCGAGTCGAGCTGGCCTTCGACCTTCGGCACGACCTGGTAGCGCGCGTCGGCGGCGTTCGGCAGCGACTGACGCTCCGGGCCGGTGGCCATGCGCACGGGCGGGCCGCTGCTGCGGTCCGAACGTCGGTCGGCGCTGGGCAGCGGCCGCGGCGCGGCCTCGACCTGCGGTTCGGACTCGGCGACCGGCTCGTTGTCCGGTTCGCTGCCGCAGCCGGCCAGGCCGAAGGAGGCGGCGGACAGGGCGATCACCATCGCGGCGGTCGGGGACAGGCGGAATCGGTTGAGCGGCTTGTTCATGAAAGAATCCTGTGGGTGGTTCGTTCTGGGTGAGTGCGCCCGAACGGGCGCGATTTCAACGGCTCGGGCGGCGCAGGCGCGCCGCGCCGGGCGGGAACGGTGACTGTGATCGGTTCGCCGCCCAATAGTTCCTGCAATGATCGTCTGCCGCTGGTACGAAGAAGCCCGCGGATCGACGCCGTCGCCGACCGGGTGCAGGTCGTCGGCGGGGTCAGTCGGCCAGGCGGGCGAACAGGTCGTACGCGTCGTGTCCCTCGATCGCGACGTCGACGAAGTCGCCCGGCGCCAGGTGGCCGGCGCCGGAGACGATGACGTTGCCGTCGATCTCCGGCGCGTCGCCGTAGCTGCGCGCGATCGCCGCGTCGCCCTCCACGCCGTCGACGATCACCGGCTCGACCTGGCCGACCCGGCGGGCCAGGCGCCGCTCGCTGATCACCTGCTGGTGCTCCATGAAGCGGTGCCAGCGCTCTTCCTTGACCTCCTCCGGCACCGGGTTCGGCAGCGCGTTGGCCGCGGCCCCCTCGACCGGCGAGTACTTGAAGCAGCCGACCCGGTCGAGGTCGGCCTCGTCCAGCCAGTCCAGCAGCTCCTGGAAATCCTCCTCGGTCTCGCCGGGAAAGCCGACGATGAAGGTCGAGCGGATGACCAGGTGCGGGCAGGTCTGGCGCCAGGCCCGGATGCGTTCCAGCGTGTTCTCGGCCGCGGCCGGTCGCTTCATGGCCTTCAGCACCCGCGTCGAGGCGTGCTGGAACGGAATGTCGAGGTAGGGCAGGATCGCGCCCTCGGCCATCAGCGGAATGATCCGGTCGACGTGCGGGTAGGGGTAGACGTAGTGCAACCGCACCCAGGCCTCCATGTCGCCGAGCTCCCGGGCCAGGTCGTACAGGCGCGTCTCGACCTCGCGGTCCTTCCAGTAGTCCTTCCGGTAGCGCGTGTCGACGCCGTAGGCACTCGTGTCCTGGCTGATGACCAGCAGTTCGCGCACCCCGCGCTCGACCAGCTGCTCGGCCTCGCGCAGGACCATGCCGATCGGACGGCTGACCAGGTCGCCGCGCATCGCCGGGATGATGCAGAAGCGGCAGCGGTGGTTGCAGCCCTCGGAGATCTTCAGGTAGGCGTAGTGGCCCGGCGTCAGCTTCAGCCCCGCCGGTGGAACCAGGTCGGTGAACGGGTCGTGCGGGCGGGGCAGGCTGCGGTTCACCGCGCCGAGCACCGCCTCGGCCTGGTGCGGGCCGGTCACGCCGAGGACCTTGGGGTGGATCGACGTGATGTCTTCGGGCTTGGCGCCCATGCAGCCGGTCACCAGGACCTTGCCGTTGGCGTCGAGGGCGTCGCCGATGGCTTCCAGCGATTCGGCCTTGGCCGCATCGATGAACCCGCAGGTGTTGACGATCACCAGGTCGGCGTCGGCGTGATCGCCGACCAACCGATAGCCCTGCTGGCGCAGGCCCGTGACGATCTGCTCGGAATCGACCAGTGCCTTCGGGCAGCCCAGGCTGACCAGGCCGACCGCGGGCGCGCCGGATTCTTCGGATGGGGTGGGAGCGGTACTCATGGGCGCGTATTGTACGCGCCGTGACCGCCGGCGATCCGCGTCAGTCGGCCCGCCGGCAGGCCTCGACCACGTGGCGCAGCCGATCGATGCCGTCGAGCAGGCGCGGGCCCGGCCGGCCCAGCCAGGCCTCGCTGACCGGTACGATGCGCTGCCTGCGAACCGCCGGGATGTCCTGCCAGCCGTCGCGCCGCGCGACGACGTGGGGCCGGTACTTGGCCTCCTCGACCCCGCACCAGCTCATGACCACGGCTTCCGGCGCGGCGCGACGGGCGTCCTCGGGGGTGATCTCCAGGCTCTCGGCGTCGCGGTCCGCGAACGGGTTGACACCGCCGGCCAGTTCGAGCATCTCGTTGACCCAGCTCTTCCTGCCGGGAACGATGACCGGCTTCGGCCACCATTCGACCAGGATCGGCACCGGATCGGCCGGGGCGGGGCGGTCGTGCAGCGCCTCGAACCGCTCGAGGATCGGCTTCGCGGCGTCTGTCGCGTCCAGTGCCTCGGCGATCCGGCGGATGTCGGCGGCGACATCGGCCAGCGAGTGGGGCCGCGTGACCAGGCAGGGCAGGCCGGCGGCCTCGAGCTTCGCCAGACAGCGCTCGTGGCCCGGGACGGTCAGCGACGTGACCACCAGGTCCGGCTGAAGCGCCGCGACGCGGTCGACATCGATATCCAGGTCCGGCCCGATGCGGGGCAGGGCATCGACGACGTCGGGCGGATGATCCGAGTGGTCGTCGACCCCGACCAGCCAGTCGGCCCGGCCCAGCGCGCAGACGATCTCGGTGTTGGAGCAGGTGTGGGCGACGATGCGCATGGTGCCAGTGTAGTGTGCCGGCCCGCGCGCCCGACCGTCGACTTCGGCCGGGAACGTCAATCCAGCGGTTCGTCCCGTCGTTGCTCGAAGTACGCGCGCTGCGCGGCCACACCGTCGCCGAGCGCCTCCAGCGCCGCCCGGAAGCGGGGGTGGTCGCGCAAGCGATCGAATACCGGCAGGCTCTCCAACCCCCACCAGTAGTAGCGCCAGCCGCTGCGGACCAACGTCTCGAACTCGTCCAGCGCGTCCTCGTCGCGGCCCTGCAGGGTGAGCAGCCAGACGCGCTCGTAGCCGGCCACCATCCACGGGCCCTTCTCGACCCGGGTTCGCTCGATGGTGTCGGCGAGCGCCTCCAGCAGCGGGCCGTCCTGGACCGACGTGCCTTGGCGGCGCAGGCAGAGCACCGCGGTCTTGGCGGCGATCAACCGCGTCGGGTCGACCTGCGGGGCCGCCTCGAACAGTTCCGGGAAGGACTCGCGGAGAACCTCGAGAGCGGCGTTGCAATCGGTCATCGAGTAGGCCTGGGCCAGCAGCGCCTTGGACATCGGTTCGCGGTTGCCCAGCGCGTAGATCGTCTCGAGTTGCTCGACGTGCTCGTCCCAATCGCCCTCGAAGGCCGCGATGGCCTGTCGAAGATAGGGGATGCGCAGCGGCAGGTCGTGCTCGGCCGCCAGCGCATCGGTGCATCGGCGGGCCGAGTCCGAGTCGCCGAGCTGCAGGTGGAACTCGCACACGCGGAACCAGCGTGCGCCGGAATCGGGGTCGAGTTCGCGCTGGCGCAGGATGTAGCGCATCGCCTCGCCGGTTTCGCCGGTCTGGGCCAGGTAGGTCGCCAGCCGGTCGTAGGCCAACGGGAAATCCGGGCGGTCGCGGATGATCCGCCGCAGCCGGAACAGGGCTTCCTCGGCCCGTCCCTGGGCCCAGTAGGCGTCGGCCAGCCAGACCACCCCGATGCCGGCGAATGGATCCAGCCGCACTGCGGTCCGGAGCGGCTCGATCGCGTCCTCGTAGCGGCCGTCGCGGAACAGGATCCGTCCCAGTCCGCGCTGCGCGATGGGGTCGTTCGGGTTCAGCTCGACCGCGCGACGGTAGCTGGCGATCGCCTCGTCGATCCGGCCGCTGCGGAAATGCCAGTCGCCGGTGGCCCGGATCACCAGCGGATGATCCGGATCGATGCGCCGGGCGCGGTCGATGTACTCCTCGGTGAAATCGTGGACGTCCTCGCGCGTTCGCATCGGTCCCTGGCTGCGCTGCATGCCGATGGCATCGACCAGGCGGACCAGGGCCTCCACGTTGTCGGGGTCGAGTTCCAGTGCACGCTCGAACAGCGCGCGCGCCTCGGTCGCCGAGGCGAGCGTGAAATTGTCCGCCGCGAAACGACCCCGGGTGATCAGGTCGTGGACCTGCTGGTTCTCCGGATGGGCGGTCACGGTGTCGGCGAGCAGCGTGTCGGTGAGCGTGTCGCTGACGAGATTGGCGATCTCGTCCTGGACGTCGAACAGGTCGTCGAGCGGTCGATCGTAGGTACGCGACCACAGGTGGCGCTCGTTCCCGGTCTCGATGAGCTGGGCCAGCACACGGACCGTGTCGCCGTCGCGCTGTACGCTGCCTTCGAGCACGGCGTCCACGCCGAGCCGGTCGGCGACCTCGCGGATGCTCACGTCGCGACCCTGGAACGCGAAGGCCGAGGTGCGGGCCACGACTTCGAGCTCCGGCGACTGGGCCAGCATGTGGGTGATCCGGTCGACAAGGCCGTCGGCGAAGAACCGGTGATCGCTGCCGGCGCTCATGTCGAGGAAGGGCAGGACGACCACCGATGGCCGAGTCTGTCCCGCAGGCTTGGACGCTGGCGCCGGGTCACCGGCCACCGGACCACCGGGCTCTGCAGGCCGGGCGTCCACCGCGATCTCTTCGCCGGAGGGCACGTCGTCCGCCCGATCGAACAGGAACGGCGCCGCCACCGCGAGCGCAAGGGCGGCCGCCAGTGCCAGGGCGACCCCGGCGCGCGGACCGCGCGCTCGCTGCGGGTGCGGCGGCGGGATCGTTCCGCCCTCGGCCGGTGAGTCGGCGTGGTCCGCGACGGGCATCGGTCGCCCTGCGAGATCGCTCACGGCCTCCGGCACCAGCCGGTAGCCGCGCCGTGGAACCGCCACGATCACGCCGTGCGGCCGCCGCGTATCGCCCAGTTCGCGGCGCAGCGAGGACACCGCAACGTTGACCGAATCGTCGCTGGCCGCCTCGAGGTGTCCCCACACGTTCTCGATGATGTCGTCGCGGCTCAGGACGTCGCCTGCGTGCTCGACGAAGTAGGCCAGTAACGCGAGCAGCCGGGGCGCCAGAAAGCGCTCCTGGCCGTCCTGGACGATTCGGCCCCCTTCGAGATCGATCGCCCGACCCCGGATTTCGATGTTCCGCACCTGGTGATTCCCCATTCCGGCGACCGGGCGGCGCCCCATGGAGGAGTGCGCCGCGATCCGGCCGATGACCGGACGAGTGTCGCATTCCAACTCGGTTCGATCAAGCGCGAACCGTGGAGAAAAGGAGGTTTATATCGCTGAAAAATATGAACTTTGATCCGCAGGAATCGAAAGAACGGACACCGGCTGATGGTCGAATTGCAGTGGAACGCGACCGCAGGGGCGACCAGGTGCATGGTGATTCACGGGCCAGGCCTATGCCCCGCACCTCACGCGAGGACGTTTCGACCGGCGGCTTCGGAACGACCGATTGTCCATTGCCGATACGTGTTCATCCGGCTCGGCCGATCGAGAAAAACGCCGGGCGGGGCCCGGCGTCGTGGTACAGCGTCCGGCGGGGCGGCCGGGTCAGTAGGTGCCGGTCGGGACCGGAGCCGCGGGCCGTGCCGGTCGTGGCGGCCGCGGGGCGCCCATACCGACTTCGCGCTTGCGATGCAGACGTGGGAAGCGGCTTTCGGGCACGGTGCCTTCGACCTGCTGCAGCGTGCCGTCACGCATGATCTCGAGCACCACCGTATCGCCGGCTTCGCGGTCGAGCATCGCGCGGCCCAGGTCGGCCGGGCGGCTGATGCTCTCGCCGTCGATCGACAGGATCACGTCGCCGTCGGCGAGCTGCAGCGGATTGTCGTCGCCGATTCGCAGCACGACCACGCCGTCACCGGTGCCGAAGTAGGACGCCAGGCCGTCGTGGTTGCTGACCAGGTCGGAGTCGCCGCCGAGCACGAACAGGCCGGGCAGGCGCGGCGCATGCGGTGCGTCCGGCGGCATCGGGAAGTCGCCCTCGTGCATGCGGATGATTTCCCGCTCCATGCCTTCCAGGCCCTCGCGGATCGCGTCGACGTCGAGATCGATCTCCGGGGCGAAGCGGTGAGCGAAGGCATGCAGGCCGTGTTCCGGCGCCGAGGTCTCGACGTCGAAGCTCATGCGCTGGCCGTCCCGCTCGACGACCACCGGCACCACGGTACCGGCCTCGAGATCGGCGAGGGCATCGCCGATGGTCGCGTTCGCACCGACCGCCATGCCGTTGACCTCGACGACCTTGTCGCCGCTCTGCAGGCCGGCGGCTTCGGCGCCGCCGCCGGGCGTCAGGCCGAGCACCTCGAAATCGCCGCCTTCGCCGCCGACCAGGATGCCGAGCTTCGGCGTGGTGCCGCCGAACGCGTGGGCAATGGCCGAATCGACGATGATCTCGATGTTCTCGTCGCCTTCGCCCATCTTCATCTGCCAGCGGCCCCGGTGGCCGCCCTCCTCGACCAGCTGGCGCTGGAGCCGGGCCATCCGGCGGGCGGCCTCGGCCAGTTCGGCGCGGGCGGCGTCGAGCTCGGCACGGAGTGCGTCGCGCTGCGCCTGCTGCTCTGCGCTGGTGGCGCCCTCGCTCTGGGCGAGCGCCAGCGGCGACAGCAGCAGCGCGCCGGACAACAGCAGGGGCTTGATCATCGGTCGTTTCATGACATTCCTCCGGTTTCGGATCGGGCAAGGCCCGGTTGGGGTTCTGATTCGTTCTTCGGTGTCAGTAGCTGGCCAGCATCATCTCGCTGCGCCAGTCGGAACGGATGTAGCGCTGGTTGATCTCGCCGAGCAGCGCCACGCGCTCGGCCCAGAGCACCGGGTCGTAGGGCGATTGTTCGATCTGCACGTCCAGCCAGGCCAGCTCCTGCTCCAGCCGCGCGACCGAGTCGGCGGTCGATGCGCTGACCGCGCCGTAGCGGTAGTCCTCGAGCTGCGACTCGAGGGCGGACGACACGGCCTGCAGCCGGATCAGCGGGTCGATGCCGTCGTCCGGGGACGCCGGTACCGGGCCGTAGGTTCCGCGCAGCAGGGCGATGCTCAGGGCCAGCGCGGCCACGGTGGCGGCCATGGCCAGGGGCACCCAGCCGCGTCGCGGTGCACTTCCGCTACCGGATCGGGCATCCAGTGCGCTCTCGATGTCGGACCAGAGGCCGTCCGGCGCCTCGAGCGGTGGCAGCGACTTCAGGTTCAGCGGATCCCTGTTTCGGGTCATCGTGGTGTGGTCATCGGCCATGGGGCATCGACCTCGCGGTGGTGTTCGCCGGTTCGGGATCGGTCCCGGGACCGGCCGGTGGTTGCAGCGGGGCTTGCAGCCATTGGCGCGCCTTCGAACGCGCCCGGCTGAGCCGGGTCTTCGACCAGGGAATGCTCTGGTCCAGCGTTTCGGCGATCTCGCCATGGGTCAGGCCCTCCACGTCGTGGAGCCAGAGCACGGCGCGGTCGAGGGCATCCAGCCGGCCCAGGGCGCGCAGCAGGTCCAGCGCGCCATCGTGGTCCGGGGCCGCCTCGGCCGGCTCGTGGTGCTCGGGCAGCGGGTCCATCGAGCGCCGACCGGCATCCATCACCTGGTTGACGACGATCCGCCGCAGCCAGGCGCCGAAGCGGTCGGCGCGTTCGAGCTGGGCGATCTTCTCGAAGGCCTTGACGAAGCCGTTCTGCACGGCGTCCCAGGCGGTGGCCTCGCTGCCGGACAGGCGCACCGCCAGCGTCCAGGCCGGCCGCGAATAGTCGCGGTAGACCTGCTCCTGGGTGCGCCGGCAGTCGCGCTTCAGCGCGGCCAGCGAGATGTCGTCGAGAGGCGTCGAGAAGTCCATTTCGGTACCTTTGACGCGGGCCATGCGAGAAAGGTCGCAGAAATTTTTCGACGGCGCCACCGGGGACGGGCACGACGACGGCGTCCGTGGCACAGTGATGGCCCCGTATCCGAACGCAGAAGCAGATCGAAACCATGGGCCGCTGGCGTCCACCCCCCGACAAATCCAGCCCCTACGTCACAGCCGACGGGCTGACGAAGCTGAAGGCCGAGCTGAAGGACCTGTGGCGGGTCCAGCGGCCCGAAGTGGTCAAGGCGCTCGCCGCGGCCGCGGCCGAGGGCGACCGCTCGGAGAACGCCGAGTACACCTACCGCAAGAAACAGCTCGGCGGCATCGACCGACGGATCCGCTATCTCAGCAAGCGGATCGACGTGCTGAAACCGATCGAGGGCACGCCTTCGGACCCCGAAAAGGTGTTCTTCGGTGCCACGATCACTGTCGAGGATGCCGACGGTGAGGAGATCACCTACCGGATCGTGGGGCCCGACGAGATCGACGCTTCCAGGAACTGGATCTCGATCGACTCCCCGCTGGCCCGGGGACTGCTCGGCAAGCGTCTGGACGACGAGGTCAGTGTCGAAACGCCGGGCGGGATGCGGTCACTGGTGATCGTCGAGATCGAATACGAGGGGGGCGGAGGCCGCTGAGCCGGGCGCGGAAATCGCCCGCCGAAGGGCGGCCGCCCGCGGATCCGGATCGAAGTCCAGCGCCGAACCGTCGAAGGCCAGGCCGAGCCGGCCGAAGGCGCGATCGATGTCCGGTCGGGCGATGCCGTCCATCAGGCGCTGGTATTCCTGTCGCCAGATCGACGGCGCGGTCAGCGAGCCCAGCTGATCGATCAGGCTGCGCGCGGTCCAGCGCGAACGCCGGTGCATGCAGCAGCGGTGGAATTCAGCCAGCGCCGAATCCAGCGAGTGGCGCCCGCCGGTCTCGGTGCGCAGGCGCACGTCGACGTTGAGGAAGAACGAGGCCCCGGTCCAGTAGACCCGGCGGTAGGCGCGCAGCTGGCGCATGCGGGGACTGAGACTGCGCAGGTTCCGGTCCGCGCCCTGGGGGTCGTTGAAGCCGCGCTGGAAGCCGCGAGCCAGTTCCGTCCAGGCCTCCTGTTCCGAGATCACCCCCGCGCGCGCCTGCAGCAGGTACTGGTAGTACGAGGCCAGGCCCTCGGTGAACCAGATGTCGCGATTGCCGGGGAACGGGATCAGCAGGTGGGCGGCTTCGTGGAAGCCTCGCCAGTCGGCGTTCAGCGCGTCCAGGTCGGCGTGCGGGTCGACGTAGAACTCCAGACCGGGCGTCGTGCCGCGCCGGACCCGCCCGAACACCACCGCATCGCCGCCCGTGTCCACGGCCTGCAGGCGCACGCTCAAGCGCTGGACGGGGTAGTCGGGGCTGACCGTCAGGACCGCGCCCAGCGCCGTCTGCATCCACTCGGTCCACGGCTCGGGACCGGAGGCCTCGCGCGGCGGTTCGAGCACCAGGTGGATGGGCGGCGTCGCCGCGAGGACGGCGCAGGGACTCGCCAGCAGCGCCGCGAGCAGGACGGACGCGAAGACAGGCTGCTTCGTACGTTCTATCGCACGCTTCATCGATACAGCTTGCGCGGTCGGTGGTGAACGCGGGCTGAACCCGCGTGCCCGGCCGCTCAGCCGGGGTTGTAGATACGGCTGCCGCGGGCGGCATAGTCGTGGAGAACGGCGGCGGCCTCGGGCTGCATCAGGCCGGTCACGACCTCGATGCCGCGGCGCTGCAGCATGCCGATCCAGTCGTCCATCCGCTCGCCCTCGTCGAAGCCCGTGACCTCGGCGTCGTTCTTGGTCGCGCCGCACAGCACGCGCTTCACGCCGGACCAGGGGATCGCGCCAAGGCACATCGCGCAAGGCTCGCAGGACGTGACCAGCTCCAGTTCGCCGTGCTCGGCCAGGTTCCAGTCGCGAAGGCGCGCCTGGGCGAGACTGAGCGCAACGATCTCGCCGTGCGCGCTGCTGCAGGCGTCGGGCTCGACCCGGTTGACGCCGGCGGCGACGAGGCGGCCGTCGGCGGACGTGACCAGCGATCCGAAGGGTCCGCCGGTGCCGCGCTCGACGTTTTGCCGGGAAAGCTCGACGGCCGCCGCCATGCGCGCTTCGTCGTCGGCGTAGCGCTCGGGCTGGGCGGCCAGCCAGTCGTCGAACCAGTCGGGCAGCTCGATCCGGAAGGCGGACGGGTGGGGCCGGTCGATCATTTCGCGCCCCGCTGGCGCACGGCCTCGAACAGCGCGATGCCCGTCGCGACGGAGACGTTCAGGCTTTCCATGGAGCCAGGCATCGGGATCTTCGCCAGTTCGTCGCAGCGCTCGGCGGTCAGGCGGCGCAGGCCCTTTTCCTCGCTGCCCATGACCACGATGCGCGGGCCCCTGAGGTCGATGTCGTGGATCGATGTCCCGGCCTCGCCGGCCAGGCCGACCGCCCAGACGCCGGCCTGCTTGAGGTGCTCGAGGGCGCGGGCCAGGTTGGCGACCTCGACCAGCGGCACGACCTCGGCCGCACCGGCGGCGGCGCGGCGGGCCGCGGGACTCAGCGGCGCGGAACGATCGCGCGGCACCAGCACCGCATCGACGCCGGCAGCGGCCGCCGAGCGCAGGCAGGCGCCGAGGTTGTGCGGGTCCTGCACCTGGTCGAGGGCGAGCAGCAGAAGGTCGCCGCCCCGTGCCTCGACCAGCGCGTCGAGTTCGGCTTCGCTCATCGGCTCGACCGGCCGGAACTCGGCGACCACGCCCTGGTGGGTCTCCCCCCCGGTCTGCTTGTCCAGCGTGCCGGCCTTCGCGGCCTGGACCGGGATGCCGGCGGCCTTCGCGCGGCCCACCAGCGCTTTCACCCGCGGGTTGTCGCCGGCCACCCAGAGCTGGAGCACGCGCTCGGGGCTGCGCTCGATCAGGGCCTCGACGGCATTGATGCCGCCGGTCTGCTCGCGTCTCATTGCTTCCGGCCTCCGCGCTTGCCGCTGCCCTTGCCCTTGCCTTTGCCGCTGCGCCGAGCCTTCTTCTTCGCGGGCTTGCGTCCGCCGGCGCGCTTGTTCGCATCCTCCGCGTCGCCTTCGCCGGCGATCCGGAAGTCGATCTTGCGCTCGTCGACGCTGACCGACAGCACCTCGATGCGGACCGGGTCGGCCAGGCGGAAGCGCAGGCCGCGGCGTTCGCCGGTCAGCACCCGGCCGGTCGGGTCGAAGTGGTAGTAGTCGTTCGGCAGGGAAGTGATGTGCACGAGTCCGCTGACGCCCATCTCCGGCAGTTCGACGAACACGCCGAAGCCGGTCACGCCGGTGATCACGCCGTCGAACTCGTCGCCCACGTGGCGCTGCATGAACTGGCACTTCAGCCGCTCGTCGACCTCGCGGCTGGCGTTCTCGGCGCGACGCTCCAGGTACGAGCACTCGCGGCCGAGCTCGGCCATCTTCTTGGCCGAGTAGGGGTAGTCCTTCTTCGGCTGGCGACGCAGCCAGGATTTCAGCGCCCGGTGCAGCAGCAGGTCGGGGTAGCGGCGGATCGGCGAGGTGAAGTGCGAGTACGCGTCCAGCGCCAGGCCGAAGTGGCCCTTGTTCTCGGGCTGGTAGACCGCCAGCGCGAGACTGCGCAGCAGCACGGCGTCGACCAGCGGCGCGATCGACGAGCCGCGGGCCTTCTTCTGGATCCGGGTCAGGTCGGCCGGCTTCGGCTCGTCGCTCCAGTTCGGCGTCAGGCCATGGGCCGACAGGAACGCTTCGAGCTCGCCGAGCTTGTCCGGCGGGGGCACGTCGTGGACCCGGTAGAGCACCGGCCGTTCGATCGTCTCGGCGGTCTTCGCGGCCTGTACGTTGGCCGCGATCATGCACTCCTCGATCAGCTTGTGCGCGTCGTGGCGGGTACGCCGGCGCAGCTGCTCGACCCGGCCGTCGGGGTCGAACACGAAGTTGACCTCGCTGGAGTCGAAATCGATGGCGCCGCGCTGGTCGCGCTTCTTCGCCAGCAGGCGGTAGACCTCGTAGAGATGATCGAGATTCTCGCGAACGTGGGCGAAGCGCTCGTTCAGCGCCTCGTCGCCGTGCTCGACGATGTGGCGGACCTGGTCGTAGGTCAGGCGCGCCTGGGAGCGCATCACGCCCTCGGCAAAGCGGCTCTTCGTGACCTTGCCCTTCGCGTCCAGGGTCATGTCGCAGACCATCACCAGGCGGTCGACGTCCGGGTTGATCGAGCACAGGCCGTTCGACAGCGCTTCCGGCAGCATCGGCACGACCTGGTCCGGGAAGTAGGTCGACGTGCCGCGCTTCTGGGCCTCGTCGTCGAGCGCCGATCCGGGCGTCACGTACTCGGCGACGTCGGCGATCGCGACGATCACCCGCCAGCCGTCGCCGCGGGGCGCGGCGTAGACCGCGTCGTCGAAGTCGCGCGCGTCGGCGCCGTCGATCGTGACCAGCGGCAGGTCGCGCAGGTCCAGCCGGCCCTTCGCCCGTTCGGGGTCGATCGAATCGCCGAAGGCCTCGGCCTCGCGGATCACCTCGTCGGGGAAGGCCGCGGGAAGCTGGTGGTTGAAGATCGCGATCTGGGTGGCCATGCCCGGTTCGTCGGCCTCGCCCAGCACGCTGACGATCACGCCGACGGGGCTGCGTTTGAAGCTCGGCGGGCGGGTGATGCGGGCGACCACGATCTTGCCCGGCGCCAGGCCGTCGGCGGACGGTTCGGGAATCAGGACATCGTGGTTCAGTTTCGGGTCGTCGGGCACGACCATCGCCACGCCGCTTTCGATCACGTAGCGGCCGACGATCTGCTGGTGGGCGCGCTCGAGCACCTCGACGATCTGGCCCTCCTTGCGGCCGCGGGCGTCGACGTTGGCCACGGAGGCCAGCACGCGGTCGCCGTCGAACACCAGGCTCATCTGGTGCGGGGGCAGGAACAGGTCGTCGCCGCCCGTGTCGTCGGCATCGTCGGCGACGAAGAAGCCGAAGCCGTCGGCGTGGGCGCTGACCCGTCCGCGGATCAGGTCCATGTTCTCGGTCAGGCCGTAGGCGGCGCGCCGGTTCCTGACGACCCGGCCCTCGCGGATCAGTTCGAGCAGCAGCGGCTTGATCTGACGGTCGGATTCCTCATGGGAGAGTCCGAGGTTCTCGGAGAGTTCGCGGCGCGTGACCGGGCGGCCCGCGTCGCGGAGCATGTCGAGCAAGGTGTCCGAAGTGATCTTCAAGCGTTTTCCGTGGTCGGTGACTTGCCGCCATTGTACGGGTGTGACGGGGTTCTCTTGACCTTGTCCATCGATCGGACATACTCTCGACTGGTTTTGTGTCGAACGATGACGAAGGGGTAAGAAGAACCCGCATGCCTGTGAATCACAACGAATTTTTAACAAACCGCCGGACCGGTCGCCGGTTCCGGGCCGGAATTTCCCTGCTCGCGATGGCGGTCCTGGCCGGTTGCGCGGTCGAGACCCGCGACGAGCCCGTCGACGATCGTCCGGCCGCGATCTCGGAAGTCGAACCGTCGCCGTCGGACCCGTTCCAGGCCGTCGACGAGGCCTTCGAGCGCCTGGCGCTGGAGCGCACGGTGCCCACGCCCGGCGACACCGTTCCCGTGTCGGTCTGGCCGCGGCTGGTCGATCGCTTCGCCCTCTCGGACTGTCCGGCCGACAGCAGCGCCGCCCGCTGGGCTCGCTGGTACGCCGACAACGACGACTACCTCGAACGCGTGTTCGTACGCGCCCAGCCGTGGATCCACGAAATCGCCAACGAAGTCGAGGCCCGCGACCTTCCCGGCGAGCTCGCCCTGCTACCGGTGGTCGAGAGTGCCTTCGACCCCTTCGCCTATTCGCACAGCCGCGCCGCCGGCCCGTGGCAGTTCCTCAGCGGGACCGCACGCGATTTCGGCATCGAGATCAACGACTGGTACGACGGTCGCCGTGACTTCGTCGCATCGACTGCCGCGGCGCTGGACTACCTGGAATACCTGAACGGCCTGTTCGACGGCGACTGGCCGCTGTCGGTCGCCGCCTACAACGCCGGCCAGGGCCGTGTGATGCGGGCGATGCGCCGCAACGCCGCCCGGGGCCGCGGGACGTCCTGGGACGAACTGCCGCTGCCGCGCGAGACCCGCGGCTACGTGCCCAAGCTCAAGGGCCTGGGCTGCCTGGTCCAGGCGCCGGAGCGCTACGGCTTCGAGCTGCCCGAGCTGCTCGACGAGCCGCGCGTGGCACGGCTGGACCTGGACGGGCCGGTCGACGTGGTCGCGCTCGCGCTCCGTGCCGAACTCGACCTGGCCGAGCTGGTGAGCCTCAACGCGGGGCTGAACAAGCATCGAACGCCGCCGTCGGGGCCGCACTACCTGGTCGTGCCGATCGACGATCTCGACCGGGCGCAGGCCGCGCTGTCGGACCTGCCGGCCGAGGCGCCCGTCGACTGGCAGCAGGTGCGCGTCCGGCGGGGCGATTCGCTCTCGGTGCTGGCGCGACGCCACGGCACCACCGTGGCGGACCTGAAGCGGGCCAACGGCCTGACCAGCGACCGCCTGGTGGCCGGTCAGACGCTCCGCCTGCCGGGGGCGATCGACGTCGACAGCCCCTCGACCGAGCCCGCCTACGCCGAGGGCTATCGCCAGCTGGTCGCCCTGCAGCAGCAGCTGCTGCCGACCGACCGCTTCATCCACCGCGTGCGCTCGGGCGAGAGCCTCTGGGTCATCGCGCGGCGCTACGGGCTCGGCGTGCGCGAGCTGCAGCGCATGAACGGCCTGGGATCGAACGACCTGATCCGGCCCGGCCAGCGCCTGGTCATCGAGACCGGACGCCAGCCGCCGCCGGCCGCGCAGCCGACCCGCTACGTGGTTCGCCGCGGCGATTCCCTGTGGAACATCTCGCGCCGTCACCAGGTCGGGCTGCAGCAGTTGATGCGTTTGAACGATCTCGACGACGACAGCGTGCTGCGCCCCGGCCAGGAGCTCATCCTTCGGTCGAGCAGCGATGCGTAGGCTGCTGATCTGCATCGCGTTCCTGGCCTGCGTGGGGCCGGCCGCGGGGCAGGTCCCGACCCTGACCGGCGAACTCGTCCAGGGCGGGCTGCTGTTCGGCGAGGCACCGGCCGACCATCGCGTTCTGCTCGACGGCGAGCCGCTGGCTCGCAGCGCCGACGGCCGGTTCCTGATCGGTTTCGCGCGCGACGAAGCGGCCGCGAAGACCCTGACCGTGATTGCACCGGACGGCGAGCGCTACGAGCGCGACCTGGTCCCCGCCGAACGCGAGTTCGAAATCCAGCGGATCGACGGCCTGCCGCCGTCGAAGGTCACGCCGGACCCCGAGTCGCTGGAGCGGATTCGCGCCGAAGCCGCCATGACGCGGGCCGCGCGCGAGCGGGTCGATGACCGGACCGACTTCGCCCACGGCTTCGTCTGGCCGCTGACGGGGCCGATCACCGGCGTCTACGGCTCCCAGCGCATCCTCAACGGCGAACCGCGCAGCCCCCACTGGGGGATCGACATCGCGGCGCCGACCGGTACCCCGGTGCGCGCACCGGCGGGCGGCATCGTCACCCTGGCCCACGACGACATGTACTTCTCCGGCGGCACGCTGCTGATCGACCACGGGCTGGGCCTGAGCTCGGCGTTCCTGCACCTGCACCGCATCCTGGTCGAAGAGGGCCAGCGGGTGGAGCAGGGCGACGTGATCGCCGAGGTCGGCGCCACCGGCCGGGTCACCGGACCGCACCTGGACTGGCGCATGAACCTCGGATCGACCCGCGTCGATCCCGGCCTGCTGTTGCCGGGATTCCCGAATCCGCCCGACGCGTCGACGGCGGATGCCGGTGGCGACTGAGCGGCAGCCGCGCGTGAGGTTGCTGCCCGCCGTCGCGCTGGCGGCGCTTGTCGGATGCGCCGGCACGCCGCAACGGGCCACCGACCCGTCGCAGCCGGGGCCGGACATCGTCGCCGAGCGCCTGATCGGGCGCTACGTCGGCCAGTCGCCGGGCCGCGAGGCACTGCCCGTGGCCTTGACGATCCGGCGCCAGAGCGTGCCCGGCGTCGTTCCCGTGATCATCGAGCTGGCCCAGCAGGCCGCCGGGGAGGCTGCACGCCGCTTCGCGGTCTCGATCGCGCCGACGGCCGTACCGTTCCGGGTCGAGGGCGTGTTCGCGCCGCTCGGTGCCGACGACGCAGCGGTCGGCGACTGTCCGCTGACCGGGACGATCCGCGACGACGGCGTGGTCCTGACCACGGACGCGACGACCTGTCGCTTCGGGAGCGGCGACGCGGACGTCGGGCTGGTCAAGGAAATCGCCTTCGACGGCGAGCGATTGCTGATCGCGGACCGCGTGGTGGCGGCCGATGGCGCCTCGCGCGGCGACGACCGGGTGATCGAGTTCCTGCCGGTGCATCGCTACCGGGGATGGGCCGGGCGCCGGGACGACGGCGGCGACGCCTGGCGCCGCGCCGAGGATGTCGCGCTGACTTCCGACGGCCGGTCCGCCGCGCTGCTCGACGCGGCCGGCATGCCGCTGGGCGTGGAGGTCGAGCTGGCCCCGTACTGGCCGGGCGCCGACGGTGCGGTGCTGCTGCGCCTGCGCGCCTTCGACGCCGAGACCGGCGCGCCGATCGGCCAGGCCTGGGCGGATACGGGCGCCCGGGCGCTGGGCCTGGCGGTCGAGGACTTCCAGGTCGGCCTGGAACGCGTCGGTCGCTAGCCGGGCCCGACGCAACGTGAAGCGTTCGGCCTTGTCCACAACTCACTGATCCTGCTATACTTGCCGGCTTGCGCGATTCTGCGCAGACCTTGCTCCACGGCGGTCGCACGGCCGACCGGGGGCTTTACCGGTCCGGCGGCGCGGTTGCCCCGGACGGTTCAACCAGAAGGAGAGTTCATTGAGACACTATGAAATCGTTTTCCTGGTCCACCCGGACCAGAGCGAGCAGGTGCCCGGCATGCTGGAACGCTACCGGTCGCTGGTCGAATCCAAGGGCGGGCAGGTCCACCGGTCGGAAGACTGGGGTCGTCTGCAGCTGGCCTACACGATCGACAAGCTCCACAAGGCGCACTACCTGCTGCTGAACATCGAGTGCGACAAGGAGACGCTGGACGAGCTGGAAAGCATCTTCCGCTTCAACGACGCCATCCTGCGCCACCTCACGGTCAAGCGCTCCGAGGCGGTCAGCGAGCCGTCGATCATGATGAAGCGCAAGGAAGAGAAGGACGAGCGCGAGTCGCGCCGCGGCGGCCGCCGCAGCGACAACGACGACAACGATCGCAGCGACAGCAGCGACGATGACGACGACTCGAACGACAACGATTCGGACGACACGAAGAAGGCGTCCGCCAGCGAATCCGAGGAGGCTTGATCCATGGCCAAATTCTTCCGCCGCCGCAAGTACTGCCGTTTCACCGCCGAAGGCATCACCGAGGTCGACTACAAGGACGTCGATCTGCTGAAGGACTTCGTGGGTGAAACCGGCAAGATCATCCCGAGCCGCATCACCGGCACCAAGGCCCGCTACCAGCGCCAGCTCTCGACCGCGGTCAAGCGCGCGCGCTACCTGGCCCTGCTGCCTTACTCCGACAACCACTGAGGTGCCCCATGCAACTGATTCTGCTTGAAAAGGTGCACGCCCTGGGCGACCTCGGCGACGTCGTGACGGTCAAGCCCGGCTACGGCCGGAACTTCCTGCTGCCCCGCGGCAAGGCCATCCGTGCCACCAAGGCCAACCTCGAGAAGTTCGAGGCCGAGCGTGAGGAGCTGCAGCGCCAGGCCAACGAGAAGCTGGCCGCCGCCGAGGCTCGCCGAGAGGCGATCGAAGGCGTCGAGGCCGTCGAGTTCCACGTCAACGTGTCGCCGGAAGGCCGCCTGTACGGTTCCATCAGCGCTCGCGAGATCGCCGATCGCCTGACCGAAATGGGCTACCCGGTCGAGAAGATCGAGGTCGACCAGCCGGAAGGCCCGATCCGCGAGACCGGCGAATTCACCGTCGGCCTGATCCTGCACGCAGACGTGCAGACCGAGGTCAAGATCGTGGTGGTCGGCGAGGAAGCTGCCGCCGGTTGATTACCGCCGGCCATCGGCCGCCGACATCGCTGAACCCGAAACGAGCCCGGCCTTCCGGGCTCGTTTCGTATCTCGCCGGCGCGTTCGCATCGAAGGCCGGGAAAGAGTCGGCACCGGCGCCGATGACTTGCTAGACTGATCGACCGGCCCCCGGGGCGGCATCCTTCGCCCCGACGTGTCGAATCGTCGATCCCGCGTTCCACCGCACGAACACCAGCACAGAGACCACCGTGGCCGAACCGTTCCCCACCCCGCTGAGCCCGCCGCGCCAACCGCCGAACTCGATCGAAGCCGAACAGAGCCTGCTCGGCGCCCTGATGCTGTCGGAGACGGCCTGGGACAAGGTCGCCGACAGGATCCACGAGGTCGATTTCTACCGCGAGACGCACCGGCTGATCTACCGCGCGATCGGCGAGCTGCAGGAGGATCACCAGCCCACCGACGCCGTCACCGTGGCCGACTGGTTCGTCAAGCACGACCTGCTCGACCGGGTCGACGGTGGCGCCTACCTGACCATGCTCGCCAACGACACGCCCGGGCCGTCGAACATTCTCGGTTACGCGGAGATCGTGCGCGAGAAGTCGATCCTGCGCCAGCTGATCGAGATCGGCACCGAGGTCGCCGACTCGGCGCTGAACCCGAAGGGCATGAGCAGCAAGGAAGTCCTCGAAGCGGCCGAACAGAAAATGTACGCCATCGCCGAGCAGGGCATGCGAAGCAGCGGTAGCGGCTATACGCACGTCAAGGATGTGATGTCGCGCGCCATGGACCGGCTCAACGAGCTGCAGGACAACGAGGGCGACATCACCGGCGTGCCGACCGGCTTCTCCGAACTCGACCGCCGCACCGCCGGCCTGCAGCCGACCGACCTGATCATCGTGGCCGGGAGGCCGGCGATGGGAAAAACCAGCTTTTCGATGAACATCGCCGCCGCGGCGGCAATCAAGAGCAACGTGCCGGTCGCGGTGTTCTCGATGGAAATGTCGGACCTGCAGCTGGTCCTGCGCCTGTTCTCGTCGCTGGGCCAGATCGGCCAGAACAAGCTGCGCACCGGCAAGCTCGACAACCAGGACTTCGTCAACCTGCAGTCGGCGATGAGCATGTTGAAGAAAGCCAACATCTTCATCGACGAAACCCCGGCGCTGTCGCCGACCGAACTCCGCGCCCGCGCGCGACGGATGAAGCGCGAGCACGACATCGGCCTGATCCTGATCGATTACCTGCAGCTGATGCAGACGCCGGGCAACAACGAGAACCGCGCCACCCAGATCTCCGAGATCTCCGGTTCCCTGAAGGCGCTGGCCAAGGAGCTGAAGGTGCCGGTGATCGCCCTGTCGCAGCTCAACCGCGCCCTCGAGCAGCGTCCGAACAAGCGTCCGGTCATGGCCGACCTCCGCGAATCAGGGGCGATCGAGCAGGATGCCGACATGATCCTGTTCATCTACCGCGACGAGGTCTACAACGAGGACTCGCCGGACAAGGGCAAGGCCGAGATCATCATCGGCAAGCACCGAAACGGCGCCACCGGCGAATTCTTCCTGACCTTCCAGGGCGAGTACCTGCGCTTCCGCGACTACATCGACGACCGCTACGACATTCACGAGTAGTTGGCTTCGATCGGGCGTTGGGGCTGCCTCGTTAGATGATGGACGCAACGGCGCCAAGTCCGACGGTAAGGGCGCGAGAAGGATCTTGAAAGGCGTTTTCTCGCAGAGACGCGGAGACGCAGAGGAACTTCGGCAGCAACCCCTCTACTTATCATCCCGGCCGATTGTCATGACCATCGGCCGGGACCCAGCGAATTTCCGGTCTCGCTCGAGGGCGCAGGCAATTCCCTTTAGAAGATCAGCGCGAAGACGCGAAGGCGCGAAGAGAAAACCACTCTTTGTTGGCGAGTTCCGAGACGATTCGCGTAGCCCGGGTAAGCGCAGCGCACCCGGGGAACAGCACGGCTCCTCTTCAGCTGTCATCCTCGCCGCGACCACGATCCCTGTCGTCCCGGACTTGATCCGGGACCCAGTGTCTTTGGTTTTCTTGGCCCGGGTAAGCGCTGAGAAACTGAAAGGCGTTTTTTCGCAGAGACGCGGAGACGCAGAGGAACTTCGACAGCAACCCCTCTACTTATCATCCCGGCCGATTGTCATGACCATCGGCCGGGACCCAGTGTCTTTGCTTTTCGTAGCCCGGGTAAGCGCAGCGCACCCGGGAAATTCGCTCGAGCCGACGTCCTCTCATGGTCTCGTTGACGTCGCCGCCGGGCACGGCTAGGCTGAAGGCGTGGTTCTGGCTGGGGGAACGGCATGCGAACGACGGGTCGGTATCTCTTCAGGCGACGAGAATTCGGTTCTTGGCTCATCGATTGATGCGTCACTTCCTTTCACTCGTTCTGGGTCTGCTCCTGCTGATCGTCGGCGTGGCGGTCATGGCGTGGGTCGTACAGCCCGGCCCAGTGACCACGACTTTATCGGTGGCGGACGATATCGAGCCGAATGTCGCATTGGATCGAGTGACATTCGAATGCCGGTACGCGACGGAAGAACGATGGGCGGCGGCAGCGCGGGAGGTGCAGGCGCGTATCGAGGCAGCAACGGCCTGTTCATCGGATGCGGACTGTACGCTGGAATCGTTCGGGTGTCCCTTCAAGTGTCTCAGCGCAGTGCGACTGGATGATGTCGCCGAGTTGCAGGATGTGGTCGCCGACTTCAGGGCCGATTCCTGTATCCAGTGCGCCAACACTTGCCGTGCAATCGCCCCTGGCACGCGGGCCCGGTGCGTCGAGCATCGCTGCGTCGTCGATGCGGCGGAATGGCAGTTCGTCGTTCCGTTCGAAGATCTCTACGTGCCAACTGTAGCTCCGACGTCTGAGAGCTTCGAATGAGGACGGCCTTCTCCGCCTTCATCGCCTTGATGATCACGCTGGCCCTGTTCGTGCTCATGGCGTCCTGGGTCGTCCCCCAGACGGATTCCCGGCGCTACGCGGAATGGAGTGAGGAGGCCCGCGACCGGGAGTTCCAGCGGGAGTGGGGCCGGTACGACGCGATCCAGCAGTTCGTCGACACCGCCACGGCCTGCTCCGTGGATGCCGACTGCACGATCCATGCGTTCGGCTGCCCGCTGGATTGCTACTCCGTCGTCGCCAGGGACCAGGTCGAGTTGATCGAGGAGATGAAGGACGCGGTGCACCAGGAAACCGGAATGGGTTGCATATACGCGTGTGCCGGTCCGCCCGAAGGTTCCCAAGCGATCTGTGTCGGAGGGGAGTGCCGCCTCGGTGAGCCGCAGCGGATTACCTTCGAAACGCGCGATCCGTGACCGGAACTCCAAAGACACCGTATGCCGGCTCGAGGCCGGGATGACAGGGGTAAAAGTTGCGGTCGGGGAGACAAGGAACGGCAGGACGAGCGAGCGCATTCTTCGCGCTCTTGCTTCGATCCTTCGCCCGCAAGCGGCCTCCTACAGGCAACCGCTCACCCACCCCGTCGCCCCGGCCTCGAGCCGGGGTCCAGTGACGTTTTCTCTGATTCTCTCGCTTTTTTCTTCGCGTCTTTGCGTCTTCGCGCACATCATCTAAAAGACGTTTCCAACGCTTTCGAGTGAGGCGAAAGACACTGGGTCCCGGATCGAGTCCGGGACGACAGAGGATGGCGTCCATGAGAGATATGGCTGGATCACCAATCGCTTCCGCCGTCCTCTGCGTCTCCGCGTCTCTGCGATAAAACGCCTATGGGATCATCCCACCCAAGCCTTGCTTTTCTCTTCGCGCCTTCGCGCCCATCATCCAGGAGACGTTTCCAACGCTTTCGAATAGAGGCGAAAGACACTGGGTCCCGGATCGAGTCCGGGACGACAGGGGATGGCGTCCATGAGAGGTATGGCCGGATCACCAATCGCTTCCGCCGTTCTCTGCGTCTCCGCGTCGCTGCGGGAAAACGCCTTTTCAGAATCTCTCTTCGCGCTCTTGCTTCAATCCTTCGCGGCCTTTGCGCCCATCCTCCAAAGGCCGCAGCCACCAGCTCTGGATCGAAGCCTACTCCCCCGGCCGCAGGTGCCGGTCGAAGAAGCGGTCGATCTGGCGGTAGACGTGCAGGCGCTGGCCGTCGCCGGTGATGGCGTGTTTCTCGCCGGGGTAGGTCATCAGGTCGAAGTCGATGGCCTCCTCCTGGAGCCGCTGCATCAGCATCGTCGAGTGGGTGAACAGGACGTTGTCGTCGGCCATGCCGTGGATCAGCAGCATCGGATCCGACAGGGCGTTCGCGTAGGTCAGCACGTTGCCCCGTTCGTAGGCCTCGGCCGGTGAGCCGTCTTCGGTTCGCGGCATGCCCATGTAGCGCTCGGTGTAATGCGTGTCGTAGAGCGCCCAGTCGGTGACCGGCGCGACCGAGGCGCCCGCTGCATATGTGCCCGGGTGCTGCATCAGCATCATCAGGGTCATGTAGCCGCCGTAGCTCCAGCCGAAGGCACCGACCCGGTCCGGGTCCACCCAGGGCTGGGCCTTGAGCCACTCGGTGCCGAGCTTCTGGTCGACGACTTCGAGCACGCCGAGGTTCCGGTACACGGGCGCCTGGAACGCGACGCCCTGGCCCTCGATGCCGCGGTTGTCGATCGAGAACACCGCGTAGCCCCGGCGCGCCCAGTACTGCTCGATCAGGTGACGGCGGCCCCAGCGATTCTGGACGAGGCGGCTGGTCGGTCCCCCGTAGACGTACTGAATGACCGGAAACTGCGCGGTACCTTCCGCATCGAAGCCTGCCGGCCGAACCACGCGGTAGTGCATCGACAGGCCGTCCTCGGCGGCCAGTACGCCGAACTCGGTGGGCCGGTGATCGGCCAGGAACGGCGCGTAGGGATGATCGTCGTCAATGCGGTTCTCGACCAGCCAGGCCAGGCGGTCGCCGTCCGAGGAGTGCAGCGACAGCTGCGGCGGTTGCTCGGTGCTGGAAAACAGGTCCAGGTACACCCGTCCCTGGCTGTCGAAGGTGATCTCGTGCCAGCCGCTCCGGCGCGAAATCCGCTGCACGGCCTCCGGGTCCTGGCTCGCCAGCGACTGGCGATACAGGTGCTGTTCGGTCGGCCCTTCGACGCCGGCGGTGAAATAGACCAGGCCCAGGTCCTCGTCGACCGCGACCAGGGCGTCGACCGGCCAGTCCCCGGCGGTCAGCGCGCGGGTCTCGCCGGTGGCGGTCTCGACGAGGTAGAGGTGGCGGTAGCCCGATCGCTCGGACGACCAGACGAAGCTCTCGCCGCCGTCGAGGAAGCGAAGGTCGTCATGGAGGTTCACCCAGGTTGCGGAATCCTCCGTGAGGATGCGCCGGGGCTCGGCGTCGTCGAGCCGGTGAAGCAGGAGTTCGAGCGTCTTCTGGTCGCGCGACTGGCGCTGCACAAGCACCGCGTCGCCGGCCGGGTGCCAGGCCACGCGGGGGATGTAGATGTCGGAGTCCGGGCCGAGGTTCAGCCAGCGGACGTCGCCGGTTTCGACGGTCACCACGCCGAGCTCGACCCGGGCGTTGGGCGTGCCGGCATAGGGGTAGCGCTGCTCGATCATGGTGATCGTATCGCCGTCGACCTCGTAGCGACGGCTCGGCTCGATCGTCGATTCGTCGACCCGCAGGAAGGCGATGTGCGCTCCGTCCGGGGACCACCAGAAGCCGCGGTCTCGTCCCATTTCCTCCTGCGCGATGAACTCCGCCATGCCGTTGGACACGGGGCCTTCGCCGTCGTCGGTCAGCGCCCGGAGTTCGCCGCTGGCCACGTCGGCCAGCCACAGGTCCCGATCGCGGACGAAGGCGACCTTCGAACCGTCGGGCGAAAGCCGCGGATCGAGGTCGAAGGGCGCTCCGGAGGTGACCTGGCGAACCCGGATTCCCGCAGAATCCGGCGTCGAAACGGATCCGGCCCGTTCGTCGGCAGGCCCGGCGGTCCGTTCCACGCCTTCCGTGCCATCGCGCACCGCGTCTTCTTCGGCCGCGCCGTCCGCAGGATCCGGCGCGCTTTCCGCCTGCGCGTCCGCGGCCAGGTCGGCGACGTAGATGTCGCCGCCGAGGGGGAACAGCAGGTAGCGGCCGTCGTCCGAGTAGCGATATTCGACGATGCCGGACAGGCCGGAGATACGGGCTCGCTCGCGCCGCGCCTCTTCCTCGTCCGACAGCGCGGCCGGTGCCGCCAGGATGTCGTTCGCGGCGATCAGCACCGCGGTCGTGTCGGTGGCCGGGTCGTAGGCCCAGAGGTCGAGTCGGTCGCGGTCCTCGTCGCTGCCGCGCAGGAAGGTGACGCGCGAGCCGTCCGGGGCGAGCCGGACCGACCGGAGCGTCGGGCCGTCCAGCGCCGGAGAGGCGAAGATGCGTTCCAGGGTCAGTTCGTCGGCCATGGTCGGAGAGCTCGGGATCAGCAGCGAGGAGAAGACCAGCGCGGCGAGCGCCAGCGTGCGGGGCAGGGCCATGGAATGTCCGGGGGTTCGGGTCAACAGCCCGCTATTGTCGCACCTGCCGCCGCCGACGCAAGCCGGGGACCCCGCGCGGGTAGAATCCGGCTGGACACGATCCCGAGCGACCGCGATGCACGCCTTCCGCCAAGTCTTCCTTTCAGTCCTTGTTTCGTTCCTTGCCGTGCTTGCTGCCTCCGCCGGCGCCGACGAACCGGTCCGTCTGTCCCGGCCCGCCGCTGCCTCGGCCGAGTGGGAAGATTTCGGGGCGCCGCTGCCGGACGGCGAGGCCCGGACCCTGTCCGCGGTGGTCGCGGATGCCGATCGATTGCAGGGCACCGAGGTGCTGGTGGCAGCCGAGATCGTCGAGGTCTGCCGCAAGAAGGGCTGCTTCCTCATCGCCCGCGACGGCGAGGCCACGGCCCGGGTCACCTTTCGCGACTACGCGTTCTTCGTCCCGACCGACGCGGCCGGCAAGCAGGTCGTCCTGTCCGGTACCTTCGAGCGTCGCGCGCTGACCGCCGAGCAGGCCGCCCACTACGCCGAGGACCTCGGCCAGGCGCCGGCAACGGACCTCGAGGACGGTTTCGAATTCGCCATCGTCGCCGACGCCGTCCGCATCCCGCGCGTTGAGACGTTGATCGGTCTCTCCGGCACGTCCTCTGGAGGATGGACGCCAAGGCGCGAAGGGGCAAAGGGACGCAAGAAAACAACGCGTTTCGACGAGTCGCAGCCGCCGAATCGATAGCGGTGGGTGGAGCCGTTGGTCTGCATTCTGATCGGATTGCTAAAGAACAACGGCGTACAGCAGTTTCTTGTAGTTTCTTCGCGCTCTTGGCCCCTTTGCGGCTTTGCGTCCATCCTCTAAGGAATCGGACGCAGAGCCCGCGAAGGCGACCTGAGCTCGGTGCGCGGGGAATGGGCTGCGGGTGTAAAATGTCGGGCTGTCCCGGATCGAGAGCATGTTCATGGCCCACACCCATCCCGGAGCCCGATTCCGGCAGCTGGTCGCCGAGCAGGCGCCGTTGCAGGTGGTCGGCACGATCACCGCGCTGACCGCGAAGATGGCCGAGAAGATCGGCCACAAGGCGATCTACCTGTCCGGCGGCGGGGTGGCGGCCAACTCGCTGGGCCTGCCCGATCTCGGCATCAGCACCCTCGACGACGTGCTGGTCGACGTCCGCCGGATCACCGACGCCTGCAGTCTGCCGCTGCTGGTCGACGCCGACACCGGCTTCGGCGGCGCGTTCAACATCGCCCGCACGGTCCGCTCGATCGACAAGGCCGGCGCCGCCGGTGTGCACATCGAGGACCAGGTCCAGACCAAGCGCTGCGGGCATCGTCCGGGCAAGGAGATCGTCTCGCAGGCCGAGATGGTCGACCGGATCCGGATGGCGGTGGACGCGCGCACCCACGACGACTTCGTGATCATGGCGCGGACCGATGCGCTGGCCGTCGAGGGCATGGACTCGGCGATCGAGCGCGCGGTGGCCTGCGTCGAGGCCGGCGCGGACATGATCTTCCCCGAGGCGATGCAGGATCTCGACCAGTACCGGCGCTTCCGCGAGGCCGTCGGCGTGCCGATCCTGGCCAACATCACAGAGTTCGGCAAGACGCCCCTGTTCTCCACCCCCGAACTCGGCGAAGTCGGGGTCGATATCGTGCTGTACTGCTGCGGTGCGTACCGCGCGATGAACAGGGGGGCGGAAACCGTGTACAAGGCGCTGCTCGAGCAGGGCCACCAGCGCGACGTGATCGACATCATGCAGCCGCGCGACGAGATGTACCGCTACCTCGACTACTACGCATTCGAAGAGAAACTCGACGAGCTTTTCAGCAAGGAATCCCAATGAGCGACAAGAAGACCGGAGCCGGTCTGCGCGGCCAGTCGGCCGGCGAGACGGCGATCTGCACCGTCGGCGCGGCAGGGAACAGCCTGCGTTACCGCGGCTACGCCGTCGACGACCTGGCCGACAACGCGACCTTCAACGAGGTCGCCTACCTGATCCTCAAGGGCGAGCTTCCGAGCCGGGCCGAGCTGGACGCCTACGCCGCGCGCCTGAAATCGATGCGCGGCCTGCCGGACTCGCTGAAGGAAGTCCTGGAGCGGATCCCGGCCTCGGCGCACCCGATGGACGTGCTGCGCACCGGCTGCTCGTTCCTCGGCAACATCGAGCCGGAGGACGGCTTCGAGAACCAGCAGGACGTGGCCGACCGGCTGCTGGCGGCGTTCCCGTCGATGATCACCTACTGGTACCGGTACAGCCACGACGGCGTCCGGATCGAGACCGAATCCGACGAGGACGGCATCGGCGCGCATTTCCTGAAGCTGCTGCACGGCGAATCACCGTCCGATCTGCATGCTCGCGTCATGGACGTTTCGCTGATCCTCTACGCCGAGCACGAGTTCAATGCCTCGACGTTCACCGCCCGGGTCTGCGCATCCACCCTGTCGGACATGCATTCCTGCATCACCGGCGCCATCGGCTCGCTGCGTGGGCCGCTTCACGGCGGAGCCAACGAGATGGCCATGGCCATGCTCGAGAAGTACTCGTCGGTCGAAGAGGCGCGCGAAGACGTCCACCGCATGCTCGCCGCGAAGGAAAAGATCATGGGGTTCGGCCACGCGGTCTATCGCGAGAAGGACCCGCGCAACGCGATCATCCGCGAGTGGTCGCGCAAGCTCTCGGAGCAGGTCGGCGACGAAGTCCTGTTCGCCGTCTCCGAAGAAGTCGAGAAGATCATGATGGACGAGAAGAAGCTGTTCGCGAACGCGGATTTCTACCATGCTTCGGCCTACCACTTCATGGGCATCCCGACCGGCCTGTTCACGCCGATCTTCGTCATGTCCCGCGTGACCGGCTGGGCCGCGCACGTGATGGAGCAGCGCGCGAACAACCGCATCATCCGCCCCGGCGCCGACTACACCGGCCCCGAAGACCGCGACGTCCCGCCGATCGACCAGCGGGGCTGATGGCGGGGAGGGGCTAGGGAGTAGGGACCAGGGAAAAGGGGTCAGGGACTAGTCGAGGCACGGATCGTGGGTTGCGGTATCCACTAGCCCATGAGCCCTAGCCCCTCGTCCCTGCCTCTGGGGGCTAGTCGAGGCACCGATCGTGGATCGTAGTGGCGTAGCCCGGGTAAGGCCACAGGCCGCACCCGGGGCATTCGTATGGGTCGTGCAATCCCCCGGGTGCGCTGCGCTTACCCGGGCTACGAGACTCGGGGACGTTTTCGAGGTTTCCCGCCTTTCTCTTCGCGCCTTCGCGTCTTCGCGCTCATCTTCTGAAGGGAAAAGGGATCAGGGCTCAGGGACGGGTCGAGGCACCGATGGTTGACCGGAGGCTTGACTAGCCCCTATCCCCTAGTCCCTGCCCCCGCCCTATGGTTCCAGCAGCTCCGGATCGATCTCCCGCAATACGTCGGCGAGCTCCTCCAGGAAGCCCGCCACCGCCGAGGACTTGCGCCAGACCAGGGCGATGGTGCGCTTCGGTCCGGGCGCCTTGAAGGGGCGGGTGACCAGGTTTTCCGTGTGCGCGACGGGGGGCTTGACCGCGAGCACCGGCATCAGCGTGATCCCGGTCCCGGCAGCGACCATCTGGCGCAGCGTCTCCATGCTGGTGGCGTGGAAATCGAGCTGTTCGTGGGCGCCGGAGAGCTGGCACACCTCCAGCGCCTGCTCGCGCAGGCAGTGCCCGTCTTCGAGCAGCAGCAATTCCTGGTTCTCGAGGTCGCTCAGGTTCACGCTGTCGGCGCTGCACAGCGCGTGGCCCTCGGGCACGGCCAGCACGAACGGTTCCTCGAACAGGATGCGGGTATCGAGGGAGTCACCCTCGACGGGCAGCGCCAGCAGGCCGGCGTCGAGCCGACCCTGGGCCAGCATGGCCAGCACGTCTTCGGTCTTCTCCTCGAACAGGCGCAGCGTCAGGCGGGGAAAGGCCTTGCGGATCGCGGGTACGACGTGGGGCAGGAAGTAGGGCGCCAGCGTCGGGAAGATGCCCATCCGCAGCGTGCCGGAATGGGGGTCCCGGCTGCGCCGGGCGATCGACCGGATCGCGTCGACTTCGCCGAGCAGTGCGCGCGCCCTTCGCACCACGTCCTCACCGACTTCCGTGAGCATCACCTGGCGGGGCGACCGCTCGACCAGCAGCACGTCGAGTTCCTCCTCGAGCTTGCGGATCTGGGTACTCAGCGTCGGCTGGCTGACGTGGCAGCGCTCGGCGGCCTTGCTGAAATGGCGCACGTCGGCGAGTGTCACGAGGTACTGCAGCGCGCGCAGGTTCATCGGGAGGCTCCCGGGTCCGGACCGGCTTCCATTATGCCTCAGCAATGGAAATTCGTTTGTTCATTGCTCATGGCTATCAAGGCGGCGTCCGATGCGCCTATACTTTCGTCATCGAAGGCCGGGTGGGCAGGGAGTCGGACGTGCTGGAAACATCGTGGTTCTGGTTGATCCTCGGGGCCTTGCTGGTCCTGTCGGAGTTCTTCGTCACCGGCATCATCGCGGTCTTCTTCGGGGTCGGCGCCCTCCTGGTCGGCCTGGCCACCGCGGCCGGCCTGCTGAACTCGGCGCCCGAGCAGATCGTCCTGTTCGCCATCCTGTCCCTGGGGTCGCTGCTGCTGGCCCGCGAGAAGGTCAAGATCTGGTTCCGCGGAAGCGTCTCCGACCGCTGGGACGGCGACCGCAACCTCATCGAGGCCCGCGGCGAGCGGGTGACCGTCACCGCGGACTTCGTCGACGGCGTGGGCCGGGTGCGGCTCAGCGGCGTCGACTGGAAGGCCGAGGTCGAGCCGGACGCCACGCCGCTGTCGATCGGCGACACCGCCTGGGTCATCGGCCACCGCGGCATCACGCTGCGGGTGTCCCGGGAACGACCCGACCCGCCCACCGACGCCGACTGATCGACGGCCCGCGTCGCGGCCATCAGCCGCCCGCGGGACCGGCCTGAACAACCACCCCGGACTTTTACCGACCGAACCCGAGAGAGAGCCCCATCATGGATTTCCCGACCCTGCTTTCGCTGATTGTCCTGCTGATCGTCGTCGTCGCGCTGGTCAAGACCGCCCAGATCGTGCCCCAGCGCTCCGCCTACGTGGTCGAACGGCTGGGCCGGTTCCAGAGCGTGCTCGACGCCGGCTTCCACCTGCTGATCCCGTTCATCGACAAGGTGGCCTACAAGCACACGCTGAAGGAGCAGGCGATCGACGTTCCGCAGCAGGCCTGCGTGACCAAGGACAACATCCAGATCCACGTCGACGGCGTGATCTACATGCAGGTCATCGACCCGCGGCTGGCCTCCTACGGTATCGAGGACTACCGCTATGCGGCGATCCAGCTGGCCCAGACGACGCTGCGGTCGGTGGTCGGCAAGATCGATCTCGACAAGTCGTTCGAGGAACGGGTGGTCATCAACGAGAAGGTCGTCGAGGTGCTGTCGGAAGCCTCCGAGCCCTGGGGCATCAAGGTGCTCCGCTACGAAGTTGCCGACATCGTGCTGCCCGAGACGATCCGCGATGCCCTCGAGAAGCAGATGCGTGCGGAGCGCGAGCGGCGGGCCGTGGTGGCCCAGTCCGAGGGTGAGCGCGAGTCGAAGATCAATGTGTCCGAGGGCATGAAGCAGGAAATGATCAACGTCTCGGAGGGCGACATGCAGAAGCAGATCAACGAGGCGAAGGGCCGCGCCGAGGAAATCCTGCTGATCGCCGAATCGACCGCAAGGGGCATCGAGCGGATCGCCACGGCCATCAATCAGCCCGGAGGGGCCGACGCGGTCTCGCTGCGCATTGCCGAACAGTACGTCAAGGAATTCGGCAAGCTGGCCCAGGAATCGAACACCCTGATCCTGCCCGCCGAACTGTCGGACATCGGCGGCGTGGTCGCCGGATTGACCCGGACGCTGGAAAAGACTCGTCCCGGGAGCGGTTCCGGGCGCGGCTGACCACCCTCCGGCCCGGCCTGCAGCCCCTGTCCCGCGGGGATTGCGGCCTCATAGGCAAAACAAATAGCGGGCATCAAGACAATCAATTTGAATTATTGAAAATCGTCCTTATCCTTATGGGCATCCGGTCGCGGGACAGCGCCGGGTCGTTTGAAAAATACCTTTTCGAATCAAAGCCCTGAAACTCAAGGAGTTGAACGATATGTTGACGATTGGAGACAAGTTTCCGAATTTCCAGCTGAAGGCCACCGTCGGAACCGACATCGAGAACGGGTTCGCCGATATCGACAGCAATACCTACAGCGGCAAGTGGCTGCTGGTGTTCTTCTATCCGAAGGATTTCACCTTCGTCTGCCCGACCGAGATCAAGGCGTTCAGCGACCTGTCCGACGAGTTCGCCGATCGCGACTGCCAGGTCCTGGCCGCCAGCACCGACACCGAGTTCGTGCACCTCGCATGGCGTCAGAACCACGACGACCTGAAGGACCTGAAGATTCCGATGCTGGCCGACGTCAAGCGTGAACTGTCCGGATCGCTGGGCATCCTCCACGCGGAAGAAGGCGTCGCCAACCGCGCTACCTTCCTGGTCGATCCGCAGGGCATCATCCGCCATGTGTCGGTCACCGACATGAACGTCGGCCGCAACCCGAAGGAAACGCTGCGCATTCTCGACGCGCTGCAGTCCGACGAGCTGTGCCCGTGCAACTGGCAGAAGGGCGACGACCACCTGAAGGCCGCCTGATCCATTCGGTCCGATCGGCGCCGGGACCGATGCCCGGCGTCGTCGTCGGCCGCACCGGGTCCCCGACCGTCCCTTCGTTTCACTCCTGAAGGGGCCGACCCACCGGCCGCCCCCGTGGCGGCCGGTTCTTGATCCGAGACCGATTTTCCGACGGCAACAGTGCGTTCCCACGCGGACTCACTTCGCCCGAACCATGGAGCGTCGTTGCGCTCCTCCTATTCTTCGTCCAACCCTTCGACAGATTCACGCAGGAGTCAACGATGAGCATCGACACCCTGAAGCAGACGATTCCGGACTACGCCCGGGACCTCAAGATCAATTTCGGCAACGTGCTCGACGCAGAGCAGCACGACGCCCTCAACGAAAGCCAGGTCTGGAGCATCGCGCTGGCCAGTGCCATCGCCGCTCGCAACGAGGACCTGATCTCGACGATCGCCGCCGAGGCCGGTGCGAAGCTGGACGAGGCCCAGCTCAAGGGCGCGAAGGCCGCCGCGGCGATCATGGGCATGAACAACATCTACTACCGGTTCCTGCACCTGGCCAGCAACGACGAGTATTCGAAGATGCCGGCCGGCCTGCGCATGACGGTGATCGGCAACCCCGGAATCGAAAAGACCGATTTCGAACTGATCAGCCTGGCCGTCTCGGCCGTGAACGGTTGCGGCATGTGCATCGACAGCCACGAGCAGATCCTGGTCAAGCACGGCGTCAGCACGAAGGCGATCCAGGACGCGGTCCGCATCGCATCCGTCATCCACGCCGTGGCCGCCGTGCTCGACACGGAGCCGGCCCTGGAGAAGGGCCTGTCCGAAGCGGCCTGAACCAGACCTCCGACTTCTCGACCGAGAAGCCTCCTGTTGACCCCGGCCCTGCCGGGGTTTTTTTTGGCCCCGGCCTTCGATCCGGTTTTTTCGGCCGGTTCTCGAGAGGATGGACGCAAAGGCGCGACGGGGCGAAGAGCGCGAAGAAAAAGCAGGGGCCTGCGGTTTCAAGGAACGATGAAAGATCGGATGTCGACGGGTCCAGAGCTGACGGCCCGGTCACGAGATTCCGGATCGGAACCGCGCGACGTCCAGAACGACGGGTTCCTTGGAGCGGCCTGCAGGTCCACGGGGGGCCAGTCGTGCGGTCTTCTTCGCGCACTTTGCCCCGTCGCGCCTTCGCGTTCATCCTCTGACAGCTACAGCCTGCAACTCGGGCAAAGCCCCGGAGCCCGAGCCACTAGAATGAACGCTGGACCTGCCTTCGAGCCGACCATGAACATCGAAGAACGCACCGAGCACGCTCGTACGCGGATCACCAAGCTGGTGTTTCCACAGGACACGAATCCGATCGGTACGCTCTACGGCGGAACGGCGATGAAGTGGATGGACGAGGTCGCGTTCCTGACCGCCACCCGCTTCGCCCGGCGCCAGGTGGTCACCGTTTCGATGGACCGGGTCGACTTCAAGACCCCGATTCCCCGCGGCAACATCGTCGAGCTGATCGGCGAGGTCACCCGGGTCGGCAACACCTCGGTCACCGTCACGGTCTCGATCCTGCGCGAAGATCCGCTGTCGGGGACCCAGGAACTGGCGATCCAGGGCGAGCTGGTGATGGTCGCGGTCGACGACAAGATGCAGCCGGTCCAGGTCGTACCGGAGAACTGACTCGGAGGTTCCGAAGCTGGTGGCCTGGTCCTTTAGAGGATGGACGCAAAGGCGCGAAGGGGCGAAGGATGCGAAGGAAGAAGGTCGTTGGTCTGGACCTGCGGCGATCCGCCCGTTCGTGACGGATGTCGGCGTTGATGTTCGAACGAGATCTCCAGCCGCCTGTGCACTGGGCCGGCTCCTGCTGTTGCGGTTCTTCAGGTCGAACCCTATTCTGTCGTTCCTCAATAGAAGATGCGTTTCTTCGCGCCCGTCGCCCCTTCGCGCCTTTGCGTCCATCCTCTAGAGGCTTTCGGCACGACGCCTGATCGGGACCGCCGTGGATCCGCCTCCCGATTCGGCCCCGGGCCACCGGATTGACTAGAATAGGCCGCTTCCCCGTCCTCCTCCGGAACCGCCCGATGAGCCAACGCAAGCGCGTCCTGACCGGCATCACCACGACCGGCACGCCCCACCTGGGCAACTACGTCGGTGCGATCAAGCCGGCGATCGAGTCCAGCCGCGACGCGAGCACGGACTCGTTCTACTTCCTGGCCGACTACCACGCGCTGGTCAAGTGCTTCGAGCCCGAACGCGTGCACCGGTCGACGCTGGAGATCGCCGCGACCTGGCTGGCTCTGGGGCTGGACACGCAGCGGAGCGTGTTCTACCGCCAGTCCGACATCCCCGAGATTCCGGAGCTGACCTGGCTGCTGACCTGCGCCTGCGCCAAGGGACTGATGAACCGCGCCCACGCCTACAAGGCCCAGGTGGCCGAGAACGAGGCGGCCGGGGAGGACCCGGACTACGGCATCACCATGGGCCTGTTCAGCT
The DNA here is from genome assembly GCA_019800895.1 of Halomonas denitrificans. Taxonomy (NCBI): domain Bacteria; kingdom Pseudomonadati; phylum Pseudomonadota; class Gammaproteobacteria; order Oceanospirillales; family Halomonadaceae; genus Halomonas; species Halomonas denitrificans. The sequence goes on from JAHVKF010000003.1 coordinate 643,023, forward strand.
ACCCGGTGCTGATGGCCGCCGACATTCTGATGTTCAACGCGCACGACGTGCCGGTTGGCAAGGACCAGGCCCAGCACCTCGAAATGGCGCGAGATATCGCCGGGCGGTTCAACCATCGCTACGGCGAGCACTTCGTGCTGCCCGAGGCGGTGACCGACGAACACGTGGCCACCCTGCCGGGCACCGACGGCCGGAAGATGTCGAAGAGCTACGACAACACCATTCCCCTGTGGCTGCCGGAGAAGAAACTCCGCAAGGCCATCATGAAGATCAAGACCAACTCCCAGGAGCCCGGCGAGCCCAAGGACCCGGACGAGGCCAGCGTGTTCTCGGTCTATGCCGCGTTCGCGAGCCCCGCGCAGCGGACCGAGATGCGCCGGGCCTTCGCCGACGGCATCGCCTGGGGCGAGGTCAAGCAGCAGCTGTTCGAGCTGGTCAACGCCGAACTCGCAGCACCCCGCGAGCGCTACGAGGCGCTGATCAACGATCCGGCGAAGATCGAGCGCGAACTCGAACGCGGTGCAGAGCGCGCCCGCGACGTCGCCACGCCGTTCATCGGCGAACTGCGCGAGGCCGTCGGCATTCGCGCCCTTGGCTAGGGCGGAGCCGTGACCCGAAGCGCCGACTGGACCCCGCCCGAGCTGATCGGCCCGGATCGGACCGCGTTCCAAGTGCGCCACGCGTGGTGCGTCGGTCGCAACTACGCCGAGCACGCGCGCGAGATGGGTGCCGACCCGGCCGCAGCGGACCCGATCTTCTTTTCCAAGCCGGCCGCCGCGCTGGTCCAGGCCGCAGCGATCCCGTATCCGAGGTCGACGAAAGCGTTGCACCACGAAGTCGAACTGGTCGCGCTGCTGGGGCAGGGCGGGCGCGACCTGGACGCGGACACGGCGCTGCGCTGCGTGGTCGGCTGGGCGGTCGGATGCGACCTGACGCGGCGCGACGTCCAGGCCCGGGCCAAGCAGGCCGGCCAGCCCTGGGCGCTGGCCAAGGGCTTCGACGCCTCGGGTCCGGTCGGACCCTGGCGGTCGGCCGACGACTGGAGTCCGTCTCCCGCGACCCCGATCAGGCTTGCGGTCGGCGGCAGGCTCCGCCAGCAGGCGACGCTCGGCGACATGATCTGGCCGGTCGGCGAACTGATCGCCCGGCTGTCGCGCGAAGTGACGCTGCATCCCGGCGACGTGCTGTTCACCGGCACACCCGCCGGGGTCGGACCGCTCACCGTCGGCGACCGGGTCGAGGCGAGAATCGACGGACTCCCCGGTCTCGCCTTCGAGATCGTCGATCCCGCTGCCTGACAGCATGCCCGGCTCCTCCGACGCGTTGACGGCCTGCCTGGTCATCGCTGCCGGATCGGCGCTCGGCGGCATGGCCCGCTACCTGCTGGTTGCAGCCGCCGAAGCGCGCAGGACGGACCCGCGCTGGCCCCTCGGCACGCTGATCGTCAACCTGCTCGGCTGCCTGCTGCTCGGCATGGTGGCGGCGCCCTCGTCGATCGCCGCACCGGCAACGCTCCGGCTCGGCCTGGTCGCCGGACTCGGCAGCTTTACCACGGTCTCGGCCTTCGTGCTCGAGAGCTGGCAACGCCGGGCGACCCGACGCGTCTGGGTTGGCTACGGCCTTGTCACGGTGCTCGGCTGCCTGTTCATGTTCCGGCTCGGGCAGGGCCTGGCATGACCGGCCCGGGGCTCGCGGAACGCATCGCCTGGGTCGGGCTCGGCAGCGCGCTCGGCGGGCTGGCGCGGTTCGGGATGGAGGCCCTCGGCGGTGGCGCGTTCGCGGTCTTCGCGGCAAACCTGGTCGGGGCGTTCGCGATCGGCCTGTACGCCGCGCTGAGCGGACCGGACGGGGCGCTGGCGGCGGGACCGCGGCAGCGGCTGTTCGTGATCCCGGGACTGCTCGCCGGGCTGACCTCGTTCTCGATGTTCAGCCTGCAGGCCGACGCGTTCCTGGAGTCGTCGTTCGCGGCCTCGACGGCGTTCGTGCTCGCATCCTTGGGCAGCTGGGCCGCGGGCGTATGGGCCGGGGATGCGCTCGCGGCGCGTCTCGAGCGTCGGCTTCGATCGGTTGGATGATGGGCGAGAAGGGCCGATCGGCAAGCCTGTTCTTCCGTCGTCCCGGGCATGACCCGGGATCCAGAGACGTCGAGGTTTCGTTCGCCCGAATCGCTGCCCGGATTCGGTTCTTGCGGTCCGGAACCGCGACCGAAACTGCGACAGGAAACAGCGCAAACCTGGGGACATCCTGTGGGGTTGCGCTTGCGAGCGATCGGAGCAGGGTGGCACCGGGGTTCGCTCGCAAGCTCACTCCCACAAACCGGGCGGTTCGGGATTCGCTCGCAAGCTCACTCCCACAAACCGCATGGTTCGGGGGTCGTCGTCGACGTCGGAGTCTGCCGCTGCTCTGCGCCCGGCCTCGCGGCGCTTCCTCCAGTCATTCAATCGAACAGGACAAGCACCAATGAATGTATCGATCCTCGTCGACCTGCTGATCTCCGCGCCCGTGGTGGCATTCCTGATGTGGCTCTATGCCCGCTCGGCGAGCGGGCCGCTGACGGGGCTGGATCGCTTGCTGCTCGTGCTGACGCCCGTCGCGCTGGTCGCGATCATCGTCGGCTTCCACCGGACCCTCGATATCGAAGGCATGGGCCTGAACGTCATCGCCGTGGCCACCGCCTACCTGGCCGTCCTCGCGCTGCTCGGGATCGGCTGGATGGTGCGGGCGCTGCGGCAGCGTTGATTCCGTGAGTGGGCACGGTTCCGCGGCCCGAAAGGCCCCGGGTGCGCTTTGCTTACCCGGGCTACAAAGTCGCTGGGCCCCGGATCAGGTCCGGGGCGACGGATTTCGGAGCGCGTCCGCTTCAGGACAGGAGAACTCGAAGTAAATCTTGAAGCCGTTCCTTGCGCTCTTTGCTCCTTTGCGCCTTCGCGTCCATCCTCTAGTTGCGTAGCCCGGGTAAGGCCGTAGGCCGCACCCGGGGAATTCGGCTTCGTCCTGCACGCTCCCGTGAGCGCTTCGCTTCCCGTATCCGAAAAGTCGCTGGGCCCCGGATCAAGTCCGGGGCGACGGGGTGTGCACGAGTCGGATGGAGAGGACCCCGGGTGCGCTTCGCTTACCCGGGCTACGGTGCTTCGATGGGCCCGTCTGTGGAGGTGAGCTTGCGAAGGAGCCGACCGGGGCTTCGACCGGTCCACCTGTGGGAGTGAGCTTGCGAGCGAACCGGCCGGGGCTCTCACAACAGGCCGTCTGTGGGAGTGAGCTTGCGAGCGAACCGGCCGGGGCCTGTTCGAGCCTACTTCGCTCGCAAGTTGCGTAGCCCGGGTAAGGCCGTAGGCCGCACCCGGGGAATTCGGCTTCGTCCTGCACGCTCCCGTTAGCGCTTCGCTTCCCGTATCCGAAAAGTCGCTGGGCCCCGAATCAAGTCCGGGGCGACGGGGTGTGGTCGAGTCGCATGGAGAGGACCCCGGGTGCGCTTCGCTTACCCGGGCTACAAAGTCGCTGGGCCCCGGATCAGGTCCGGTGCGACGGATTTCGGAGCCCGTCCGCTTCAGGACAGGAGAACTCGAAGTAAATCTTGAAGCCGTTCCTTGCGCTCTTTGCTCCTTTGCGCCTTCGCGTCCATCCTCTAGAACGACTGGGCCACGACACCGGAACGAAGTCTCTACCAGCCGCCGCCCCCGCCGCCGCCTCCGCCGCCGCCGGAAAAGCCGCCGCCCCCGCCGCCGGATGACGAACCCGGGGGGGAGGCCGAGCTGGAGATGCCGCTGGAGAGGCCGCCGGCCAGCGACTTCGAGAGGGTCTGGCCACTGAACGGCTTGCCGCCCATCATCGAGGCGCTGTACCAGCCCCGGTCCCCGATCGAACCGTCGATCTCGGCGGCGCGGATCGCCTCCTCGAAGCGTTTGCCCCAGGTCTCGGCGCTGTCCAGTGCGATCGCGTAGGGCAGCAGGCGCTCGAACTCCTCGATCGTCACCGGCCGGTCTCCGCCGTGGCGGCGTTCGAGGTCCTCGCGCTCGGCGATGTTCAGGTAGAGCTGCAGGCCCTCGATGGCATCGAGCAGGTCCCGTCCTCGTTCCGTCGGGGCCTTCATCAGCTGGTAGAAGGTCAGGGTCAGCGCGAGGTGGGCGATCAGCACGAGCATCGGCAGCACGCCGACCTGCCAGCCGAACACGCCCAGGATCGCCAGGCCGGCCAGGACGAAGGGGATGATGAATACCGTGATGATGACCATCGGCACGATCTTCAGGCCCGATGCCTCCTTCCAGCCCTTGTAGATGCCGGCCAGAAAGACGCCGACGAAGCCGTTCCAGACGATCGAGAACAGCGCGAGGAACGGCGCGAGGCCCGGCTCCGGGGTGCGAATCAGCACCGTCATCAGCAGCACCGAGACCAGCGAGATCAACAGCCCGGGCAGCCACCACCTGCGGTTGTGCTTGAAATAGCGCGTCTCCATCCGCGATCGCAGCGCCTTTTCGTGGGCCTTGACCGCCTTGCCGACCCGCTTGTGCTCCGATTGCTCGAAGGTCAGCGAGTCTCCCTCCTCGAACAACGCGTCGAACAGTGCACGTTCCGTCTTCGACTCCGGCGTACCCTCGCCGCGGCGCACGACGAAACGCTTCTTCGGTTTGTCGAGCACCACGTGACCGAGCACGGCCATGTGGACCAGGGCGGCGGCCGTGGCCGTCTTGTCGTAGCCGAACTTCAGCACGTAGCGCAGCATGCCGGGCGAGTAGCCCGCCGGTGCCTCGTAGCGCGGGTAGATCGCGCCCGGCAGCGGATCGCGGCCGACCCGGTTCCAGGCCCAGGCCTGCCAGAAGATCACCAGCAGCAGGCCGACCAGGCCGACGATCGCGCCGACGTTGTCGACCAGGAGCCGCTGGCCCCGCTCGAGCGTGGAAGGCTCCGGGACCAGGCCCTTGGGAAAACCGACCGCGATCGTCAGCCCTTCGTAGGGGGCGAGCGGTCGACCGCTGACGAAGCGGACCGCCCCCGGTGCCGGTACCGCCGCGGTCCACTCGCGGCCCTGTGATCCCGCTTCGCCGAGGTAGGCATCGATGCGGAGGTCGTCTCGAGCAACGTCCTGGGGCAGGCGCACGATTGCCTCGACGGCATCGATCGGGAAGGCCCAGTCGTTGCCGGTGACGTTCCAGTACAACTCGTCGTGGCTCTCGAAGTGACCCAGCTGGCGATCGGTGGTGTACTCGATCCGGTAGCTGTACTTGCCGGGGGCGAGAAAGGTACCGGCATCGCCGATATAGAGCCGCGTGCCGCCGGTCACGCCCTCCGTATGCCAGGGTTCGGGCTGCCCGTCGCGGGTCACGGCGACGACGTCGAAGGGCACCGTCACCCGGTTGCCGAGTGCATCGCGGTACACGGTCGGGAAGTCGCGGTAGATCCCGCGCCGGATCTGCCGTCCTTCGGCGCGCACGTCGATCGTCTCGGCCACGTACAGGCTGCCGTCGGGCCGGATCGTGATCTCGGCGTCGTAGCGGTGGATGCGCTCGTCGCCAAGTGACGGGCCGGCCGCCAGCACGAGAAGGGCCAGCGCCAGAAGGTTCAGCAGCCGCCTCATGGCGCGTCTCCGGCCAGCGCCTGGCCCACCTCCGGCGCCCGACGGGTCTCGATGGCGGCCGAGAAGAAGCGTTCCTCGCGGAAGCCGAACGGGCCGGCGATGAAGCGATCGGGCACGTGCTGGACCCGGTCGTTGAGCTGCCGCACCGCGCCGTTGTAGAAGCGGCGGGCCTTCTCGATGTCGTCTTCGACCTCGGTCAGTTCGGACGTCAACTGGCGGAAGTTCTCGGCGGCCTTGAGGTCGGGGTAGGCCTCGGCCAGCAGCACCAGCTTGCCCAGGCCGCCCGCCAGCGCCTGTTCCGCCGCGTCGCGATCGGCCACGTCGTCGCCGTGCTCCTGCGCCCGGCTCCGCAGCCGTGTCACGTCCTCCAGCACGGTTTTTTCATACCCGGCGTAGGCGCGGACCGCCTCGACCAGCTGCGGCACCAGGTCGTGTCGCTTCTGCAGCTGCACGTCGATATCGGCGTAGCCGGCACCGACCAGGTTGCGCGCCCGGACCAGGCGGTTGAAGATGACGATGCCCCAGATCAGCACGGCAAGCGCGAGCAGGGCGGCGACGAGGAACAGGGAGGCGTAGGCGGACCACATGCGGCGAGTCTAGCCCAAACCCGGTCCGGTGCCGCGGTGGACGAATCGATGCACGATCCCGTGGCCGTCGCCGGTTCGTATCGGGCCGGTGATTCGTGGCATGCTTGTCCTAGGCAGTCGATCGATGTGTGAGAGGGCGCATTGGACAAGAAACAGGCTGCGGGCATCCGCGTCCCGCTGGCGGACTGGCGCAAGGCCGGTCGTACCGAGACCCTTCTGGACCACGACCTCTTCTTCCGCGAGCAGGGCGACGGCGACCCCGTGCTGCTGATCCACGGCTTCCCGACCGCCTCGTGGGACTGGTCCTGGATCTGGAACGAGCTGCTCGATGACTTCCGGCTGATCGCCCCGGACCTGCTCGGCTTCGGATTCAGCGCAAAGCCGTTCGGGCACGTCTATTCGATCGCCGACCAGGCCGATCGCTGCGAGGAGCTGCTGGCCGAGCTCGGCGTGGTGAATTTCCACGTGCTGGCCCACGACTACGGCGACAGCGTCGCCCAGGAGCTGCTCGCCCGCCGCAACGAAGGCACCGGCGCCTGGGGGATGCTGTCCGTGTGCTTCCTCAACGGCGGTCTGCTGCCCGAGGCGCATCGGCCGCGGCTGATCCAGAAACTGCTGCACAGCCCGATCGGGCCGGTGCTGGCCAGGACCCTGTCGCGGGATCGTTTCGCCCGATCTTTCACGGCCGTGTTCGGCCCGGACACGCAGCCTTCCGACGAGGAGATCGACGCGTTCTGGTCGCTGGTGCAGCACAACGACGGCCGCCGCGTGGTGCCGAAGCTGCTCGGCTACATGCCCGAACGCAGGAAGAAGCGGGCACGCTGGGTGGGTGCGCTGCAGGATTCGAAGGTCCCGGTGGGCCTGATCAACGGCTCGCTCGACCCGGTCTCGGGCCGCCACCTGGTCGAGCGGTACCGCGCCGAGATCGGCAACGGCGGCTTCATCGAGGAGCTCGCGGGCATTGGGCACTATCCGCAGGTCGAAGCGCCGGAGGCCGTCGTGCGCGCCTGGCGTGCCTTCGCGGCGACCGTCCCGAACCGCCCGCTGGCCGAGATCGAGGCCTGACGGACGATCGACGGCCGAGCGGCCGCCCAACATGGATCAAGATTCGCGCGTCGCGTTCGCGCTAAGCTTCTGTAGTGCGTCGACGAACGCGGCGCCTGCCGCCGTTGGGCGGAATTCTCCATTTCAGACTGACGAGGTCGCACATGTCCAGCCTGTCCCGGAAACTCCTCCTCGCCATGGCCGTGTTCGGCGCGGGCAGGGCGGTCAAGTCCGCGCTCGATGCCTCCTACGAGAAGACCACCGGCGAACCTCCGCCGAAGAACCCGGCGGCGAAGGACGTCGGCTGGACCGAGGCGCTGGTCTGGTCCGGCTTGCTGGGACTGGCCGCCGGGTTGACACGAACCACGGTGCGGCGTGCCGCAGCCGGACTGAACGACGGCGAGCCGGTCAAGCGACGGCGCTAGATCGCTCGGCGGCGCGCAGGCGTCGCAAGGACGAAATTCACGGCGCGGTGCACCCGAACCGGCGGGACGGACAGGAAGTTCTTTGCGATCGAGGAACTCCGGCGCCGGCGCGCCAGGCGAGGATCGGCTCGTCAGCGGGGTCCGAACGTGTCCTTCGCCCAGAGCGCTCGTTGTTCGGCGGGCGCGCCTGCAATATCGGAGGCATCGACCGCATCCAGCCGGGCCCGAAGGCCACCGTGGTTCGCGATCTGGATGTTCAGGCCGGGTCGCGCGTTCAGCTCGAGGATCAGCGGACCGCGATTGCGATCGAGGACGATATCGACGCCGAGGTATCCGAGCTGGACGGCCTCGTAGCAGTGCGCCGCCATCAGCACGATGCGATCCCATTCCGGCACCTCGAAGCCCAGCAGCGGCATTCCCGTATCCACGTGTTCTTCGATGTGGTGGTTGCCGATGACGGCGGCGATCGTCTTTCCGGACGCAATCGAGATCCCGGCCCCGATCGCGCCCTGGTGCAGGTTGGCCTTTCCATCGGAGGCGCGCGTCGGGAGCCGGACCATCGACATGATCGGAACGCCGCGGTAGACGATGACGCGGATGTCCGGAACGCCCTGGAAGGCGATGTGCTCGAACACCGGATCGAACTCGACGAGTTCTTCGATCATCGCGGTGTCCGGCTGGCCGCCCAGGCTGTAGAGGCCGCTGATGACGTTGGTCAGGTGATGGGAAATCTCGTCACGATCCCACAGGCGTCCTCCCGAAGAGATGTAGCGTCCCCCACGCTGGCCGGTGATCACCAGGATGCCGTCGCCGCCGCTCCCGCTCGCCGGCTTGATCACGAATTTCTCGCGCCCCCCGAGCATGCGATCGAAGCGACCGGATTGACCGGAATAGCTGATCTGGCCGATGAGCCCGGGGACGGGCATGCCGCGCTGCTCGAGCAGTTTCTTGCACCGCACCTTGTCATCGACGTCCGGATAGCGCGACCGCTTGTTCAGGCGCATCACGAAGCTGCCGTTGCGGCCGTTCAGTCCAAGCACGCCGGCCTTCCGCAGCTCGGCGGGTGTGGCGAACCAGCGCTTCACTTCGCCAGCTCCCGGAACCGGACGAGTTCCGTCAGCCGATAGCCGGTGTAGCGTCCGAGTGCAATGGTCAATCCAAGCAGCACCAGCAGCAGTTCGGGAAACACGAGCACCCACCAGGCAAAGAGATCGATGCCCATGACGAGATACGCCAGCGCGGCAATGAACAGGCTGCCCGCGCCGTCGAGAAGCGCGTCCGCGGGACTCTGTTCTTCCCAGACGACCGACATGCGCTCGATCACCATCGCCACGATGACCATCGGAAACAGTGCAACGGACAGGCCGACCTGCAGGCCCAGTCGCTGGCTGAGCACCGAGACGACCGCCATCAGCATCACCACGATGATCAGAACCGCCGACAGCCTCGGCACCAGCAGCAGCCTGAGCTTCTCGAGGTAGAAGCGGAACAGAAGGCCGACGCCGACGACCAGGGTGAACAGGATGATCCCCGCGACGAGCTGGGTCTCCCGAAAGGCGATGGCGATCAGGACCGGCATGAAGGTGCCGAAGGACCGCAGCCCGACCACGTTGCGCAGCAGGGCGATCATGAAGGCGCCCACGGGAATCAGCAGCAGGATTTCGTAGACCGCCTGCAGATCGAGCGGCAGCGCGAGCAGGGAGAACTCCGTGATCTTCGAGCCTGCGGTTTCCGCGCGCTCCGTCGCAAGATCCAGGGCGCTGACCGATCGCTCCCGGACGCTGATCCGGACCGATCTCAAATCGGCGCCGGCGGTGCTGACCAGGGGATCGTCGCCCGTGTACCAGACGAGAAAGCCGGAAGGCAGTCCTCGATCGGCGGTTCGCGGATCGAAGACGGTCCAGTTGCTTCCGTCGTGAACGGCGATCAGGGTCTCGAACTGTGCGTCGCGGGACTGCGCGCCGAGGTCGATCCCATTGAGCATGATCACCGGGATGCGCGCCGCGCTCATGATCAGCCGCGCGATATGTGCACGATCCAGTCCCAGGGGGCCCTCGAGAAACAGGGCCATGTTGTCGTCCGGCGCCGGATCGTTCAGCTGCACGAGGACCTGGGCCGCGAAGCTGACCACGTCGGCCGACTCGCTCCGGACCTCGTCCACGATTTCGGTCAACGCCGTCTGGAACGGCTCCTCGAGGGCCGGCGGTGAGGGAAACCGGGGCGTGGGAGCAAGTTCGACCGGCCGGTCGTTCTGGTAGAAGACGCTGCGGTAGAAGAGCGTCTGTCGGTTCGCGGCACGACGCTGCGTCCAGGACGCGCTTCGCTGCCAGGGGTCGTCGTCCACGGCGACGCCGAAACCGCGCGAAATGAAGTGTTCATCGGTCAGATCGTAGCCCGGTGTGCGCGTCGGCAACTTCAGGTCCACCTTCAACGCGGCATCGCCGGGATCGACTTCGATCTGCGCCTGGACGGTCCACACGGAGCTCGTCTCGTCGGGCGTGACCGGAAAGCCGAAGGCACCGACCTTCCAGGTGAAAATCGCGAGGCCGGCGAGGACCAGCAGCGTGGCCAGGATCAGCCCGTGGGTCGCTCTGCTCATGAGCCGCCCTGGTCGCTGTCGTCGTCCTCGAGCACCACATCCTCGGCGCGGTCTTCATCGTCCGAAATCTGCCCCGATTCCGCGTCCTTCGCACGGGACCGGTCCGGATTCGTCGCGGACGGGTCGAGCACGAGACCGGAACGATCGACCTCGTCCGGGCAGACCTGCTCGGCAACGAAGGTATCGCTGGAATCGACGATCGCGAATTTCTGCAGCGCGCGCCGCCCCAGGAGCAGGGGATAGTTGAAGTTCCGGCGATCCGTCAGGCTGACCTCGATTTCGAGCTGCCTGCCGGCGATGCAGATTTCCACCTTGACCGTCGGACGGACGTCGCTGTCGCCCTCGTGCTGCACGATGCCGATCGTGCGCTCGCGCTCGCGGACCATGACGATCTCCTCGCCGGATTCCGGATCGGTGACCGCGAAACGCACCCACCGCCGGCCCCACTGGCGAAACCGCTTGATGATCCGGACGTCCAGTGACGATGTGTTCGCACCCGTGTCGAGCTTGGCCCGCAGATCGATTTCGGGCGCGACGAGATGGGCATTCTCGACCCAGCCCAGGATGTCCAGCGTTCGGGGTTCGTCTTCGTGCCCGGACCATGCCTGGGGCGGAACCAGTGCCAGAACGAGAATCCAGATCGAAAATCGTGCAATGCTCATCTGTCGTTCGACTCCATGCGCCGAGGAGGGGGGATCATAGCCGACCTCTCGTGATCCATCTACTTCGCGTCCGGCTCTGCGCTGCCGCGTCGCGCCGGGTTCCGTCGGCTGTGCGCAACAAGAAAACGCCCCGGCCGCTTTCGCGACCGGGGCGTTCGAGGCTTGCCTGGAGCCGGGGGCTCCGCCGGCTCAGGCCGCGTTGCGTTCCTTCTGCGCGGCGATCACCTTCTCGGCGATCTGGTTCGGGCACGGCATGTAGTGCGAGAACTCCATGGAGAACTGGCCGCGGCCCGAGGTGATGGTGCGCAGGTGGCCGATGTAGCCGAACATCTCGGACAGCGGCGCTTCGGCCTTGATCCGGATTCCGGTCGGTCCGGGCTCCTGGTCCTTGATCATCGCGCGACGGCGATTGAGGTCGCCGATCACGTCGCCGATGTTGTCTTCCGGCGTGAACACGTCGACCTTCATGATCGGCTCGATCAGCTGCGGACCGGCCTTCGGCATCGACTGGCGGAAAGCGCCCTTGGCCGCCAGTTCGAACGCGATGGCCGAGGAGTCGACCGCATGGAAGGCGCCGTCGAACAGTTCGATCTCCACGTCGAGCACCGGGAAGCCGGCCAGCGGGCCTTCTTCCATCATGGTCGCGAAGCCCTTCTCGATGGCCGGGAAGAACTCCTTCGGCACGTTGCCGCCGACCACGGTGGATTCGAACTTGAAGCCCGAACCCGGCTCACCCGGCTTGATGCGGTAGTCGATCTTGCCGAACTGACCCGAACCACCCGACTGCTTCTTGTGGGTGTAGCTGTCTTCGACCGGCTGGGTGATGGTTTCGCGGTAGGCCACCTGCGGCTCGCCGACTTCCAGCTCCACGCCGTAGGTGCGCTTCAGAATGTCGACCTTGACGTCGAGGTGCAATTCGCCCATGCCCTTGAGGATGGTCTCGCCCGAGTCCTCGTCGGTCTCGACGCGGAAGGACGGGTCCTCGGCGATCATCTTGCCGATGGCCACGCCCATCTTCTCGCTGCCGGCCTTGTCCTTCGGCGCCACGGCGATCGAGATCACCGGGTCCGGGAACACCATGGCTTCCAGCGTGCACGGGTGCTTCGGATCGCACAGCGTGTGACCCGTCTGGATGTTCTTCAGGCCGACGCAGGCGAAGATGTCGCCGGCATGTGCGCTGTCGATCTCGTTGCGGTCGTTGGCGTGCATTTCCACCATGCGGCCGACGCGTTCGGTCTTGCCCGTGGCCGAGTTCAGGATCGTGTCGCCCTTGTTGATCCGGCCGGAGTAGACGCGCACGAAGGTCAGCGCACCGAAGCGGTCGTCCATGATCTTGAACGCCAGCGCGCGGAACGGCTCGTCCTTGGACACGATCGCGTGCTCGCCGGTCGGGTTGCCTTCCTCGTCGGTCAGGTCCTGCGGCTCGACTTCCGTCGGGCTCGGCAGGTAGTCGACGATCGCGTCGAGGATCAGCTGCATGCCCTTGTTCTTGAATGCCGAACCGCAGTAGGTCGGGAAGAACTCGAGCTTGCGGGTGCCTTCGCGGATGCAGCGCTTGATGTCGTCGATGGACGGCTCTTCGCCTTCCAGGTACGCGGTCATCAGGTCGTCGTCCATTTCCACCGCGGTCTCGATCAGCTCTTCGCGGTAGGCTTCGACGTCATCGACCATGTCGGCCGGCACATCCTGGATCTCGTAGTTTTCCGGCAGGCCCGTGTCGTCCCAGACCCAGGCCTTGCGGGTCAGCAGGTCGACCACGCCCTTGAACTCGCCTTCCGTGCCGATCGGCAGGACCATGACCAGCGGCTTGGCGCCCAGCACGGTCTTGACCTGTTTGACGACGCGGTAGAAGTCGGCGCCGATGCGGTCGAGCTTGTTGACGAAGATGATGCGCGAGACTTCCGAGTCGTTGGCGTAGCGCCAGTTGGTCTCGGACTGCGGCTCGACGCCGCCGGACCCGCAGAACACGCCGACGCCGCCGTCGAGCACCTTCAGCGAGCGGTACACCTCGACCGTGAAGTCGACGTGGCCCGGGGTGTCGATGATGTTCAGGCGGTGGTCCTTCCAGAAGCAGGTCGTGGCCGCGGACTGGATCGTGATGCCGCGCTCCTTTTCCTGATCCATGAAGTCGGTGGTCGCGGCGCCGTCGTGCACCTCGCCCGTCCGGTGGATCTTGCCGGTCAGCTTCAGCACACGCTCTGTCGTCGTGGTCTTGCCGGCGTCGACGTGGGCGAAGATGCCGATGTTGCGGTAATGGGAGAGGTCACTCATGATTCTGTCCGTCCAAAGGTCCGTTCGTGAAAGTCGTCGGTGCACTGCAAGGCCGCCCGAAATCGCCGTGTCGCTGGCGATGGGGCGCTCTGCGTCGCCTTGGTGGGTCGCCTTGCTGGAGCCCGGAATTGCGCAAAAACGGCGCTCACCGCGGGGTGGCGCCGTCGGAAACCGCAAAACTCAGCCGTGCTTTATACACCAAATAGGGGTGGAATAGTGGATTTCCGGGGATTTTTTTGTCGTTTGCCGCGGTGGGTGTCGGCTTGAAATTCCCGGAATTCAATCGTTTAGGGCGGTTCGGGCCCGCCGCGGGCGGTTGGGCCGGATCGACCGCGCGGCGCGCATCGTAGCGCAAGCGGTCTGCGCGCCGCCGGCGCCGGTTGTCCTTGCCTTGTCCGGTTCAGTCCGAGTCGGTCTCTGCCACGCCGTACGCGGCCACCAGCGCCCCCCGGTAGCCCAGGTCGAAGTGGGGAGCCAGACGGTCCCACAGGCCGAAATTCATGGCGTTGCCCGGGTGGTCGTCGACCGCATCTCGCAGCTCGCCCACGGCCACCTCGAAGGCTTCGCGGTCCTGCTCGAGCACGCCGAGATAGGCACGGACGTGCGCATTCCATCGGAACCCGTCGTCGCGGGCCTCGTTCTCATCGAGCGTGCTGCGCGCCGCCGCGATGGCCGCTTCGACCTGGCCCGCCTCGCCGCGCATCTGCGCCAGATGCCAGACCAGGCTGCGCTGCTCCGCCCCGGTCCGCTCGATGTAGAACTCGATCAGATCTGCCGCCTGCGCCGGGCAACCGGCGCCGGCCAGCACCCGGAATCCCGATCCGGGCGTCTGGTCGAAGGCGGTGTAGTCGAGCGACAGGCTGGTGACGCGAAGTTCGGCGAGCAAGGCGTCGCAATCTTCGGCATTCGCCGACCCGAAGAGGAGCAGAGGGGCCAGGGCAAGGATCAGGGGTCGCACAATCGTTCCGGGCTGGGAGGCGCGACTCTGTAGATCGCGGGCGTCGGACATCGTTCCCTTGTCAGTAATGCGGGGGCGGCTGGTCGGACGAGTCGTCGATGCCCGTATCGCGCTGCTGGCTGTCCAGCTGCTCTTGGAGCCCTTTCAGCTTGCGGAGCAGCGTCCGCGTCTCCGCCTGCTGTGCCTCGAGCTCTCCGGACAGCACGTCCACGGAGTGCTCGAGAAAGGTCAGCTTGGATTCCAGCTGGGCGATCCGGTCGTCCGTCGTGCTCATGAATACCCACTTCTCCTGCGCCCGGGTCGGGGCGATGCGTGATACGTCGAGCTTCCCACTATGGCGGCACCCCCGGGCAGGATCAATGGGCCGGATCAATGGGCCGGATGAATGGGCCGGATGAATGGGCCGGATGAATGGGCCAACGAATCCGTCGGCGCAGGTCAAGCTTTCGGTGCCAGTGACGAGTAGAAGTCCAGCAGCGCGCGATTGACCGCCTCGGGCTGCTCGGCGGTGGTCATGTGGCCGCTGTTCTCGATCGTCACCAGGCGCGAACCGTCGATGCGCTCGTGGATGTGCTGCGACTCGCGCGGCGGGAGCGCGCGGTCCTGGTCGGCGGTGACGACCAGGGTGGGCAGGCGGATCTCGTGGAGGCGATCCAGGACCGATTTCCGCGAGACCACCCCACGCACCGCCCGGGTCACGCCGACGCGGTCGTTGGCCGTGACCATTGCGACCCACCGCTCGCGTTCTTCCCGGCAGGTCGGGTCGTCGATGAACCGGTCGGAGAACATCAGCGGCAGGATGCGCGGCGTGACGATGTCGAGGCCGAACGTGCGAGCAACCAGGTTCAGCACGGCAAAGCGCGGCCGCTTGGTCCAGTGTTCCCGCTCGGCCGAGGTGTTCATCAGCACCAGCGACTTCAGCCGTTCCTGCCGCCTCAGCGCCACCCGTTGGGCCACCATTCCGCCCATCGAGAACCCGAGGAGGTGGACCGGCTGCCCGGCTTCGTCGGCGTCCAGCGACTCGATCAGCGCGATCGCGTCGTCGGCCAGCGTATCCAGGTCGTAGCCGGACTTCGTCACCTCGCTCTCGCCCTGGCCGCGAAAGTCCATCCGCACGCAGCGGAAGCGCGAGCCCAGCGCCTCGACCTGGGCGTCGAACATCCGGTGCGAGAACAGCAGGCCGTGGAGCAGGACAAGGATTTCGGGTCCGGTTCCGGACTCGACGACGTTCAGGCGGGCAGGGTCGAGGTCGAAATGGGGCACGGGATGGTCCGGCGATGGGGCTGTCCTACGATACTCCCCGCGACCTCAGGATCCAAAGCGGCATCGAGGAGGGCCTGGCAGCGTCCGGGCGCTTTACCGACTTCGGCGCTGTGCCGCGCAAGGTCGTCGCGGTTGATTTCGTCGCTGATGCGATGCAGCATCATGCATAGGGAACACGAACGGATTCGGGAATAGAAGCATGGCCATGTTTCTCGAAAAGGTGAAGACACCGGGCCTCGCCCATCTTTCCTGGGTGATCGGCGATGCGGACCAGGCGGCCGTCATCGACCCGCGTCGTGACATCGATGTCTACCTCGAGATCGCGAAGAGTCAGGGCGCCCGTATCACGCACGTCATCGAAACCCACCGCAACGAGGATCTGGTTTCGGGCGCACCGATGCTGGCCGAACGGACAGGGGCCCGAGTTCTGCACGGTCCGAATGCCGACCAGGAAATCCGCTACGCTGAAACGGTCCGCGAGTCCGACTGCATCGAACTCGGGAACCTCGTCCTGAAGATCCTGGAGACGCCGGGGCATACGGACGACAGCATCAGTATCGCGATCCACGACGAGAACAACCCCGGCGATGCGGTCGGCGTATTCACCGGCGACGCATTGTTCATCGGCGACGTGGGTCGAACCGACTTCTATCCGGACCGTGCCGAAGAGGTGGCAGGCAAGCTGTTCGATTCGCTGAACAAGCTGCTGGCGCTCGGCGACCAGGCCATCATCTATCCGGCCCACGGTGCGGGTTCGGTCTGTGGATCGGGGATGGCCGAACGCGAATTCTCGACCATCGGGCACGAGCGGTTGCACAACTCCATGCTCCAGATTCGCGATCGCGAGGAGTTCATCGAGGCCAAGCTGGACGAGATGCACTATCAGCCGCCGTACTTCAGACGGATGGAACGGCTGAATGCCGAGGGTGGAAGTCGCCTGCCGACGCCGATGGGATTGACACCGCTTGATCCGGAGACGCTGCTCGCCCGACGGGACGAGGGCTGCGACGTGATCGATATCCGCAGCCCCGAATCCTATGCCGGGGCCCATGTCGAAGGCGCGCTTTCACTGCCGCTCGGCCTGATCACCGCCTACGCCGGTTGGCTCCTGGACCCGGATCGCTCGCTCGTCCTCGTGGCGGACGATCTCGACCAGGCGGGCGAGGCGCTCGTGCATTTCGGCCGCATCGGCTACGACCGTGTCGAGGGTGCCTACAGCGGAGGCATGGCCGCGTGGGCTGCGTCGGGAAACGCGTTCGATTCCGTGCCGCTGGTGGACGCCGGCGACGTTTCGCAGCGCGTCGGCGAATCGAAGGATCTCTGGCAGCTACTGGACGTCCGGAAGAAGGAAGAATTCGACCGGACCGCCATCGAAGGCGCCTGCCACATCTATCTCGGCCACCTGGCGGATCGGCTCGACTCTCTGGACCGCGACAAGGCCTTCACTGTCCTGTGTGGAAGCGGCATGCGTGCCATGGTCGGCGCATCGCTGCTTCGCCGCAACGGCTTCGACCGCGTCGATGTCTTTCTCGGTTCGATGGGCGCCTGGACGAATCGCTGACCGCCCCAGGTCCTCGAGTCGAGGAGCCGTTCCCGGCGTGGCCGCATGAGGTGGATCACGGCATTCCTCGGCACGGCTACGGCTAGCGGCGGAACGATGGCGAGGCGTGGTTTTTCGGACAGAACGGGCTCCCGGAGCATCGCTGCGGCTATAATCCGCGCCTTCGTTTCGCGTCGTCGCCGGCGCTCGCCGACCGGTTCCCGGTGCTGCGGCCCGCTCGGCCCTCCAATCGTCGAGACTTCATTCTCGGTCCGGTGACCGTCTGCCGATCCGCCGGTGGTCCGGCACGCCGGCCCGGTCCTCGCTCCAGATCAATAAAGGCTTCTTTCCAATGCCGTTCCTGCACAGGATCCGGCGCGACTGGTTCTCGAACCTGCGCGCCGACACGCTTTCCGGGCTGGTGGTGGCCCTGGCGCTGATTCCCGAGGCGATCGCGTTCTCGCTGATCGCCGGCGTCGACCCCAAGGTCGGCCTCTACGCGTCGTTCTGCATCGCGGTGGTCATCGCCTTCGCCGGCGGCCGTCCGGGCATGATTTCCGCGGCCACCGGGGCCATGGCGCTGCTGATGGTCACGCTGGTGCGCGACCACGGCCTGCAGTACCTGCTCGCGGCCACGGTGCTGACCGGCCTCCTGCAGATCGCCGCCGGCTACCTGCGCCTGGCCGACCTGATGCGCTTCGTGTCGCGCTCGGTGGTCACCGGCTTCGTCAACGCGCTGGCGATCCTGATCTTCCTGGCCCAGCTCCCGGAACTGGTCGGCGTGCCGGCCGCCGTCTACCCGATGGTCGTCGTCGGGCTGCTCATCATCTACGGTCTGCCGCGCCTGACCCGGGCGGTGCCGTCGCCGCTGATCGCGATCGTGGCCCTGACCGCCGCCTCGCTGGCGCTGGGCATCGAGGTGCCGACGGTCGGCGACAAGGGCGAGCTGCCCGATGCGTTGCCGATGTTCCTGCTGCCCGACATCCCGTGGACGCTGGAAACGCTGTGGATCGTCCTGCCCGTGTCGGTGACGCTGATGACCGTGGGCCTGCTGGAGTCGTTCCTGACCGCGCAGATCGTCGACGACCTGACCGACACGCCCAGCGACAAGCACCGCGAGGCGAAGGGCCAGGGCCTGGCCAACATCGCGTCGGGCTTCTTCGGCGGCATGGCGGGCTGCGCGATGATCGGCCAGTCGGTGATCAACATCAAGTCCGGCGGCCGCGGACGCTTGTCGACGCTGCTGGCCGGCGTGTTCCTGCTCCTGATGGTGGTGTTCCTCGACGAATGGGTCGGCCGCATCCCGATGGCCGCGCTGGTGGCGGTGATGATCATGGTGTCGATCGGGACCTTCAGCTGGCGGTCGATCGCCGACCTGCGGGTGCACCCGAAGACCTCGAGCCTGGTGATGCTGGGCACGGTGGTGGTCACGGTGGCCACCCACGACCTCGCCAAGGGCGTGCTGACCGGTGTGCTGCTCTCGGCGCTGGGCTTCGCGCGCAAGGTCGGCCAGGTGCTGGTCGTCGAGCGCTCGCTCGATCGCGACGGTACGCTTCGGACCTATACCGTGACCGGCCAGGTGTTCTTCGCGTCGGCCGACCGCTTTCTGCAGGAGTTCGACCTCCGGGAGGTCGTCGAAACGGTACGGATCGACGTCAGCCGCGCCCATTTCTGGGACCTGAGCGCGGTCGGTGCGCTGGATCGTGTCATCCTCAAGTTCCGTCGAGAGGGCGTCGAGGTCGAGATCGTCGGCATGGACGAGGCCAGCCGCACGCTGGTCGATCGACTCGGCGTGGCCGACAAGCCCGACGCCGAACACCTGCTGGACCACTGAGGAGAACCGAGATGAGCGCTAGCGAGTACGAAATCCCGGTCGACGGCACGGTGATGGCCTGCCTGGACGTGTCGCTGTACAACCCCGCGGTGGTCGACTACGCGGCCTGGGCGTCGCGGCGACTGGCCGCCGAACTGCAGTGCCTGCACGTGCTCGAGGACCGCAGCAAGCGTTCGCCGGGCGTGGACTTCAGCGGCACCATCGGCATCGACGCCCAGAGCCACCTCCTCGACGAGCTGGCCGAACTCGACGCGCGTCGGTCCCGGGTCGAAATGCAGCAGGGGCGCGCGATGCTCGAGCAGGCCTGTTCGCGCGCCGCCGAGGCGGGCGCACTGAACCCGACGGCGCTCCAGCGGCAGGGGCCGCTGGCGCAGGCGCTGACCGAGGTCGAGGAGCGGGTCCGCCTGTTCGTGCTCGGCAAGCGCGGCGAATCGGCGGGCGTCAACGGTGACCATCTCGGCGCCAACCTCGAGCGCGTCGTGCGCTCCGTGCATCGACCGACGCTGGTCTCCTCGCGCGCCTTCCGCAGCATCGAGCGCTTCGCGATCGCCTTCGACGGCAGCCCGACGACCCGGAAGTGCGTGGAGATGGTGTGCCAGAGCCCGTTGCTTTCGGGCCTGGAATGCCACGTGGTCATGGCCGGCCAGTCGTCGGAAGAAAACGAGACCCTCGACCGGGCCCTCGAACGGCTGCGGGAGGCCGGCTTCGAGCCACGCGCCCATGTCGAATCCGGTGACGCCGAGCGGGTCATCGCCGACCATGTCGAGAAGCTGGACATCGACCTGCTGGTGATGGGCGCCTACGGTCACTCGCGCATCCGCCGGATGATCGTCGGCAGCACCACCACCGCGCTGTTGCAGAGCTGTCGCATCCCGATCCTGCTGCTGCGCTGATCCGCAGCACCCGCCGGCGGAGTGCGTACGTTGCCCGGCGGGCGCCGGTCGCAGTACGCTGATCGCGAATCCAGACGGGGGGTGTTCGTGAGTCGCAAGATCGGTCGCGAATCGAGTCGCGCCAGTCGTGCTCGCCATCCGGTGCCGCTGCCGGCGCGCATCCTGTACACCGCCTGGATGCTCGCCTGGGTGCCGCTGATCCTGTTCACCGCCGGGGCGCAGAACTTCTGGTGGCTGTGCAACTGCGCGCTGTTCATCGTGCTGGTGGCGACCTGGTTCCCGAGCCCGCTGCTGGTCTCCAGCCAGGCCGGGACCGTGACCGTCGTCGGCATCGTCTGGGGCCTGGACTTCGTCGCCGGGCTGGTGACCGGACAGAGCCCGACCGGCATCACGGTCTACATGTTCGAGCCGGCGCTCCCGCTGGTCCAGCGGCTGGCCTCGACCTATCACCTGTGGTTCCCGATCTACGCGGTCTGGCTCTGCGGGCGCCAGGGCTACGACGATCGGGGACCCTGGCTGCAGTGCGTCATCGGCTCGCTGGCGATTGTCGGCG
The DNA here is from genome assembly GCA_019800895.1 of Halomonas denitrificans. NCBI lineage: Bacteria > Pseudomonadati > Pseudomonadota > Gammaproteobacteria > Oceanospirillales > Halomonadaceae > Halomonas > Halomonas denitrificans. The sequence continues at coordinate 663,224 of JAHVKF010000003.1, forward strand.
GCTGGTGGTTCGGCGATCCCGAACGCAACCTGAACTACACCCACGCCCCCTTCGGCATCGAGCAGACCTGGCTGCCCGACGCGGTCTACCTGCCGCTGCTGTGCGTCGCGACCGCCGCGGCGCTGTACTGGCCCGGCCATCGGATCGTGCGCTGGGTGCTGGTCAAGACTCGGTCTGATGCGTTCTCCGAATAGCCCCGTCATCCGGCCCGGACGACCGTGTCCATGGCCGTGTCCTGAATCCCATGCAAGATCCCGGGCCGCCTGGAGTCGGCCGAGCCGGTCGGTCCCGCCGTGCCAAATTGCCCGGAAACCCCGGAACCGCTATGCTTTTTCCGGGGGTCGTTGGTCATCGCGCGGGTCCGACCTGGCGATGCAGGGAGGTGGAGCATGAGCATTTCCGCGTTTTTCGCGCATCCCTTCGTCCTCGCCGCCGGCGGCGCGCTGGTCACGGGCGCGGTCGGCTGGGTCACGCTCAAGTACCGCATGGGCCTGATGGAGAAGGACCTCGACGAGGCCCGCAAGCGGATCGCGAACAAGAACGCGCGCATCGCCGAGCTGGAAAAGAGCATCAGCATCGACGGCGACGAAACCAACCTGCCCGTCGCCAGGAAGAGCGCGGTCGTCAGCGTGCTGAACGACATCCTCGATCACGCCGGCGCCGAACGGGCGACGTTCTACGTGCCGGCGCACAACGACGAGGGCGCCTTCCTGGGCCTGATCGTGCTGGCGACGGCCCCCACGGACATTTCCGATCAATCGTTCATCGGCACCGTCTTCGCCGGCCGTGATTCGAAGGCGGTGACCTGCTACCTGACCGGCGAGACGCTGACCGCGGGACAGTCGGCGTTCTCGATCGACCGCTACCGGCCGTCGAGCCTCTACTGCGAGTGCCTCCAGACCAGCGCGGTGGACGGCAGCGGCAGCCGGGTCGGCGTCATCCAGCTGCTGTCCGGCCAGGCGCTGGACCCGGCCCGGGCCGCCGATGCGGTGAACCGCTTCCGACCGGCGCTACTGGACCTGGCCGACAGTTTCTTCGGGACGAAGGAGACCAACCTGGAGATCGCTGGCCTGTCCGTGCCGCGGGACTCGAAGCGTGGCTCGGTGATCTCCATGGACATCTCCAACTCCTCCGCGCTGTTTGCCGACGAGGCGCGGAGCTTCACCGTGCGCAAGTTCATGGGCGAGTTCCTGCGCGCGGCGGTCGAGGCGATCGACGACAAACAGGGCACCTTCGAAAGCTTCACCGGCGACGGCTTCATCGCCGTGTTCGCAGATCGTGCGGGCGATCGTTCCGGCGATCGACGGGGCAATCGCCCGGGCAATGGATCGAGCAACTGCGCCGTGCGCGCGCTGGCCTGCGCGACCGCCGTCAACGGGATCTTCGCGGATCTCATCGCGCAGTACCGGCAGGACCTCGCCCACCTCGACGTGCGGCTGTTCGCGCGCATCGGTGTGTCCACGGGAACGGTCCATCCCATCGTCTTCTCCTTCGGCCAGCTGCGCACGGCGTCGGTCATCGGACGGACGCCGTCGTTGGCCAAGCGGGTCTGCGACACCGCCGATCGTGACCGGACGGTGCTGCAGATCGACGAGGCGACGTTCTTCGAGCTGCCCGGTGACATCCAGCACGCCTTCGCCGAGATCGTGGCGCCGGATGCGCGCCTGGGTACGAACCGGCTCTACCGGCACAAGGGCGTTCGGACGGGGTCGGGCGCGGCCTGAACCTCTTCGGCACCGGAACGCGCGTCCGTACCTCGGGGGCAGCCCCTTACTGCACCCCCACCACGAGCGCATCGTGGTCGCTGGACCGGTACGGGTCGACGGCATACAGCGCCGCCGGGGCGGGGTTGTCCTCCGAGAAGTCGAAGGCACCGGACTCGTCGGCGTTGATGTGCCAGACGCCGGCGCCGCTGACTTGCGCGGCGAGACTGGGGCTGGCGATGGCGTGGTCGAGGCGGCCGGTGCGGCCGCGGAAGACGTAGCTGTAGTCCGACGGCGCGAGCAGGTCGACCCAGTCGTCGGCGTTGCCGGGAATGCCGTCGAAGCCGGCCTTCAGCGCGGCGATCGGGTCTTCGGCCGGGTGGGCGTTCAGGTCGCCGATGATCAGGAAATCGGGATCGTATACGCCCAGGTGCTGCTGCGTGTCCGTCGGGTCGTTGGCGAACCACTCCAGCAGCGCCAGCGCGCCCAGCGTGCGGGCGTGGTTGAAGCAGGACGCGCCGCCGCCGGCATCGTTGTCCGGGCCGACCGGCGTCGGGCGGCAGCCCTTGGACTTCAGGTGGTTGACGCTGACGGTGAACGCGCCGGCGGCCGTGTCGAAGGTCTGGGTCAGGGCCGCGCGATGGAGCAGGAACGGATAGGCGCCGCCTGGATTACCAAAATTGTCGTCCCACAGCCAGGTCAGCGGCCCGACCGGCGTCACGGTGGCCGGTTTGTAGATCAGGCCGTTGACCAGCGGCGAGGTGCCGAAGGTGATGCCCGGGTCCAGCCAGGCGTAGGTGCCGGCGCCCAGCGCCGCGTTCAGGCCGTCGACCAGGTCGGCGACCGCGCTGTTCGGGCCGTCGGGGTAGTCGTTCTCCAGCTCGTTCAGGCCGACGATGTCGGCGTCCAGCTCGGCGATGGCGGTGACCAGCTTGTCGCGCTGGCGCAGGTACTCGGAATGGGTCGTCCGCCCGCCGCCGATCGGGAAGCTGGCCGGATCCCCTGCGGTCCCGTTGTAGAAGTATTCGACGTTGAAGGCCGCGACCTTCACGTCGCCGCCGACCGCAGGTGGCAGCGCGGGGCGCGGATTGTCGTGGCGGAAGCTCGGCGTGGCCGTCGGCACCAGGCGGTAGTCCTGCGCGCCATCGCTGGTCGGGTCGATTCCACCGCCCCGGCGCCACGTGATCACCCCCTGCAGGCCGAGCGCGGCATCGCCGGCGCGGAGCACGTTGGCCAGGCCCAGGCCCGGCGGCGGGTAGGGGATCGGATCCGGCCAGGAGTCGTCGACGCCGTCGTCCACGCGCAGGCTGCGTCGCGCGTCACTCTCGTTGTGCAGCGCAAAGCCGGTCGGGTCCGGCGCATTCGCCTGTGTGTACGACTCCAGCCGCCCGCCGGCCGAGACCGTGAACTCGCCGAAGCGGTCGAGCGCGGACAGGTCCGTCACCGCCAGCGGTCCGGCCACCTGCACGTGCTCGCCCTCGAAGCGCTCCAGGTCGCCGACCTGCTGACCGTCGTCGTTGAGGATCGTGCCGGGTGACGGCAGCGACACCGTGCGCGCCACGGGCAGCGGAAGGCCGGCGTCGAGCCGCGCGATGCGACCGCCCGACGCCGTGGCGTTGATCCGCGTTTCGCCGAAGGCTTCCTCGACCAGCCCAGTGACGCAGACCCGATCGCCGATCGAGACGTCGATGGGGCTCGCGGTGCCGTCGACCACGTACACGCCCTCGCTGGTGGCCGGATCGGCATCGCGTTCACTGTCCTGCTCCTGCACCGCGAAGCCGTCGAGGTCGCCGTGCATGCCGCTAACACCGCCCGCCCGGTGCTGGAAATCGCCCACCACGATGCCTTCGACCTGCACCAGCGAGCCCTGCATCGGGCTGACCGCGCCGCTGCCCTGGACCTGGTGGATCGGCGTGATCGGCCGGCCGGAATCGCAGCCGGTCGACAGCATCGGATGATCGACGGCGCATCCGGCCAGAATCAGCGGCAGGAGGCAAAGGCGGGTTACGGACATCAGTCGATTGCGGGGCATGCGGGGACACCTGGCTTGTCAGAAGTGGTGGCGGGGCGATTCACGCACCGCAGTGCGCGTGGTCGCTTCTTCACCCGACATTCTCCCCCACCGCAGCCCGGGACGCGTGATTTCCTTTGGCGCCGCCGATCGTGGCTTGCACGCCAGACAGCATTCATGCAGGATATCCGGAGGGGCTATCGGTGTAGGGCGTTGCGTTTCAGATACTTGAATCGTTCGAGAAGCAAAAAGCCGCGTGTTAACGCGCCCTTTGGCGTGTCTACTCGCCACGCGGCGATTTTGCTCCTTATCTACCAGGTTAGGCCGAGCAAATGAAAAATTTCGCAGCAGTGCACTGCTTGCGCGGGCAGGTGAGCTGAGCGCTAGCGAGGTGTCCACTGTTCGAGTATCTCGTCGTCGTCGCTAATTAGTGATTGCGGCAGCACCCGTAACAAGAAAGACGGAGAGCAATATGTCAAAAATCAACTACGTATCTGTGCACCTTGATGATGATGTACCTGAATACATGCGCGGAATAATTCGCTGCGGTTCTGTCGTATCACAAGATGAGGATGGCAACGAGCTGAAAGATCATCAAGAACTGATCGACAATACTGAGTTTCGCTCCGAGGACGAGTTGATCAGCTATGTTGCAAGTAAGCTTGGAGTAAGCAAGGACATGGTTGGCATTGATGGCTAGCGCTGCATTCCACCGAGATGCCGACCTAACTGGCCCTCGTTGTTGTAGGCGTAGGATTTTACGGTCAGTGCGCCTACTCGATTGTGCATCCATTCATCTCGGCTGAAATTTGAATTCAGGCGACGACGCAAGGTGTCGGTCTTGGCGAGATAGAGCAATATGAGCAATGTAAACATCAAGCGGGCCGTGGAAAATATAAGAGCCGGCACCAGTTCCTACACCCCTATCGTCGAAGTGGTTGTTAATGCCATTCAAGCCATAGAGGCGGTAGGTAAGGAAATTGATGACGGGCAGGTAACTATAACGGTTCGCAGATCTCCTCAGATAGAGACTGATGGAGCAGCTGCCGACATAGAAGGGTTTTTGATAAGAGACAATGGTGTGGGGTTTAATGAGGTTAATCGCGAGGCGTTTGACACTCTCTACACGGCGCACAAGTTAGCCGAAGGCGGGAAGGGTTTCGGGAGATTTACGTGCCTGAAATACTACAAGGACGTAAAAATCTCCAGTGTGTATCGAAAAGAACCTGGCTATTGTCAAAGAAAATTCCGGATGGGAACTGAGACTGAGATAATTGTTGATGAGAAAGTATCTCGCACAGAAGAGACGCAAACGGGGTCAGTTGTTGAACTGTATCCTGCCAAAAGGAGCTTTCCTGACAAATCGCTTGCCGCCATAGCTCGAACTTTAGTTGAGAAGCTCCTGCCATACTTCATAAGTAAGGATAAGGTTTGCCCAAGGATTTTGCTCGCGGAAGAGGATGGCTCGGACTCGATCTTGTTGAATGACTACCTCCTCTCCGAGCAAGGCTCCTTGATTTATGAAGTGTCCTCCGCCGGTGGTGGTTTTGCACTGCCAGCGAGCCAGGGGGAGGAAGAATTTCATGCACGTGTTTTTAAAATTTACTCACCTAAGACGTCAAGGAGCAAGATAAGCCTCGTTGCGCACCGGCGTGAAGTTGTATCTACGTCTTTACATAATTACATCCCAGAGTTTGCTGAAGAGTTTTATGATGAAATCACGGCGGGAAGCGGCGATGAACGCAACTTTATCGTTGCGGTGTATGTCTTTGGCGACTACCTGGACGAAAACGTATCGATTGAACGGGGCGGCTTTGAGTTTCACAGGGACAACGATCTAATTCTCGGGATATCTCAAACGGAAATTGAAGCCGCAGCGGCCGAGTACGCAAGGGCTGCTGTCGATACTGAGGTGACTGAGCGGCAGGCTAGAAAGGTTGACCGAGTGAAGAGCTACGTAAAGGAAAATGCGCCGTGGCACGCGGAGTTGCTAAGAGATCTTGACCTGTCGAATGTTCCCTATAAGCCAAGTAATGAAGAGATCGAGGCCTTTCTTCACAAGCAGAAGTATTCCCGCGAAGTAAAAATTAAAGGCGAGGTCCGCGCGCTTCTTCAGTCAGAAGGGCCAGAGGATTTGCGCGAAAAGGCCGCGCAGCTGGTGAGCCAGATCTCTGGGAGCAGCAAAAGTGAACTTGTGCACTATGTCGCACTGCGACGAAGTGTTCTTGACCTCTTTGAGCGTAGCCTATCTTTAAACGCAGACGGCACTTACTCGTCAGAAGATGTGGTTCATGACATCATTTTCCCGACGAAGACTGACTCGGACGCGACACCATTCGAAGATCACAATCTGTGGATCGTGGATGAACGCTTGAACTTTGCCGAGTATCTAACCTCAGACCTGCCGCTGGACCATGGCCGCAGCGACCGGCCAGACATTCTTGCTTTTGATAAGCGAATAGGGCTCAGAGGTGCTAATGAGCCGAGCAACCCGGTAACGGTTTTCGAATTCAAGCGGCCTCAACGGGATGACTTTGTCAATCCGTCATCAAAGGAAGACCCAGTTCAGCAGATAATTCGTTATGTAATACAGATCAAGGAAGGCAGGTATAGAACTCCGCGTGGCCGTGAAATTCTGGTCGCTGACAATACGCCTTTCTATGGATATGTCATCTGCGACTTGACGCCTAAGGTTCGGCGCTGGGTCGAGGACGAGAGGGACTTTAAGCCTATGCCGGACGGTATGGGTTACTTTAATTGGCACGAGAAATTGAATCTCTACATAGAGGTTCTCAGCTGGGACAAAGTCCTCAAAGACGCAGTGATGCGGAACCGCGTCTTTTTCCACAAGCTTGGAATAGAGTGAGCTCTGCTTTGCAGCACCGGAGTCTTATTGTTTCCTGAGCAGAAGCAGAATCCTCACCCTACTCAGTGATCTTGTGTGGTGTGATCAGGGCGTCCTCGAGCAAAGCGGTGTTGCCTGACGGGCAAACGCGCGGCGGCTCATCTTCAATACTCAAACTCGGGGGCTGATTGCTCGTGCACTGGCAAAAGTACAAAACGCTGGCCCAAACGTCTCGCGACGTTATCGTCTTCCCGTTCTTCTATTCAGTCCTCAAAGGCAAGGCGGGAGTTTGGCTTGATGTCGGCTGTGGTAGTGGTGACCTTACTTGTGATCTTTCGAAATCTCTCGACGTTCAGATAGTAGGGGTCGATAAAGAGCTCCCATCTCGTGTGATAGATACCTGTTCTACACAGTCTGTTCATCTCGTCAAATCTGATCTAACAAGGAATGGGGTTTCTGAGACCGGAATTATTTTTGACGGAGCGTACAGCAACTGTTGTTTCTGCCACCTGGATGACGACGAATTCTTGGAAGCTCTAGTTGATATATGGGCGTCTCTTAAGGTGGGAGCGGAATTTGTATTCCTCGTGCCTAGTTTCGAGTGGGCGCGAGAGATGTATGATGATGTTATTTATGAGGCGAGCGGGATCACTGCTGTTCCGCGGTATGGGGGGAGGCAGCACTTTCGAATTCCGGCTTGGTACAAATCGGCGTTGAACACAACCGGGTTCACAAGCGCAACATCAGAGGCAGTACTGATTCCTGACAACGCTGGCCTCGACGTTCGCTATCGTAGCAGGGCAGGTCGGGCATTATTCACAGCTTTCCGAGCAATTCGCGCTGAGCGTATTGATAGCGTTATCGCCGTTGAGAAGGCGTTTGATATCGCCCACGATAATCGAAAGCTAGAGATTCAGCTCTTCTGGCAACGAAGCTTGTTTTTCTGGGGATTCGTGGCCGCAGCGCTAGTTGGATACTTGGCATCGATTAACGAAGCTTCCCCGATCGCCCTAGTATTTGCATTATTTGGGCTTGTTTGCAGTGTGGTGTGGTCGCAGGGGAATCGAGGAAGCAAGTACTGGCAAGAGTACTGGGAAGATAAAGTGAATGTCCTTCAGCACTTCGCCACGGGAAACATTTTTTACGACAAAAGGCCAAAGAGGTCGGCGTTCTGGAATGTTTTCGCCGGGCGCAGGGTCAGCGTTAGCAAGCTGACGATGGCTTTGAGCGACTTTACAGTCTTTGTATGGTTTTGCCTTTGCCTGGCAACTTTCGTTGAGTCGGAACTAATCGGCGCTCACCAGAAGTTGGTTTCCAGCTCTCTTCTCATAGGAACACTGCTGTACTGCCTGTTTCTCCTACGGAAGTCTAAGTCCGAGGACTAGTGATCTATCAGTTAGTCGATCTAATGAGGTTTGGTGGCTCGTTTTGTGCCTGCGTTACCCCTAGACTCTCATCTCTAAGTAAGTTTTCAAAAACGACCACTGGCTCGGCAGAAACCCCTCATGCCGCGGCAGTCCATCCTCCGCATCTTCGACCCGCGTCTCGTAGAAGAAATGCGCCACTGGCTCCGGTAGCTCGGCGTCTACCGGCAGCATGGCGCGCGGGACCATGGTCAGTTTTGGCAATAGCGGGGCGTGGAAGGTCTCGACGGCCGCTGCACCGCAGACCACGCACTTGCCGCGCTGGACGTTGGGTGGGGGTTTGTAGGTGTCGTATTCGACGGCGCCGAGTTCCGGTAGGTCGACATCCCTGGCGCGGTAGATCAGCACGTCGGCGAACGGGGCCTGGTTGAAGCGTTGGCAGATGGTGCAGTGGCAGTACATCCGGAAGCGTGGCGGGGCGTGGATCTTCAGGCGGGCGTTGCCGCAGGGGCAGGCGGCTTCGATGTTCTGCTTCTCGTGCTTCGTTCCTTCGCCCATTCCGAACTCTCCGATCGTCAGGTTTCCTGGCCGGCCAGTGCTCTAGGCGTCCACAGGTCGCCTCGTTGCGCCGCACCGTTCCGGAACCTTCCTCCAATCGTCTGGCTGCCCCCGGTGACCACGCGCCAGGCCTTGCGGCCCTTCGAGGTGTAGGCGCGTTCGGCCAAGCCTTCGGGGCCTTTGCGGCGCACCTGCAGGCCGATGTCGCGGTAGACGCCGCGGGCGGTGGCGATGGCCCAGGCGGCGCGGGTGGGGAGGGCGCGTTCGCCGATTCTTGCCGAGGCGTAGTAGGGCTCGGCCAGTTCGACCAGTTTGGCCGCCAGCGGGTGGACGTCCTGTGCGCGCTCGGGCTTGACCAGGTCGGAGATGTCCAGCCGGGCCTGGGTGCGCCATTCGACGGGCAGGTAGCAGCGGTCGGCGCGGGCGTCCTCGACGATGTCTCGGGCGATGTTGGTCAGCTGGAAGGCTAGCCCCAAGTCGCTGGCCCGGCGCAGCGTGGGCACATCGCGCACGCCCATGATGCGGGCCATCAGAATGCCGACGGCGCCGGCGACGAAGTAGCAGTACTCGAGCAGGTCGTCGGTGGTCTGCGGCTGCCAGCCCTCGACGTCGCGCTCGAAGCCGGCGATGTGGTCCAGCACGATTTCTTCGGGCAGCTCGTGGCGCTTGGCGACTTCGGCCAGGGCGCGGAAGGGCAGTTGGTCGTTGGGCTGGCCGCAGCAGGCGTTCAGGGACTCCTGCTTCAACCGTTCCAGGGTTTCCGGCGAGGCGGTGCCGGTCTGGTGTCTGCCGAAGGCCTGGCCGTCGGTGACGTCGTCGCAGTGCCGGCACCAGGCGTAGAGCAGCAGCACGTCCCGGCGCATGGCCGGGCGGAACAGTTTCGAGGCGGTGGCGAAGCTCTTGGAGCCCTCGGCAATGGTGTCGGCGGCCTCGCGGCCCAGCGCGTCGTCCTTGGGTGCGCGGGCCGAATCCACCCTTCAGCTCGCCTGGGCCGGCAGGTCGAAGTCCTCGAGCATCAGCCCGGCCGTGGCGCGCGCGGAGCCGACCACGCCGGGGATGCCCGCGCCCGGGTGCGTGCCGGCGCCGACCAGGTAGACGTTCGGGATCTTCGCGTCCCGGTTGTGCGGGCGGAAGAAGGCCGACTGCCACAGCACCGGCTCCACCGAGAAGGCCGACCCCAGGTGCGAGTTCAGGTCGTCCCTGAATCCAAATGGCGTCAGCGTCTGGCAGGTGACCAGGTCCTGCTTCAGGCCCGGCAGGTAGTGCTTCTGCAGGTAGTCGAGGATGCGGTCCGTGTACTTCGGCCCGACCTCGTCCCAGTCGAGGTCCGCCTTGCCGAGGTGCGGAACGGGCGAGAGCACGTAGTAGGTGCTGCAGCCTTCCGGCGCCAGCGACGGGTCGGTCAGCGACGGGTTGTGCAGGTACAGGGAGAAATCGTCGGGCAGGTCCGGGCCCTTGAAGATGTCCTGGATCAGCTCCCGGTAGCGCGGGCCGAACAGGATCATGTGGTGCTCGAGGTTCTCGTGCACCCGGTTCAACCCGAAGTAGATGACGAACAGCGACATGGACCAGCGCTTGTTGGCCAGCGAGCGGGCCTTCTTGCGGCCCTGGTCCGTGTGGCCGAGCAAGTCGCGGTAGGTGTGCAGCACGTCGCCGTTGCTGGCCACGGCGTCGAACTCGCCGTGCCAGCCGTCCTTGGTGCGCACGCCGGATGCCTTGCCGTTGGCGGTGTCGATCTGCGCGACTTCGGCGTTGAGTCGTATCTTGCCGCCGAGGTCCTCGAACAGCTTGACCATGCCGCGGATCAGCGCACCGGTGCCGCCCTTGGCGAACCACACGCCCCATTCGCGCTCCAGCGCGTGGATCAGCGTGTAGACCGACGAGGTCTGGAACGGGTTGCCGCCGACCAGCAGCGGGTGGAACGAGAAGGCCTGGCGCAGGTGCTCGTCCTTGATGAACTTCGAGACCTGGCGGTAGACGCTGTTCTGCGCCTGCAGCTTCATCAGTTCCGGCGCGACCTTGACCATCGAGCCGAAGTTCAGGAAGGGCTTGTGGCCGAGGTCCAGGTAGCCCTTCTCGAACACCTTGTAGGAGTACTCGAGGAAGCGCTTGTAGCCGTCGACGTCGGCCGGGTTGAAGCGGCGGATCTGCTCTTCGAGCCGATCCGGGTCGTTGGTGTAGTCGAAGACCTTGCCGTCCTGCCAGCACAGGCGGTACATCGGGTCGACGGGCAGCAGCTCGACGTAGTCGCCCATGTTCTTGCCGGCCACCTCCCACAGCGCGCGCAGCGCCGAGGGGTCGGTGATCACGGTCGGGCCGCCGTCGAAGGTGAAGCCCTGGTCCTCGTAGACGTAGGCGCGGCCGCCCGGCTTGTCGCGCTTCTCGAGCACCGTGGTGCGGATGCCGGCGGCCTGCAGGCGGATGGCGAGCGCAAGGCCGCCGAAGCCGGAGCCGATGACGGCGGCGGTACGGGGTTGGGTCATGGTCGGTTGCTGCTCCGTTGCTGCTCGGTAACGAATCCCCACGCAATCCAGGGCGCGGGAATCCCTGATAGTCGGCGATGTCGTGCCGGCATCCGGCACGGCGGGGCTGCCGCACAGCATACCCGCTCGCGGAGTCTGCGCCGTGGCGGGCAAGGCGCCGTGAGCGCGCGGCAGGACGACGGGCTTCATTTCGGACCGGTCGGCGGCTACCATGGAGCCATGCAGCGGGCTCGTACCGAATCGCCAACGGCCGTTTTCGACCTCGTGTCGGTCACTGCCTGCTGCACTCCAGCCGCCATGACGAGGGGAGGGCCGCATGGCCGCGACCACTGAAGACGCCCTGTCCGACCGCTCCGACGAGTCCGGCTCGCTCGACCTCTCCGAACAGGACGCCGGCCTGGACGTGCGCTGGCGAGACCGCATCGACGCCCGCCTGGCCGAGCTGCTGCCCGGCCCGAACGACGGCGCGAGCGCGACCTGTCCACAGCTGGCCGAGGCCATGCGCTACTGCCTGCTGGCCAACGGCAAGCGGGTGCGGCCGATGCTGGCGATCCGCACCGCGCTGCATTTCGGCGGCGACCCCGAACGGATGATCGATTTCGGCTGCGCACTGGAGATGGTCCACTGCGCGTCCTTGATGCTCGACGACCTGCCGTGCATGGACGACGCGAGCCTGCGTCGTGGCCAGCCGACCTGCCACCAGGCCTACGGCGAGGCGACGACCACGCTGGCGGCGGTGGCCCTGCTGAACCAGGCGTTCGGCGTGCTGGCGCGCGATCGGGCGCTGGAGGCGGACCTGCGCTGCGACCTGGTCGACCGCCTGTCGACCGCGGTCGGCACGGCGGGGTTGGTGTCCGGCCAGAGCCGCGACCTGATCGAGCGTGCCGCGGCGCTGGATTCCGATGCCGTGGCCGAGATCAACCACCAGAAGACCGGTGTGCTGTTCGAACTGGCCACCGCCGGCGCCGGCTGCATCGTGGGCCTGGACGACGGCGACCTCGAGGCGCTGCAGCGCTATGCCGGCCACCTGGGCCAGGCCTTCCAGGCCGCCGACGACCTGCTCGACGTGCGCAAGTACGGCGCCGACTCGGGCAAGGACGCGGGCCTGGACCGCGACAAGGCCGGTTCAGTCCACCGGATCGGCGAAGACGCCCTGTTCGCCCGCGTCGAGCAGGAGCTGGCCGCCGGCGATACGGTGCTGCCGCCCTCGCGCGGCGAGGCCTCGCTGGATGCTTACGTACGCGACCTGTTCGCCCGCTTTCTCTGAACCCCGCTTCCCGAAGCCGGCCCGATGAACCCGCCATGAGAACCGCGACCGCGACGCTGGTCGCCCGGGATCTCGCGTTCGCCTTCGACCGGCGGCGCGTGCTCGACGGCGTGTCCCTGCAGCTGTTTCCCGGCCAGGTCTGCGCCTTGCTGGGCCCGAACGGGGCCGGCAAGTCCACGCTGATCCGGCTGCTGTGCGGGCGCCTCCGGCCCGATTCGGGATCGGTGCGCGTGCACGACGAGGACCCGGCGGCCAGTGCGGCCGCGCGGCGACGGATCGGCCTCGTGCCGCAGCGGCTCGCGCTGTACCCGCACCTGGACGTGCTCGAAAACCTGCAGACCTTCGCCCGCCTGGCCGGCTTGGATCGGGCCGTGGCCGCCGATGCGGCGCGCCACGCCTGCACCACCTGCGGCTTCGACGAGGTGGCGGCGCAGCGCGTCGGCACCCTGTCCGGCGGCTGGCAGCGGCGCGCCAACATCGCCTGCGGCATCGTCCACCGGCCCGAACTGCTGATCCTCGACGAGCCTACGGTGGGTGTCGACCTGCCGGCGCGCCTGGCGATCGAGAAGCTGCTGGTCGATCTGGCCGCCGACGGCATCGCCGTGCTGATCACCAGCCACGATCTGGACGAGCTGGGCCGCATCTGCGACCGCGCGGCCTTCCTCGACGGCGGAAGGCTGGTCGCCGAGGGCGCGCCCGAGGCGCTGATCCGCGAGGCCTTCGGGGATGCGCGCGAGTGCGTCGTGGTGCTCGGCACCGAGCCAGACGCCGCAGTCGCCGAACGCCTGCGGACCATGGGCCTGGCGCCGGAAGACCCGGATGCGCCCCTGCGCTGGCGCGGCCTTGCCGTACGCGAGGAGCTCTGTCAGCTCGACGACCTGCCCGCGCTCGAATGGCAGGTCCGACGCCCGGCGCTGGACTCGCTCTGGCACCGAATGTTCGGGCGCCCTCCGGAGCGTGCGAAATGATCCTCCGCACCCTGGCCACCGTGTTCCGGGTGATGGCGCTGGCGCTGGTCCGCGACCGGGGCGCGCTGCTGATGGTGTTCGCGCTGCCGCCGTTGATGTTCTTCGTGTTCGCCGAGGTGTTTTCCGGCACGGAAGGCGAATCGCTGGAGCTGCGCGTGCAGGTCGTCGACGAGGTTGGCGCGCCGGACACGCGCGCGCTGGTCGACGCCATGGTCGCCGACGCGGCGCTGGCTGCCGCGCCGGTGGACTCGGTCGAGACGGGGATGACCGGCCTGCGCGGCGGCGAGGTCGATGCGCTGGTGCGGATTCGCGCGCTGCCCGACGACGACCTCGATGCGCCGCCTCCCATCCTGATCGTGTCCGACGCGGCGCGCGGCCTGGCCGGCCCGGTGACCG